>JAYPXF010000066.1:5436-14832 GCA_038154405.1 Verrucomicrobiales bacterium | reverse complement strand
ATGTAGAGGCGTCCATCGTGCCCCCAGCGCAAGGTGTGCAGATTGTGGTGGGTGTCTTCTGTTCCGAAGCCGCTCAGGACCCTTCGTCGGACATCGGCCTTGCCGTCACCATCGGTGTCCTTGAGGAAGAGCAGGTCAGTGCTTTGTGCGACATAGACACCGCCGTCACCAGGTTCCACACCGGTGGGGATCAGCAGCCCATCCGCGAAGACGGTGGACTTGTCTGACTTGCTGTCACCGTTGGTGTCTTCAAGCACGATGATCTTGTCGGGCGCGGATTGTCCGACCTCGATCATCGGGTAGGCTTCCGAGCTAGCCACCCACAGGCGACCCTGCGGATCGAAGTTCATCTGGATGGGTTTGTTGAGTTGAGGATTCTCCGCCCAGAGAGTCACTTCCAGATCCTTTCCGACGGTGAATTCGGGCGTCGGTTGCTTCGTGAACTTGGCATACTCGGATTCCAACCGCGGTTTCTGCTCCTTCAAGCTCACCGGCTGCAGCTTGCGCAGAATGGCGATGACTTTCTCCTCCTCGGCAATCAGCTTGTCGAACTGCGGAATCTCCACCGCGTTCTGTCCCTGCTCATGTTTCCGAAAACCGAAGACGTAAGCCATGTTCGCCGGGCGCGAGCGGTGAAACCACCATTGGTTCTTGCGCAGAATGACCTCGCGGAGAACCTGCGTGTGAGTGCTCTTGGCCCAGCCAGAATCAGGAAACTTCAACTGCCGGGCAATGGCTGCCGCGGCTTCACGATAGCCGGCGTCACTGAGGTGGATCGGGTCCTTGCGGTGCTGGGCGCCACGCGCTGTGCTTTGGAGATTCACAAACGATGATTTGTTGGACTTGGCAATTTCACGAATTGCGTCGGCATACTTCGCGAGATTGGCGGCATCGGCTTTCGAGCCGTCCGTACGTTGGATCGGGGACAACATCACGAACCGAACCCTCGGAGAGATTTCCTTCGCGCGCCCCAGCAGGCGTGTGTAGGTGCTCTTGAATTGAGCAAGACCGGCCGGCCCGCTTTCCAAGGCGCTGCCCATTCCATATCCCAACACCAGCACGGTTGGCTTTGTCAGCTCCAACTGCTTCTGTAATTGCTTCCAGCCCTCGTCCGCCGGTTCACGGCCGGCCTGCAAGAGGCTTAATCCGAAACGAGAATCTCCGGCAGGGGTGTCCGCGTTCCAGCCGAGATTGCGAAAGGCGACGTGCCGGTCGGGCCAAGCAGTGGTCATCATCACTTCGAACCAGCCGAAATACTGCTCCTGTTCGATCAAGCCGTCTCCGAGGAACACGACGCGATCGCCGTCTTTCAATTCGAAGGCCGGGACAGACGTGGAGGCCAGAGTGAAAAGTGCGCAGAGGGCGCCGAACAGATTCTTCATGCGAAACACGCGAGTTGTCATAAGAAAGGAGCTCATCAGAATGTCAGCGGGCGACAAGATCAAGCTGGATATTCGGCACGGGGAACGGAACCGGGCTTGCGTCTTGCGCCGGGTGTCGGGCGGGAGTAGCTTGCTGATAATGTTGGCGGATCGGCCGTATTTGAGACGCGCGCATCACACCAGCTTCTGGTCGGTGACAACCGTGCTGTTGCTGGTGAACCTGGCGTGCTTCGCCGGACAGCTTCTGGCGGAGAGCTACGGGGTGAATTATCTGAGGTTGTTTGCCCTGCAGCCGGACAAACTGATGCAAGGGCAGGTGTGGCAGTTGCTGACCTTCCAATTCCTGCATGATACGGGTAACTGGCTTCACATTCTGATCAACGGGGCGTTGCTCTGGTATTTTGGGCAAGAGATTGAATCGTTTCTCGGTCGTCTCAGCATGCTCAAGCTGTATTTGCTCAGCGGTGTGGTGGGCGGGATGGTCCAGGTGATCGTCAGCCATATTTTCGATGGCGTGGTGCCCACGGACGTTGCCGTGCTGGGAGCGTCGGCCGGGGTCTGTGGATTGGTGGCCGCCTATTGCGCGATCAATTGGGACCAGAAACTGATCCTCTGGCTGTTTCTGGCCTTTCCCGTTCCGGCGCAGGGAAAGTATCTGGTTTTGGCCCTGCTCATATTCTGTGGCGCGGCGATGTATTGGGGGGATACGCAAATCGCTCATGCCGCCCATTTCGGCGGGGTCTGGATGGGCTTGGTGTTCGTGCGCTGGATTGTGCAGGCGGACCGCTTGCTGAATGCCTGGGAGATTTTGCGCGCGCGGATCAAACCCAAACCGCTGATTGAGCGGGTGGAGGCACCGGAAGTGCCTTATGCCAGTGTGGAACCGGTCGGGGAACCGTCAGTCGAAGCCTTTGAATTGGGAGTTGAATCCGAGTCTGAGCATCAGCCCGAACCGGAATTGGAGCCCGAGGAATTCATGGAACAGGTGGTCAATCCGATTCTGGAAAAGATCTCGGAGCATGGCATTGACTGTCTGACTGAAGAGGAGCGGGAGATCTTGGAAAAGGCACGGGAGATGGTGATGGGGAAGTAACTGGGGGTTGAGAGGGGTTTGAGATGAGAGTTTCTGTATCGGGCGCTGTGGGTGGTTTGCCTTGTCTCTCGACTCTCAACTCAAAACACACTCAACCAATCTGAATAACTTCTCCTTCCGGCTGTTTCGCATTCCCGATTAACTCTGCGCGCATGATTGAGCGCTACACACGCCCCGAAATGCGGGCGATCTGGACGAACGAGAACAAACTTTCCATCTGGCTGCAGATCGAATTGCTGGCCAGCGAGGCGCTGGTGGGCGAGGGCGTGGTGCCCAAGGCGGATTTCGCGCGGATGAAGAAGGGGGCGGACGTCTGGTTCAAGAATCCGGAAGGTCTGTTCAAGCGCCAGAAGCAGTTGGAGAAGACGCTCAATCACGACGTGATCGCATTCACCACGGCGGTGGCGGAGAAAATTAATCACAAGGCGAGCCGCTGGCTGCACTTCGGACTGACCAGCAGCGACATCGGCGACACTGCCTTCGCCGTGCAGATGACCCAGAGCGCGGATCTTCTGTTGAAGGATCTCAAGAACCTCCGCAAATCGATCGCCAAGAAGGCCCGCAAGTTCAAGCTGACACCATGCATCGGGCGTAGCCACGGAATTCATGGAGAGCCAACCACCTTCGGACTGAAACTGGCCCTGATGTACGACGAGTTCGGTCGCGCGTTGCGCCGCTTGGAAACGGCTCGGCAAGCGGCCGCGGTGGGCAAGTTGTCCGGTGCGGTGGGAACGAGCGCACATCTCTCCACCAAGGTTGAGAAATTCGTCTGTCGCAAGTTGGGATTGAAGCCGGCGCCGTTGGCAACCCAGGTCGTGCAGCGGGACATTCATTCCGAGTTCATGAACACCTTGGCGCTCATCGGTGCCAGCATCGAGCGGTGGGCGGTTGAATTCCGGCATCTCCAACGCACGGAAGTGCTCGAAGCTGAGGAGCCGTTCACCAAAGGCCAGAAGGGCAGCAGCGCCATGCCGCACAAGCGAAACCCGATCACGTGGGAACGCCTTACCGGTCTGGCTCGTGTCCTACGTGGCAACGCCGTCGCCGCCATGGAGAACGTGGCGCTCTGGCACGAACGCGACATCAGTCACAGCAGCGTGGAGCGGGTGATCTTCCCGGATTCGTGCACGCTGTTGAACTACATGTTCAGCCTCTTCATTCGCCTGATGGACGGGATTAACGTCTATCCGGAGAATATGAAGAAGAATCTC
Source organism: Verrucomicrobiales bacterium (assembly GCA_038154405.1). GTDB lineage: Bacteria > Verrucomicrobiota > Verrucomicrobiia > Limisphaerales > JAYPXF01. The sequence continues at coordinate 11,146 of JAYPXF010000066.1, read as the reverse complement.
GGACTCTCGCTCGGCATGTGGAATTCCCAGACCGTCCTGCTGGCGTTGATCCGCAAGGGGCTGACCCGGGAGGAGGCCTACGCCTTGGTGCAGCGCAATGCGATGGAAACCTGGGCGGTGAAACACGCCGGCCGTGACGACGCGGACTTCCTCGAACAGTTGAAAGCCGATCCCGACGTCGCGAAGTTCTTCAAGAAGGGTGAGTTGGAAGGTCTCTGTTCCGTGGACTTCCACCTGAAGGAAGTGAATTACCGCTTCAAACAAGTCGGCCTTTGAGCACATCTGAATCTGCAGGAAATCCACCCCGCATTGGAGGTTATCCCTCCGGCGTGGCTGTTGCCCACATTTCTCAGCGGTTCAATTTCGGCATCAAGGACGCTGGCGCGCTCAACAAACGACCCTCGAAAAATGTGGGTAAGAGCAAGGCTCCGGCGATGCCGGCGGGGAGATGAGATAGTGCTTCGGATCTGAAGCGAAACCGCGCGTGCCGTTCTCTTCACGGCTATTACAAAATCGGCACCAGATTTTACGTGCGACCACAGGTTCCTGCCCCCCAATGGATTAGGTAATAGGAAACAATCCTGTTGCTCCGGGGTTTAACGGGCGGTGTCGGCAGATTACCCGGAAGATGTTCGACATCATGTTACGGGTGGAGGTGTCGCTCGGTGTTGGTGCCAAGAACACGAATTGACTCGCGGTCTTCAGCCGCTGTTTCGTGTGCGAAGCCGATCCAACACTTGGTCAATCTCGCTGTCGGTGTTGTAGAAGTGGGGGCTGAATCGAAGGTAGTGGGAGCCGTGGCGATCCGTGCGCAGAGAGACGGTGATGTTCTCGTCCGCGAGAGATCGATGGAGTTCTTGAAGATCTGTGTTCTCCTTCGTCGCTGAGATCATACCCCCTTGATGCTGTTCAGGGGCATCGTTGAGGACTACGTTCCAGCCGATTTCTTGAATCCCTTCCGAAATGCGCTTCCGCTTTTGCAACAGATCCTTCCCGATGTTTTCGATCCCGGTTTCAGTCAAAAAATCGAAGGCGGCTTTCAGTCCTGCAATTCCCGCCAGGTTGTGTGTGCCGGCTTCGTAGCGACGGGCGTCCCGTTTCAGATTGATCTCGTCGGCCGCCACGAAATCCGGGCACTCCACATTGTGCCATCCGAACGCGATCGGCTTCAGTCGGTCCTGCAGCTCGCGCTTCACATATAGGATCCCGGCGGAGCAGGGACCGAGCATCCATTTGTGGGCGTCGGCGGCGAGAAAATCGACGTGCTCAACGGACGTGGGAAACGCACCCACGGTTTGAATGGCGTCGAGGCAGAACAAGACGCCACGCTCGTGCAACGCTTTGCCAATGGTATCCACGTCTATGCGCCATCCGGAAATGAAATGGCAGGATGCCAAGGCGACCAGGCGCGTGCGATCGTCGACCTGGTCCATGACGTCATCAGGTTCGATACTGCCCAGGGATTTCGTCTTCACGTAACGGATCTCGACGCCTTTCTCCCGAAGCGCGAGCCACGGATAGACGTTTGACGGATAATCGTCGAAGTAACATACGACATTGTCTCCTTCCTCGAACTCCAGACCGGCGGCGATGTAGCTCAATCCCAACGAGGTCGGGCCGACCAGCGCTATCTCACGGATGTCGGCACCGACGATCTGGGCGGCCAGTTCCCGGGTTTGGTAGAGCAACTGCCCGACGAACCGTTCCTGGTCATCGGTGGCACCCTCATAGGCGCAGTCAGCCATGGCCTTGGCCACACGGTGAGGCATGGCGCAAACCGCGGCGTGAGCCATGAAAATGCGTTCCTTGCAGACCGGAAATTCCCGTCGGCGCAGGGCTTCGTCCTGTTGAACCTCGTCAATCGTCACGGCCGAACGCTATCGATGCGACGGCGTTTTGCGCAAAGGAAAACGAGGATTGCGCCGTGGAGCCGAATACCTATTCTCCGCGCGATGAAATCCACGTTCGTATCAGCATTGACAGCTCTCGCGTTGATTGCGGGGGCAGGTCAGGCCGCGCAAGCCGCCAACGAGTCCGCGGGGATCGGCAAGAGTTTCAAGGGGCCCGTGGGACTGCAACTCTACAGTCTGAGAGGCGACTTCACGGCCAAGGGAGTCCCGGCGACGCTCGACAGGGTCGCCGCGTACGGGATCAAGAATGTGGAACTTTACACGACCTTCAATCACAAGCCGGCGGTTTTCAGAAAAATGCTCGAACAGCGCGGCCTAAAGGCGGTGAGCAGCCACTTTCCTTTCGGGCGGCTGAAGAATGACGTAAAGGGCGTGGTGGCGGATGCCAAGGCTTTGGGCATCAAATACGCTGGCTGTGCATGGGCCGCTCACAAGGGGGACTGGGATCTGGAAGAGACCAAGGAAGCCGCTCGGGTTTTCAACAATGTCGGCGAGGCGCTGGCGAAGGAGGGAATCACCTTCTTCTATCACCTGCACGGTTTTGAGTTCCAGCCACACGGTCGGGACACGTTGGCAGATGAGTTGATTCGCCTGTGCAAGAAGGAATACGTGAGCTTTCAGATGGATGTGCTCTGGATTGTGTTCCCGGGACAGGATCCGGCAGAATTTCTGAGGAAGTACCCGGATCGTTGGGAACTTATGCATGTAAAGGACTTAAAGAAGGGGGTTGAAACCGGATCGCTGGCGGGCAAGACGGATGTGAAGAACGATGTCACGATCGGCACGGGACAGGTCAATTGGCCGGAAGTCCTCGCGGCAGCGAAGGAAGTCGGCGTAAAACAATACTTCCTCGAAGACGAATCACCTTGGGCCGGCGATCAGATCGTTCAGAGCCTGAAGTATCTTGAGAAGGTCAAATTCTAAGGAATCAACAATGAAGAAACTACTCATTCTGGCGTTCGCCCTTGCGGCATTCACCGTTCAGGCCAAGAAACCCAACGTCATCATCGTCATCACTGATGACCAAGGATATGGCGATCTGTCATGTCACGGGAATCCCGTGCTCAAGACGCCGCACCTCGACAAACTGCACGACGAGAGCGTGCGACTCACGGATTACCATGTCGCTCCTACTTGTTCGCCGACCCGGGCGGCATTGATCACCGGGCATTGGACCAATCGCACCGGCGTTTGGCATACGATCATGGGGCGCTCCATGCTGCGGGCCAACGAGGTGACCATCGGGCAGATCTTCAAGGATGCCGGTTACCAGACGGCGATGATAGGCAAATGGCACCTGGGTGACAACTATCCGTATCGCCCGGAAGACCGCGGATTCACCTGGACCTATCGTCATGGCGGCGGCGGTGTCGGGCAGACTCCGGACTACTGGGATAACGCCTACTTTGACGGAAGCTACTGGTTCAACGGCAAGCCCGTTCCGGCCAAGGGTTTTTGCACGGATGTGTTCTTCAAGCAGGCAATGAAGTTCATGCGTGAACAGAAGAAGAAGGACAATCCGTTCCTGGTTTACCTCTGCATGAATGCTCCCCACGGCCCGATGCACGCTCCCGAGAAATGGGCGGCTCCCTACAAGAGCCTCGGTGTCGGCACGCAACACTTTTTCGGAATGATCGCCAACATCGATCACAACGTCGGCTTGCTTCGCAAGTTCCTCAAGAAAACCGGGCTGGAGGAAGACACCATTCTGATCTTCACCACCGACAACGGCACTTCCAGTGGCGCCAATGTCTTCAATGACGGCATGCGCGGTCGGAAGGGCAGCGAATACGACGGCGGACACAGAGTCCCGTTCTTTATCAGCTGGCCGAAGGGGGAGCTTGGTGGAGGCATGGATGTGGACATGATCACCTCCTACGTGGATGTGGTTCCCACGTTGATCGACATGTGCGATGTGCCGGCTCCCAAGGGCGTGAAGTTTGACGGCGTGAGCATCAAGCCGCTCCTCTACGGCAACGCCAAGAACTGGCCCGACCGGATTCTGGTCACCGATTCGCAGCGCGTGCGCGATCCGATCAAATGGCGTAAGAGCGCGGTTATGACCGACCAGTGGCGTCTCAATAATGGAAAGGAGCTCTACGACATCAAGGCGGATCCGGGGCAGAAGTACGATCTCTATTCCAAGCATCCGAAGGTCGTTGAGCGACTGACCAAGTTCTACGATGCGTGGTGGACGGACCTTGAACCTAGCTTCAAGCTCACCACCGAGATCTATCTTGGTCATCCCGATGCGAACCCGGTGCGCCTGACGAGCCATGACTGGATAACCGACGGCAGCACACCCTGGAACCAGCGGCACATCCGTTCCCTGGTCACGAATCCGAAATCCACGGGCTTCTGGGCGGTCAAGGTGATCGAGGGTGGTGAGTATGAAGTGGAGCTTCGCCGGTGGCCAAAAACGTTGGATGCAGCGATTGCTGCCGGGATTCCGGCGGGTGAAGATGTTCCCGGCCAGACCGCATTTCGTGCGATTCCGGGCAAGGCATTTCCGGCGGTGAAGGCACATCTGAATGTGGGTGGTCGAAAACTCACGAAGAACATCAAGAAGGGGGCCACTAACGTGAAGTTCCGTCTCAAGTTGAAGCCGGGCAACGACGAGTTGTGGGCGAAGTTCTCCGATCAGAACGGCAACGAATGCGGCGCCTATTACGCTTATGTGAACAAGCTGTAGTAGCTTGAATTGCTGCAGTTCCGGGCCGACAGTCCTCGCATTGTGGCTGAGCCCGAAGAATCCACCTCGCGGAAACGGAAACGGTTCAGCGGGGTGATTTTCGTCTCGGTTGCATTCTGGGTGTCGGGGGCATGGGCGCGGTCTGTGAAACCGAGCAGATTGGACTCGGTCGATGAGTGGCAGTGACGGTCCTGAACAAGGACTTGGCGCGAAACGAGGCGTTTGTCGAACGGTTTCGACGAGAGGCGAAGGTTGCCGGCAATCTGGTTCATCGCAACTTGGTCAAGGTCTTCAAGGTCGGTGAGCAGGACGGCGTTCTGTATTTCGCCATGGAGCATGTGGACGGGGAACCGGTTTCGGCTTAACTGCGTCAAGGCCGCGCACTGAATATTCCAGAAGCACTGAGAATCGTATAGGCGGTCGCGGAAGCGTTGCGTGCCGGTCAGTTGGAAGATGTCATTCATCGGGACATCAAGCCGGAGAACATCATGCTCACCGGGTCGGGAGAGGTGAAACTCGGAGACCTGGGCCAGGCCAAGCGCATCGGTGCTGGTGCTGACGTGACCAAGGTCGGGGAGGTGATGGGAACACCCCACTATATGGCGCCGGAGCAATCGATGAACATCCGTGATGTGCCATCCCCATCACAGTGTGGCATGACGATTCCGAAGGAGATTGAGAAACTGATCGAGACCATGGCGGAGAAGTCTCCCGATGCTCGTTTTCAGACTTATGACGAATTGATCGAAGGGTTGGAGCGGGTCGCCGATGTATGCTGCGGACGTGATCGATGATCGTTCATTGGGGCGCCGGTGTCCGGAGTCGACACGGATCGATCGTCGATGTCCGATGGGTCTGCGACATGATGCCGGAAAGTCTGCCGGCTTACCTCAAGAACTCCGTGCAACAACCTCCACCGGCACAATGACAACGCACGTCACTTGGTCGCGCCGAAAACTCTCTGAAGCAGTTCCGTGGTTCGGCGTTTCGGATCTTGGCGAATCTGCTTCTCCTCGGCGGCAATCATCGTAAAGACGCCGTCCAGCGTCTTGGAGGTCACGTATCTGTCGAGGTCCTCGATGTCGTAGTTGAGGAGTGATGCGCCGTA
>JAYPXF010000066.1:458-5426 GCA_038154405.1 Verrucomicrobiales bacterium | reverse complement strand
TTGGACATGAGTGCCTCGAGGGAATCTCCCAAACCGGACTGCTCGGCCATAGCTTTGACCTTCGTGCGAAACTGCGTGGTGATCTCGGTCTCAGTGTTCTTCCGGAAATACTGGGTGGCGGAATCCACCCGGTTGTTGAGCAGCTTCTCGGCGTCCTTGATGGGGAGCTTCTTGAGGTAATCCAGGAAAACGCCGCCGGCCACCGGAACGGCCTTTTCCGCGGCGGTGTTCAAGGAGGCGACGAATTTGTCCACGAGTTCGCCTTGGCCGACTTTCCGGAGCCCGGTTTCAATTGGTTTCAGTCGTTCGGGCATCGTGAGCTTGACGGACTTGCTGTTCAGAAATCCGCCGGGGACACCGAGTTTGGCGACGGCAGAGTCCAGACCGCTTCCCAATGCGTCTTTGAGCGCGCCTTTCATCTGGTCGGGTGTGATGTTCTTGAGATTGAGTTTGGGAGCGGCTTCGGATTCCGTGTTTTCCTCGGTCTTGGACTTCCGCTTGAAGAGATTCCGAAAGAAACTGCCAAATTTGGTCGCGGCGACTCGAATCGGCGGATCCGCAAATTGAGTCAGTTCGCGGAGATCTGGCTGACGAGTGATGCTCGGCGTGGTTTCGGTGGCGTTCGCTCCCAAGACGAGGGCGGATGAGAGTGAGAATGAGCAGAGAAGTTTCATACGGGCTGGGTCAGAGCATTTCGGTGATTGTGGATTCATATTCCGGGAAATATCGGCCGATCACGGGCAAATCGAAGCTTCGCAGGATGCTGGTGTTGGGCTCACGGGCCAGCAGAAACTCGAAGGAGGCCTCCACCAAACGCTCGGTCGAAGCGTTTCCTCCGGTCAGTTTCTCGGCGTAGCCTCGATCGACTGCGACCGAGTGGATGGTTTTGGTGCTGGAATCGACCGTGACCTGAAAATTGGCTTCATCCTGCTTGGCGACCGTGATCATGGGGTGTGACTGTAGCCGGATCTGCGTATCAGAGAAACTTCGAATGGAGGCGAATCGACTCTTTTGGACAGAGAACAGCTCCGCAATTTCTCGGAATCAGCCTCTGTCTTTTGGTTGTCATTCGCCGATCTTATGACTTTCCAATTTTCTTTTTGTCACCGGTAGCAAATATCGACAATATCCGCGCCGTGTTTGGTGCAGGCATCCTAAAAGGTATGGGTGAAACGGCGCGGAACTTCATCGGGAGCTATCGCGATGAAGACCGTTTGCCGACCATTCAATACCCTGAGGAGCGGGAGCCGATGAAGGAAAATGCCCGGCAATTTCCGTTCCTGGTCTTCGACGGCGATGAGGCAATGGCAGGCCTACGCTGCGTTGCCTGTCAAATCTGCGAGAAGGAATGCCCGCCCCAGTGCATCTACATCGAGAAGAGCAAGGACAAAAAACCGGATCACACCGGCAAACCGCAGCTATATCCCCATACTTTCGATATCGACATTTCCGTGTGCATGAGCTGCCAGATCTGCGTCGAGGTCTGCCCGTTTGATGCGATCAAGATGGATACGGAGTTCGAACTTTCCAACACGGATCGGTTTGGGGGCCTGCTGGTCGACAAGCACAAACTGGCCAGATCGAACGAACATTTTCAGCGAATTCACCCGACCGACGCAGCGGAAATCGACGAGGCCCGGGTGAAGGCTCGCGAAAAGGCTAAAGCCGCGGAGGCGGCGAAGGCTGCCAAAGCCAAGGCGAAAGCGGCGGCGGCAGCTGCGGAAAAGGCGGAGAAGTCGTAACAAGATGGAATCGCTGGAACGCCTCCCCTTAGCCATCAAGGAAAAGCTGCTCGCACTGGCGGGCAGTGCGGGTGTGCCCGCAGAATTTCTTCCGATCTTATCAGCAGCGTTGTCCATTGTGGCGATCCTGCTGGTGTTCCAACTCCTGTTTGCGATCACAACGATCTTTGAACGGAAGGGATTGGCGAGAATTCAGAATCGCTACGGTCCGAATCGCGTAGGTATTCCTTTTACTGACATCCGTCTGTGCGGCTTCGGTCAGTTTATCGCAGACGGGATCAAGTCGCTCACGAAGGAGGATGTCGTTCCACACAAGGCGGACAAACTGTTGCACTTTCTGGCTCCGATCACTCTGGCCGTGCCGGTGTTCGTGACATTTTCAGTCATTCCGTTTGGCAAGCACTTGGTCCCGATCGACATGGATGCGGGACTGCTCTTCTTTTTTGCCGTCGGCGGCATGGCAGAACTCGCGGTCTTCATGGCAGGGTGGTCGAGTCGGAACAAGTATTCGCTGCTCGGCGCCATGCGCGGCATTGCCCAGATGCTGAGCTATGAAGTGCCTTTGATTCTGTCCGCCTTGGTCGTGGTGATGGCTGCGGGGAGCCTGTCCTTGGTTGATATCGTGAATCAGCAGGCAGCCTACGGTGGGTTGGGAATCGCCATGTGGAACGTGTTCACGCCTTGGGGCGTGCTTGGATTCATCCTGTTCTTTGTGGCGATGATGGCGGAATCCAATCGGTCGCCGTTTGATTTGCCGGAAGGTGAGTCGGAACTCGTCGCCGGTTATTTCACCGAGTATTCGGGTTTCAAATTCGCCCTGTTCTTCCTGGCGGAATACCTCGGGCTGTTTGCCGCGATGGGAGTCTGCATCACGTTGTTCTTCGGCGGATGGAGTGCGCCGGTTTCGTTTATGTCCTTTGTTCCATCCTATTGCTGGTTCGGAATGAAACTTCTCACGGGCATATTTCTCGTGATCTGGATTCGTGGAACGGTTCCGAGAATCCGTATGGATCAGCTGATGAATTTCGCTTGGAAGTTCATGTTGCCGCTGAGCGTTTTGAACCTATTGCTGGTCGGTTCGCTGAAGTTCGTTGATTCGGTCTTCATTCAATGGGGATTGGCAGCCTGCGTAATCGTGCTGGCTTGGAACCGCCTCGGAAAGGCACTGGCTGGCGGTCGCACCATCGGGCCGCGCAACTACCGATACGCCGAGTAATGACCACCAGCTTCCTCATATTGGCATTGATGACGCTCGCCGGCGCGGTCGGGGCGATGAATCTTGGACGTCTCGTCTATTGTGCATTGTCGTTGGTCATCTGCTTTCTCGGACTGGCAGGACTGTATCTGCAACTGAACGCACAATTCGTTGGTCTCGTGCAGATCTTGGTTTACGTGGGCGCGGTGGCAATCCTGATTGTGTTCGCCATGTTGCTCACCAAGAACGCCGAGGGTGAACGGCAGAACGAAGAGAGCAGGGGATTTGCAATCGGTGGTGGAGTGGCCGGTCTGGTCTTCATTATTCTCGCCGCCGCAATCCTGAAGAGTTACACCAAGGGGCAACTGGCGAATCCCGCCGCCGAAGCCAGTGTGCGGCAGATCGGTGAATCGTTGATGGCGACTTACGTCGTGCCTTTGGAGGCATTGGCCTTGCTGCTCACTGCGGCGTTGATCGGCGCGGTCGTGATCGCGCAATACACCGGCAAAGGAAGGCGGCGGTCGCAGTAGTCATGAATCCCCTCCATCAATATCTGATTCTGGCGGCGCTGCTCTTCTGCATCGGACTGGCGGGAGCAATCTCGCGACGGAACGCGATCGTGGTGTTGATCGGCATTGAGCTGATGCTCAACGCCGCCAATCTGAACTTTATCGCTTTTTGGAGACACGGACCGAACCCCGAGATGTTGGACGGGATCATGTTCGCCATGTTTTCCATCGGACTGGCGGCCGCCGAAGCGGCGGTCGGCCTCGGCTTGATCATCGCCGTCTATCGGCACTTCCAATCGACCAACCTGGAAGAACTCGACGAAATGAAGGGCTGAGGCGTGCCGAACGAGAACACATATCTTTGGGCATTGCCGGTGATACCGATCCTGCCGCTGTTGGCGGCGGCCGCGTTGGCGGTGTTCGAGCCGAAAGACAAGCGGAGAGCTTCGCTTGCGGCGATATGGGCGATGATCGGATCTTTCCTGTTCTCGCTGCTCGCGGTGGTGCACGTCGCCAGCGTCGGCGAAGGCCGGATTGTTCACAATTTCACCTGGCTTCACTTCGGCGGTTCGGCACTGGAACTCGGATGCATCCTCGATCCGCTTTCCGCAATCATGATCGCAATGATCACCTTCGTGGGAACTCTGATCTTCATCTTCAGCGCCGGTTACATGGCCGACGATGAGAATTATTCCAAGTTCTTCTGCTACCTGTCGCTTTTCGCAGCGGCGATGCTCGGGTTGATCATTGCGAACAGTCTCCTGCTGATGTTCATCTGCTGGGAACTCGTGGGCCTGGCGTCATATCTTCTGATTGGCTTCTGGTACCACAAACCCAGCGCCGCGGCGGCGGCGAAAAAGGCTTTCATCACCACGCGAATCGGTGACCTGGGATTGTTCATCGGTATGCTCTGGCTCTATTCGGAGACGGGCACGCTGCTCTTTTACGATGGTGGCAACGGATGTCTGGAACAGACGGCGCTGGCGACCTTGGTTGGGAAGACCACGATTTTCGGCATCAGTCTCGCGACCATGATTGCGTTGTTGATCTTTTGTGGTGCGGTTGGCAAATCCGGCCAGGTTCCGCTGCATGTGTGGCTGCCGGATGCAATGGAAGGTCCGACTCCGGTCAGCGCGCTGATCCACGCCGCAACAATGGTCGCTGCCGGTGTCTTCCTGATGGCTCGAATCTATCCGCTGGCGGAAATCGCGCCGCCGGGTGTGGAGGTGTCTACCACCCTGCAGGCGATGACGTGGGTCGGTGCGATCACAGCGGTCTTCGCGTCGCTGATTGCGATTGGTCAATTCGACATCAAACGGGTGCTGGCCTATTCCACGGTTGCGCAATTGGGCTACATGTTCATGGGACTCGGCGTTGGAGGTGTCGCCGTGGGCATGTTCCACCTCATTACGCACGCGTTTTTCAAGGCCTTGCTGTTCCTTGGATCCGGTTCGGTGATCCACGGGTGCCACCACGAGCAGGACATGCGGATGATGGGTGGTTTGAAGAAACACATGCCGGC
>JAYPXF010000066.1:0-448 GCA_038154405.1 Verrucomicrobiales bacterium | reverse complement strand
ACGTTCGTGACGTATGCGATCGGCATGATGGCGCTGTCAGGCTTCCCGCTTTTCTTCGCTGGCTTCTGGAGCAAGGACGAGATTCTGCATGCCGCTTGGAATTGGGCACCATCAGGCTGGCCTTTCTGGATGGGGTTGCTCGGTGCTTTGCTGACGGCATTCTACATGACTCGGCAGATGTTCTACGTGTTCTACGGCGAATATCGTGGTCATGGCGGCGAAGCGGGCAAAGCGGACTACGACCATCAGCCACATGAAAGTCCTTTGGTCATGGTCGTGCCGTTGCTGATTCTGGCGCCGTTTGCCGCACTGCTGGGTTTTCTGGGAACTCCAATTGATCCTTGGTTCCAGGCTTTCATTGATCAGGTTCCGGTGCATGGGCATATGACATGGGGGACGGCCGGATTCTGGCTCCTTTCCACCTGTGTGGTGGCGACGGGTGTAGGAT
>JAYPXF010000065.1:0-26580 GCA_038154405.1 Verrucomicrobiales bacterium | reverse complement strand
GTGTGGTGCTGGGCCCGGATCTGAGCGCGGTTGCCGATCGCGATAAGAAGGACTGGCTGCTGCACGCCATCCTCCAACCCAACAAGGACGTGGCGCCGCAATTCTACCCCTGGTCCATCACCACGAAGGACGGAGAAGAATTCACCGGCATTCTCCTGCGCAAAGGCGGCCGTAGCGGCAAGGAGTTTTATCGCGATTCAACCGGCCGGGAACACGCGATCGTGAAAACGGAGATCGCCTCCCGCCGCGAACTGAAAAGCTCGATGATGCCCGAAGGACTGCTCACCAGCCTCACCGATCAGGAAATCCGCGATCTGCTCGTCTTCCTTCGCGGTGAGCCAGACACAGAATGATGGTCGCAGAACTGTAGGGACAAGCGTGAGCGGGTGCCCCACCCCACCCCATGTCAGTTCCCCGCAACCGCAGGATGGTATCCGTCCTCCTTCAACTGAATGCGGTAGAGTCCCGTCCCTGCGGTGACATACAGCATCGCTGATTCCTTGCCGTTGCCAAAGCTGCAGTTGGTCGGAAGCGCCGGCGTTGGAATGTAGGCCAGTTCTTTGCCCGGCGGACTATAGACCACGATCCCAAATCGACTCGCGGCTCTTACAGCCGCGTAAATGTTGCCCCTAACATCAATCGTCATGCCATCCGTGCCAGTTTCCTTGCCAAAGTCCGCAATGACCTTTTTCTCCTTCAGATCTACCGTTCCGTTCTTTTTGATTGGAAAGGAGTTCAGCGTCATGCGCCCCGTCTTGGGAGTGTACGGAGGATTCGGACCGTGCCGAGAACCATTGTCGGTTTCCGCAACGTAGAGCGTCTTGCCGTCCGGCGAGATGTGAACGCCGTTCGGTTTGCCGATGACCTTCTGGGGAATGATCCGGCGGATCTTCTTGTTCTTCGGATTGAAGAGGTAGACGGCCATCTGATCCTGTCCCTCCGGTTCCGTTCCGATGTAACGCGGGTCAGTGAAATAGATCAGCCCTTTGGGGGTGATGACAAGATCGTTGGGGGACAGCAACTGCTTGCCCTTGAATTTCCCGATGATCGGCTTCACCACCCCCTTCTCGGAAACTTCACACAGCGACATGTTGCCGCCATTCGAACCACAACAGGCGATCAGGCGGCCCTTGCCGTCGAACATCAGGCCGTTGCTCTTGAAACTGCGATCGGAGAACACGGTGGTCTTCTTCGTCTTCGGATCAAAGCGCAGGATCTGTCCCGGCTTGTCCGGCGAACGGGAGATGTCGCTGAAATAGATGCGTCCGTCCGGCGCCACCGAAACGCCTTCGGTAAACTCCCCGTCGTTCCAAAGTTCCTCAAGCTGGGCGCCCGCGGGAATGATGACAGCTGATCCGGACGGTTTGGCGGAATGGACATGGGTCGCCGCCAACGAAATGGCGCCGAGTGTCAAAAAGCGAACAAGGGATTGCATGCGGCCGAATGTAGCAACCCGCCCGCACAGGGCAATCTTTGTAGCTACGAGCGCCTGACAATCAGATCGCGGCGGCGATGGCGTCACCAACCTCGGTCGTACCGACCTGTCTGGCGTCCGGATCGGAATCCGTGTAGATGTCACCCGTGCGCAGACCATCCGCGATCGCCTTGCCGACGGCGGCATCGATGGCATTAGCGGCATCGTTCAGTCCGAAGCTGTAACGCAGCATCATGGCGGCGGAGAGAACCTGCGCGATCGGATTGGCGAGATCCTTGCCCGCGATGTCCGGAGCCGTCCCGCCGGCGGGTTCGTAGAGACCGAACGTGACCCCATCCTCGGTGTTGCCGAGGCTGGCACTTGGAAGCATGCCGAGCGAACCGGCCAAGGCGGCGGCTTCATCGCTCAGGATGTCGCCGAACATGTTCTCACAGAGCATCACGTCGAACTGCGTCGGGTTCAGCATCAGCTGCATGGCGCCGTTGTCCACGAACATGTGAGTGAGTTCCACGTCGGGATAACCCTTGGCGACCTTCTCCACGACCTTGCGCCAAAGGACGCCGTTCTCAAGGACGTTTGCCTTGTCGATGCTGCAGAGTTTCTTGCGGCGCAACTGGGCGGCCTTGAATCCGACATGGGCGATGCGTTCAATCTCCGTCTCGGTGTAGACCATCGTGTCGATCGCGCGCTCGATGCGCAGGATGCGGCGGGTCTTCTTCTTGTCTTCCGGATTGATGTTCTCCTTCTGGGCAATGACCTCGGTGGTCTTGGGTTGACCGAAATACATCCCGCCGGTCAGTTCGCGAACCACCAGCACATCGATGCCGTCGCCCTGCCGCTCGGGCTTGAGCGGACAGGCATGAGCAAGCGCCTTGGGCAGCGTGACCGGCCGCAGGTTGGCGAACAGTCCGAATTCCTTGCGCAACTTGAGCAGCGCCGCTCGCTCGGGTCGATCTTCCTTGGGAATGGTCGGATCGCGATCCGGCAGGCCGACGGAGCCGAAGAGAATCGCGTCAGAATTGCGGCAGGTGTCAAAGGTGTCCTCGGGAAGCGCCTTGCCGGCCGCGTCAATACCGGCCCAACCAACCGGGGCTTCTGTGATTTCAAACTTGGCGTCGAACTTCGCTTCCACCGCGCGCAGCGCCTTGATCGCCTGCGCCATCACCTCCGGGCCGATACCGTCGCCGGCCAAGGCCGCAATCTTGAAACTCTTCTCACTCATGGGCGGGCGACGATAGGTGCTCCTTCTTGGAGATTGAAGGAGAAACTGCCGGTAACCATGAATGCATACCAAGCGACATGAAGAAGGTCCGAACTGTGACCGGTTCACGTGCCCAACGTGGACCCGACAGAGCCTAGCCACTACCCCCATTTCTGACCGGTTCACATTCGGCATCCATCAACGCGCCAGCGTCTTGCAGTGCGGTCTCGCAGACCGCTTTGTTGCGTGAGCATGGGCACTCGGAAGGTCCGATACTCTGCATCCGGACCGTCCCGCAAAGCTGCCTGCGAGGCAGCACTCCAGGACGCTGGCACGCTCAACAATCGACCGCGGAAAACTGTGGGTAAGAGCCAGGATGGAGCGGTTCCCTCCATTTCGGATTCGTGATCATTAGTGTCTATTCGTGGTTCCGAAATCCGGATCTTCCGACTAGTTTGCGCCACGCAAGAATCATGTCCGACACGGTCGATACCATCCCTGTCTCATTGGGATTCCGCTTCCCCGCGGAATGGGAACCACACGTGGCCACCTGGCTGACGTGGCCGTGGCCCGAAGGCTGCAGTTTCCCGGACAACTATGACGAGGCGCAAAAGGTCTATGCCAATTTGATCCGCACACTGGCACCTCACGAAGCAGCCCGTGTAAACGTCTGGGACGCGGAGATGGAATCATGGGTCCGCGACGTTTTGTCCGGCTACGATGTACCGCTCGACAATGTGCGCTTTCATCACAACCCGGCATACGAACCCTGGTGTCGCGATCACGGCCCGGTTTTTCTGTTGAACAACGCCGGTGAGAAATCATTGGTCGATTGGGGATACAATGCCTGGGGAGAGAAGTATCCGCCATGGGACAAGGACAACGAAGTTCCCCAACGAATCTCCGAAGAACTGGGCGTCCGCCGTTTCGATCCGCACATGATTCTTGAAGGCGGATCCATCGAGACCAATGGGACCGGCACATTGCTGACCACGGAGTCATGCCTGCTCAATCCCAACCGCAATCCGGAGTTCTCGCGCGATCAGATCGAAGCGAAGCTGCGTGATTACCTCGGGGTGCACACCATCCATTGGCTGGGTGATGGCATTGCGGGAGACGACACGGACGGTCACATCGATGATCTGGCCCGCTTCGTCGCCGAAGATGTGATTGTCACCATCGTTGAAGAAGATCCGGCGGATACGAACTACGCTGCGTTACAGGACAATCTCGAGCGACTTCGTTCGCTGCGAAGCCGCGAAGGCAATCCGTATCGCATCGTGGAACTGCCAATGCCGGTGGCACGCTATTTGGGTGAACTAAGATTGCCGACGAGCTATGCGAACTTCTACATCGCCAATGACATCGTGATCGTCCCTACCTTTGAAGATCCGAACGACGCACGAGCAATCGAATTGCTCCAACGGGAATTCCCGTCACGCAAGGTGCTCGGGCTCGATTCCACCGAACTGATCATCGGACAGGGATCTTTCCACTGCATCACGCAACAAGAGCCACAGTAGCATGTGGCAAATTCGTGAAAAACTCCGACATCGACGGCATGCCAGATCGGAAGATTTCGCATCTTCCGCTACGGAGTGAAACAGATCAGCGAACCGTCTTCCAAGGAGGCATAGATGCGGCCGTTGCCGGTGACGGCAGTGCCACCTTTCACCGGGAGTGACTGAAGGCCTTTACGCCAGATGTCCTTGCCGCTCTCGATGTCCATCAAAGCTAGAAATGCGGCGCCGGGTTTGTTGGCCGGATGTCCGGCGGCCAGCAGTTTGTCTCCCGTCACCACAAAACTGGTGAAGCGGCGGCTTTCCCGGTCCTGCCAGCGTTTCTTGGCCAATGCACTGCGGTCGCGATTGCGCATGTTCGGCAGGAGCCAGCGGGCGGCTTCCTTCTTCGGACGTGCCTTGCCGCCCGGCAACGGTTCTTCGAGTGCGAGGTTGGTGAACTTGCTGCCTTCGTAGCTGGCATCGTGATTCAACGTGCAACCGTCGGCACATTCATATTCGAGCGAAACGTATTTTCCGTACTCAGGATAATAGGGATAGAACGCGGTGCGGAATTGCGCGGTGATCTGTTCCTTCGGTTGGTTCAGGCAACGGAGGGATTCCAGATCGAAGCGGGCGGTTTCGTAGACACCTCCGGCCAGGAAGCGCAGTTCGCCATCTTCGATGCGGAGATTACCCTGCATGCTCACGCCGTTGTTGGATTCAGTGCCAATGACGCCGGAAGCACTGTTGCGCGCCTGCAGTTTGCCGGTGATGGCATCCAGTGAGACGACGTGAGTTCCGTCGTAATGCGCGATACCCGCGGCGGCATAGACCAAGCCGTTGTGTACGACCACGCCGCCGGCAACCGGCCAGGTTGAGATGAGTTCATCAAAAACGGGAACACGTCGTGGAGCCGGGCCGACCCGGAACGTCCAAAGCACCCTTCCCGTCTTGGCGGCCAACGCATACACACGACCATCGGCGGAACCGACATAGGCGCGGTCGTGGGCGACGACCGGCGGATAGTAAACGGGACCGGCGGTTCTCGTGGTCCAGATCCTTTTGCCATGGAGATCAAATCCGTGAACGGCACCCGAGCGGTCCGCGACGAATACCATGTCCCCGGCGACCACCGGAGCGGAAGGCAGTGCTCCTTTGGTAACCGACGCGGTCCAGGCTTCCTTCAGGTTCCCATCAATCGGATTCTTGGATACATCATTGCGGGCGTTGTTCGACCGATAGATCGGCCAATCTCCCTGCTTCACGGGCAGCGACGGGACCTTGCCGATATAGACAGTCTCCAGCGCGGCCCGGTCATCGAACGACATCTTGCCACCATTCCGGCGGAACAATGGCTGCTGACCTTCCGGTCCCAAAGCGATGTTGCCATAGAGGGACAGTTGGCAGCCGCACATCCAAGGTCCCCAATAGAGATGCCCGTTCGCCACGATGACACCGTCCTGACAAGGCGGACGCATGGGATCGATGTGCTGTGCGCTGGATTGGCTCGAACCGGTCATCAGCCGAACCGTGCCACCGCTGGCTCGAAAAAAAACACTGTCCGCACATCCGGTTGCACGGGTGCAGGCACGACGGCCGGGAAATTCCTCCAACACCTTGCCGGTGTCATAGTCGAGGCGCCCGCCGATGGAGCGCTGTGGTCCGGCGGCATAGATCGCGTCGGGTCGCAGAACCAGTTGCAGATTGCCGGGCGTGTGCGTCCAAGCCAGTGATCCGTCCTTCGTTTTCACGGCCACCAACCGGGCCCGTTGCGGACCGGCGAAGAACAGGTAGTCATCATTGCACTTCACGTAGCAAGAGGTTGAGTAACCGGTGGTGTAATGCTGCGCCTTGAGATTGCCGTCAATCGCCTTGAGCAGATCCTTGTCAGTCGTCTTCCAAACGGGCTTGCCGGTCTTGAAGTCAACGCGTGTCAGGCTGTGATCAGGGGAGTAACCAAAGATGCCGTCTCCATTCATCACCACGCCGCGAGCGTCGAGGTAATCCTTTGAGCGGTGGTGCCAGCGAACCTTCCTGGTCTTCAGATCAATGGCCACCAGCGTGCGACCAAAGCCGAAAGCGGTCTTGGGATCCTTGTAGTCGTGCCCCTTCCACATGCCCCACGGCCAATGACCCAACCCTTGTCTCTCCGACTTCTGCGTGCCGACCTGCACCTCTCTGCCACCGATCAACGCGCAGAGCACGCCGTTGCGCATCGCCATCCATTTCCATACCGGTCCTTCAGTGATTCCTTCAGGGGCCTTGATCTCATCCACGATCTTCCCGGTCTCGGCTTCGAACACCTTGCAGGAATCGGAGTCACCCATGTAGAGCGCGTCCTTGGTCGCGATCATGGTATTGCGATGAATCATGAAGCCTTTCGGCAGCGGACGCCGCCAGAGGATCGTCCCGTTGTAGGCGTTCATCGCCATCAAGGTGTTCAACACCGCATTCTGATTCGCCTTGTGGGCGATGTGCCCGAAGGCTTTGAAAAGGATTCCACCTGCCGAAACCGTCTGTTGCGGCATCGGGCTGAACATCGGGTAGCCGATGAACTGCGTCTTGAAATTGCCGCGCACCAACTTGTCGTCGGAGTTCGGATTGTTGTCCGGCCCATGATAAGGGTGCGACCAATCATCCACTCCGGACGGCACGGGCTTCACGAGTTTCTTCCCGTTCAACAGTGCCACCGAACCGGGGCGTTGAATCCGTCCGATCTCCGAGGTAAAACGGCGTTCTAGGCAAAGAACGAGATCCGCAATGTTGTCTGCCAGACCGATCTTCTTGCCATGATCCACGATCATCCGGTTCGCCGGCAGCCCGGCCGCCGCGATGGCATTGCGAATGTTGGTGGCACGTTCCCGTTCGTCTGTCTGCACATAAACCGTGAGCTCGGTCTTCCGTCCGAGTTCCAGGATCTCGTCCACTTTCAGTTGACCATCGTCCCAGACCGCCACGATGCCTTTCTTCGGACCATGCTTGCGGGCGTCGTCAAGGAGTGAGGCGGAGAGGTCGGTCGCAACAAACGCAAGAAGACCTACTACAACGAGGAATCGGGAATGCTTCATAAGCCAGAATCGCTACGGGATCTGTCGCCGAAGCTATGTGGGGCGTCCGAGGCCCGCAAGTCACAATCGATATGATCGGATCGCGACCATCCAACCGGCGCGCCAGCTGCGGAGGGCATCGCTCCGTCGATGCCGGTTCGAGATTCACGGCGCTCAATCTCGTCGAACGGGACCGACGGGGCGGTTCCCTACATTCACCGGCACGACAGCCGAAGAATAGTTCTAAGATTCCCCCCTACCCGGTGTCTCTTATGCAGAATCACACATGAACATCATGCTGGCTACCAAACGACTTACCCTTACTTTCGGCGCCTTGACCCTGCTGTCCATCACCTCCCCTTCCCACGCGATGATTTCCGGTGCGGAAGGGAACAAACCGATGCGGAACATGGGATGGCCCACCGGATCGGAAAAGTTGGCCAATCTCAAATCCCGCGTATCCTGGTGGGAAGGACCGCCCTTCGGTGGTGGCAACTACCACTTCGAGTATCGCGTCAAATCAACCGCGGACATCAACCGCGCATTACAGGTCTTTTCCCATATCAAGGCGCCGGAACTGCAACCGGTCGTGCACGACGATTCCCACAACAGCTTCTGGTTGCGCGACGAGAAGAATCCCCGGATCGACTTCGAGTTCGTGATCTGGGTGCCGCGCAACTATCACCGCCTCTACAACAAGCCCAATTCCCTGATCTTCAGCGACCACCCCGATTACCGATCACCCGTACCGCCGCCACTGATCCACCTCCACCTGGGTGGCAGCGTCTCAATTGGAACGAGGTCAAGATCCCAAAGAATGTGACCCTGCTCGATGAACGGTCGAACGCACCGGAACGAAAGAATCAGAATGGTGGTGTTGTGAAAGGTTTTGTCTATGACATCGCCACCGGACAAACCATCAAGGGTGCGAAGGTATCCGCGCGGTGGGAACGGGCTCCGAAAGAAGGCGAAGGGGAATTGCCATCCGTAGACGTGGACGCATCAGGGGCCTATCGCCTGGAGGGGCTTCCCGCCGGGCGTTTTTACATTGTCGCCAGCGCACCGGGATATGCTTCACGTCGATTGGCGACCGTGTTTCACAACCGCAATCGCTCACTGCGCGGCGAGGTGATTCACCTTTCACGGAAAACCACGGTGGCCGGACAGGTAAAGGATTCCGACGGCAAGCCGGTTTCTTCCGCGCAGGTTTCCATCCGGGAGATGCAGGGAATCGACGGACGTGGCTACATCATCCCAGACTTGGGATCGTTCACCACCGGTACCGACGGCCGGTTCAAGTTCGACGGAGTGCCGGAGGGATTCCTCCAGCTGCGCACGCGCAAATCGGGATTGCATCAGACCAGTTTCGTTTTCGAGTCGCATGAGTCGCCGGCCAAGAGCCTGCAACTCGGCATGGCCGGAACGGGATCTGTTCGGGGAACCATCCAGTGGGACGGCCGGGTCAGGCCGCACGCGCATCTGTTCCCGGTTGACGGTGAGACCATCGGTCGCTGGAGCGGTTCCATGCGATGCAAACCGGACGGCAGTTTTGAGTTCAAGAACGTTCCGGCGGGAGAATATCGGGTGTCCCCTCATTCGAGCGGCGTTCTGAAATCTCAAGGAGTGTTCGAGCAGGCAGCCAAGATCATCGTCCGCCCTGGCAAAGAAGTGGTCGTGGAGGTCAAATGACCCATGCGCCGTGGTTGCACGCCGGGTCCGCGTCTGACTAGGCTGCCCCCGTGCATCTGGCGCATCTCAGGCTTCGCGACTTTCGCAACTACGCGCGTTGCGATGTGGATTTCGCCCCGGGATTTCACGTGCTGCTCGGCGACAACGGCCAAGGCAAGACGAACATCCTGGAGGCGATCTATCTCGTCGCAACGCTGCGCTCGTTTCGCGGGGTCGGCGGCGCACAGATGATCCGCCACGGCCAGAAAGGGTATTTCATTGGTGCCAATGTCATCGGGCCCGATTCACATGACATCAAGGTCTACTGGTCATCGGCCGAGCGGAAGATCAGTCTGGACGCGGCTCCCGTGAAGAAGTTGTCCGACTATCTGGGAGCGCTGCGGGCGGTCGTGTTCTGTTCCGAAGATCTCCAGTTGGTGAAAGGAACCGCCCGCATTCGACGACGTTTCATCGACCTGCTGCTCAGTCAGACCCACCCCGGTTACCTCGGAATCCTGCAACGCTATACCCGAGCCGTCCGTTCGCGAAATGCGGTGCTCAAGCAACCACGGCAGGATGAAGCCCTGCTCAAGAGTTTCACCCACGAGGTGGTGGAACTGGGAAATCAACTGATCGATGCCCGCAAGCAGCTCATACCAAAGATTTCCCCGCTCACACGCCTGGCCTATCGACGCATCTCCAACGACGCCGAGGAATTGCGGATGGATTACCGCCCGAGTGTGAAGCAGGATTTCGCCGTGGAACTCGCGCAGTCCCGCGAACGCGAACGCAAATATCGCTCAACGATCATCGGACCGCATCGCGACGAGCTGACCCTGTTGCTCAATGACAAGCCCGCCGCCCAGTTCGGCAGTGAAGGTCAGAAACGCACCCTGGCCGTGGGATTGAAAATCGCCCAGGCGGAATACCTCACCGGCATTCTTGGCTACCCGCCGGTTCTGCTCATTGATGACGTCATGGGCGAACTGGACATCAAACGCCGCAGCGGTCTGTTGCCATTGCTGGAACGAACCGGCAACGCCCAAGGCCAGGTCTTCATGACCTGCACGGAAGAAAACTGGCCCAGTGAACTGAGCCGGGATCTCCACAAATGGACGGTGACCCGCGGGGATATCCGAAGGTTGGATTGATTACATTTGAACAACCACGGGTGAAATCGCAAAGTCATCCCCAATGCTCGCGATCATCTCACCGGCCAAGACGCTTGATTTTGAATCCGCTCCGCTCATCGAAGAACACACGATGCCGGAGTTTTTGGATCACTCGGAGAAGTTGATCAGCAAGCTGCGCCGCGTCTCGAAGAAGAAACTGTCATCGCTCATGTCCATCAGTGACGACCTCGCGACGCTGAACCGGGATCGCTACCAGGAATGGAGCCGGCCGTTCACTCCGGCCAACGCGAAGCAGGCGATCATGGCATTCAAAGGCGATGTCTATACCGGCTTTGAGCTGGACCGGTTTTCCCGGAAGGATTTCGACTTTGCCCAATCACACCTCCGGATCCTCTCCGGCCTCTATGGACTGCTGCGCCCGTTGGACCTGATTCAACCCTATCGTCTCGAAATGGGTACACGCCTGGAAACGCGACGCGGCAAGGATCTCTACAGATTCTGGGGCACCATCATCACGGACGCTCTGAATGATGCCATCGAGGCATCCGGAAGCGACGTCCTCATCAATCTCGCATCGCAGGAATACTACGGATCGGTGGAGGACAAGGTTCTCAACGCGCGGGTGATCTCCCCCCAATTCAAGGACTTGAAGAACGGCCAATACAAGGTCCTGAGTTTCTTCGCCAAGAAAGCCCGCGGGACGATGACCGATTTCATGATCCGTGAGCGGATCAAGAGCCCCGAAACACTGAAGAACTTCACCGGAATGGGTTACCGCTTCAATCCGGACAAATCGAACGAGCGAGACTGGGTTTTCGAACGAGACGAACCGGTCTAAGAGCGGCGCCCCTCATTGGAGGGCATCGCTCCGTCGATGCCGAAACTGCGGCGGAACGGACGGAACGGTTCCCTCCAACATCTGGCGAAAGTGCGACGTCCGAAACCGTTCGCAGGATCAATCTTTGCCCGGTTTCTTGAACAGCGCGCCAGTGAATTTCTGGGCATTCTTGAAGAGCTTGCCCCAGCGGGCGTCCAGCATACCTTGGCCATAAAAACTTTCCTCCCCGAGAATGGCGCTGGGGTTCTCCAACAACGTCTCCTTGCGATCGATATAGGCCTTGATCAGGTAACGACCGGCTGGAAGCGTGGGATCGTCGTCCCAGTGAACCTTCTTCTCGGTCTGCTCTGAACGGATCAACAACAAGGTTCCGAAAACAGCCCGCCGCGGATTCATCCGGTTCTGAGTGAACGCCATTGGTTCATCAGCCCACGCCTTCTTGCCCGGATCCCATCCATGAATGAAATACTGCACGCGCGCGTTGTCCGGCCAATCGGCGGGAGCCTCCCTCATGAGCATCATCTGGCGGGTGAAATACCAGTTGTCAGCCGGCAGTTCCTCCTCCGTGTTGTATTGGTCACCCATGACGCGGGCGTAATCCTCAACCCACGCAACAAATGCCTTGTACGAGAAATCATCCGGGTGCATCTTGAGGCCACCCATGTGGGAGACCGGCTTGACGAAAGACGGTTCCTCAAACTTCTTGTCGCCGATCTTCTTCGGCAGTTTTGCGGTGGGTTTGAGAATCAGCAGACTGTCCTTGGGATTCTCTAGGTCGAGCATCGGCAACCGATCCGTACGCTTCCGTCGACTGTCCTTGATCAGATACTCCATCGTTTCCAACGGCGTCTTTTTGAAAATCTTCATGCGTCCCGCGAAGCTGAGACCCTGGTTCTGCTCCATCTTCTTCATCCGTTCCCGTGCCAGCTTGTGCTTGGGATTGTTGTCATCAAGTTCGTACGGTGTGTGACAGGGAAAGCAGCGCATCCGCTGCGACCAAATGTTGCGGGTAAAGGAATCCAGCACTCGATCAATGCGCGCGTGCCGAATGATCGTGTCGGCCTTCTTGGGACCGGCAGCAGTTTTCGGAGCCGGTAGCTTCCGCAACTTCGGATCCCTGGCCACGGCCTTGATCCATGCCGCAAACGCCTCGTATTCGGCCTTGCGGTTCTTGGCGTGGATCATCTTGGCACCTTTGTCATAGTCCTTCTGCCCCATGTTGATCAGCTTGAGAATCTTGGAATGCTCCGGCTGATCGAGATCGATCAATCCTTGCGCCCGCAATGATGCGAACGTTGCATCGGAGGAAGGCAGGATATAGTCCTTGAGATCAACCGCCGACAAGTGGCACTGCACGCAACTGGAAGGATTCGGCGATTTGAAGATCGGCATGATCCGCTGCTCAAAGATATCCAGCGGACTTTGTGCCGCCGGCACGGAAACCACTATCAGCAGGCAAAACAACGCGACAAGACGATTCATGGACAAGGTTGATATCGCCAGGCCGCCCCCGTGTCGACAGCGAAACAGACATACTGCACCAACCCCGTGGCGGGGACGTCCACGTCACCGTTGAAGGCTAAGCCTTCACTGCAGAACCGCCCTCTTCCCCCACAATTTGGAAATCACCGTTACGACCGATCCATGTAACGTCTCACCCTCGCCTGGAACTCGAATACCAATTTTTCAAGTTCTTCGCCGTCGGTCCAATCGCAAACTTCGGCGATCGCATCGCCTTCTGTTGCTGCTCACAGGCGTAGATGTCCTCCGCCATAAAATCCCCGGAGGTCAACGGATCGTCATCGTGCGGATCAAACTTCTCCCGGTCGCGGCCCTTGAAGTTCCACCAGGAAGATACCGACTGTTTCGTGAACTCCCAGTCGGACACCGGCATCACCTTTGTTCGCGTTTCCACGATGGTCAGGTCGGCAGCAATCGGGATCACGTGAAAGGTCGACCAGGAACTCTCGGATTCAGTGAGACCGATGTTTGGAAACAACATCGAAACCCAGGCGCCACGCATTTCGGATGGCACGTGATCGATCAACGGCATCTCCGCCTGCTTCTCCACATTTGCCGCGTAGCTCTCACTCAGCGGTTCGTAGAACAGGAAGTAAGGACCGACAAAACCGGACTCCTGCTTCGCGTGATCATACATGTGCAGCGTTTCAGAGTGGAGAAACGCGAGGTGATAACCATCGATGTAGTTCTCAACGACAATCTTCCAGTTGGCCTTGATCTCGTGCCGCGTCCGGCCTTCCGCATATTCGATCAGCAAATCGTATTGATGCGGTCCAAGGTGTTCCCCCACCCTCGAAAACCATTGACTCAGCGGATCCGCATCCGGTTCCGGATGAACAAAGAACATCCCACGCCACCATCGGCCCACACCTTGAACATTCGCCGCATGTAGGAGGGCATCAATCCCTCCTCAGGCACGGATCCTTCGCATAGTTGATGCGCATGAGCAGCTTCCCTTTCTCCGTCTGCCTACGGACATCCGCATAACTGGTCAGGACAAACCCGCCCTCTGGATCATCACCGGCATGACAAGTGGGGCATAAATCATCCACCAAGGGCTTGATGTCATTGGAATACGAAACCTCATCGCGCATTTCCTGCCCCGCTGCCAAAGCTATGGAGCAAATAAGAACCGACATGATCTCAATCGTTCTGACCTTTGACCACATCCCCTTGTTCTCCATAAATGAAGATTTCCCAATTACCGTAAATAGTCAATAGTGAAGAACAAACTATGGGACGCCCGGATCTGAAAGCGGTTCGTACGGAAGAGATTCTCGCTGCTTTCGAGCGTTGTGTCGCTCGATTCGGCCTCCATGGCAGTTCTCTCGAGCGCATCGCGGAATCAGCTGGCATGAAGCGCAGCGTGGTCCGCCACTATCTGGGCAACCGTGACGTAATGGTCGAGGCCTTGGCGGAGCGGGTTGCCGATCGTTGCCGCGAGGATCTGGACGCCTACTTATCAACCGTCTCCGAAAAGCGCCGTATGGATCAATTGTTGGCCTTTCTCTTTCCGGATTCCGGACAAGGCAGCACAGACAATCTGATGGCGGTCGAGTCCCTGATCGCAGCAGGAGAAGATCATCCGCGTATCCATGAGCTTATGACCACCTACGTGGAGGCAGTCGTGGGAATGGTTGCAGACCAACTCCGACTGGCATTCCCAAACACCGTTCGTTCCCATTGCTGGTCCACGGCCTACGGTCTGGTTGGAATCTGTTTCAATCACGCATCCCTTTCCCCACTCGGACTTCCCACCAAGTATCTCAAGGCGGCCC
Organism: Verrucomicrobiales bacterium; assembly: GCA_038154405.1. Lineage (GTDB taxonomy): Bacteria > Verrucomicrobiota > Verrucomicrobiia > Limisphaerales > JAYPXF01. Next base: position 12,457 of record JAYPXF010000065.1, on the reverse strand, counting down.
GCAACAGTGCGCGCGAACTGATCAACACGTTGCAGCCATGAACAGGTGCCCTTGAGAATGTTGATGACTTTCAGGAGCGCGAGTGGCCTAGTGACTGCCTTCGTTAATGACTCGTTTGTTACATATCTTTCTGTTGGCGGCCAGTTGCTTGGGCCACGCGACCGATCGCAGGCCGAATTTCGTATTCTTCCTGGTGGATGATCTTGGCTGGGGAGACCTCGGCTGCTACGGCTCCACCTTTCACGAAACGCCACACTTGGATCAATTGGCGACGAATGGCATGAAATTCACCCAGGCGTATGCGGCCTGCACCGTATGTTCGCCGAGTCGGGCGGCCATCATGACCGGGCGTTATCCGGGACGTCTTCATCTCACCGACTGGATCACGGGACACAAACGTTCAAATCCCAAGCTGTTGATTCCAAAGTGGAAGATGAAGATGGACCACAAACTGACGACCTTGCCGGAAGCGCTGCGGGAGGCGGGATACAAGACGGAGTTTGTCGGCAAATGGCACCTGATGCCGATCGGCGCACCTGACTTCGAAGAACACTACCCGACCAGCCATGGCTTCGACATCAACATAGCCGGACGCGAATGGGGACAACCAAAGGGACCGGGCAAATACTTCTCGCCTTTCGGCATGCCGAATCTCGCGGATGGCAATGCGGGAGATTTCCTCACGGATCGACTGACCGATGAGGCGGTGAAGTTTATTGAACAATCCAAGGCCGACCCCTTTCTGCTCTATTTCTCCTACTACACCGTCCACGGCCCGATCATGACCAAGCCGAAGTTGCTGGAGAAATACAAGGCGAAGGCGGCCGAGTTTGAGAACAAGCGAAACGAACGGGTTCACCCTGCCTATGCAGGAATGATCGAAAGCCTCGACGACAGCGTTGGCCGCGTGCTTGCGAAACTGAAAGAACTTGGACTCGCGGAGAACACCGTTGTCATATTCACCGCTGACAACGGCGGCACCTCCCAACAAAGCTCCGGAGGACTTCGCGGAAACAAGGCCCTTGCCTACGAAGGCGGAACCCGGGAACCGTTGCTGATCAAGTGGCCCGGCCGCATCAAGGCCGGATCCACCAGTGACGTCCCCGCCATCGGCACGGACTTCTATCCCACCATGTTGGACCTCGCCGGACTGCCAGCCAAACCGCAGGCCCATCTTGATGGCACCAGCCTCGCAAAGGTATTGACCGGAGAATCGAAGACCCTGAAGCGAGACTCACTCTATTGGCATTACCCCCATTACCACCGGACAACTCCATATGGAGCGATCCGCAAGGGAGATTGGAAACTGATCGAGTTTTTTGAGGGCAATCGCCTGGAGCTCTACAACCTGAAAACTGACCCGGCGGAATCGCGGAACGTGGCGGAATCCAGGTCCGAACTGGCTGCCACGTTACATGCCGATCTCAAGCAATGGCGATCAAGAGTGAACGCCCAGATGCCGACGCCGAATACTGACTTCGATCCGAACTACGTCGCGTCCAAGAAGATGCGTCGCCGCAGCAAGCCGATATCGACACCCCTAGGCGAGGTTTCCGCGTCTTCGAATCAAGCCGGCAACCGGCCAGAGAATGCGCTGGATGGACGACCTTCCACCCGCTGGGCCGCCGACGGGGATTCCGTTCCGCAATGGTGGCAGTTAAAGTTTCCCGAGCCAAAAGATCTCAAGGGCGTTCGCATCCATTGGAAGAACAACACGTGGTATGACCATGCGGTGGAAGTTTCCTTGGATGGCAAGAAATGGAAAACCGTCGCCAAACTGAAGGACGGCAAGACAATCAAGCGTCCCGCCGTACATGAATTCTCAGAGAAAGCTCGTTATCTCCGAATCTCTATCACGGATCTCGGATCAGGATGGGTGACCTTCACTGAACTCGAACCGATCTTCGCAACAAAATGATCACTGTCGTATCTCGTTGGAAATTGAAGAACGGCGTGCCTCCGGAACTGGCCGCCGCGTTGAAGGAAGCCGCGTTCAACTACGAAAAGACCGAACCGGGAACGGATCTCTATTTTGTCAACCTTGCTGCGCCAAGACCACTTGGTCCGGATCTGAAACCGGCCGATCCAGCTCCGAAACCAGTTGGGGCCGAGGCGCAGACTGAAGTCGTCTTTGTGGAGAAGTATCAGGATAGGGAAGCATTCGCCACCCATGTAAACGGTCCGGCGTTCACCGAGTTTCGAACCCGTTACCTCAAATTCTTCCAAGAGGATCCAAATCAACCGGGCTGGCCGAAACGGGAGACGTTGTTTCTGGAGGAGCAATCCGGCTTTGCGCGATAATCCCCGGTTGGTTCCGGTTGCGTCGACTTGTAGGCTGCGACCACAAGACCGGCGAAAAGAATCACCGAAGAACGAAGGGCAAGGCGGCGCGTGATTGGCCGGGTGAAGGATTTTGTGCGTTCGAGATGGAGGCAGGATTCGAGTCTTTGTTGTTTTGTCATCCGCGGATGACTTACGAGACCACCCCATCCCTTTCATTGCCATTAAAAGCCAGAATGGCGTTTGCCGCACTCACATCTGTGGCTCGGTCGGGAGACCGGCCACAGCAACCCAAGCGACCGTAATGCGCCCCACGAAATTTCCAGCTTTTCTCGAATTGGCAGACGGTTCCGTTAATCTATTGGCCGCACGCATGAGCAAAGGACCTGCCATTCTGTTGTTCGCGGGAATCTACGTGGTGATGACCCCGATCGTCACCGCGTTGTTCTTCTTGCTGAGCGGCAGGTCACTGACGATTGACTCCCCTCCTCCGCCGGATTTTCATGCCGAAGTGGAACCGTTGCTCCGGAAGTTCTGCTACGACTGCCATGCCGACGGAGTCGAGAAAGGGGGCATCGCGCTGGATGCGCACCGCAGCTTCGCCGTTCTCAAAGCCGATCAACCCCTGTGGCAACGTGTTCTGGAAAACATGGAGAATGGCGTCATGCCACCGCCGGACAATTCGCAACCATCCCCGGAACAGGTTGCGCTGATCGGACGCTGGATCGATGAGGTGGTGTTCCATCACGACTGCAACAATCCGGATCCCGGACGAGTCACCATTCGTCGTCTCAACCGGGAGGAATACAACAACACGATTCGTGACTTGGTTGGCGTGCGCTTCCGTCCAGCGGATGATTTCCCGGCGGATGACAGCGGCTACGGCTTCGACAACATCGGTGATGTCCTGAGCCTTTCCCCCGTCCTGCTTGAGAAGTATCTGCGAGCCGCCAAACAGATCATGGATGAAGCCATGCCCATGGAACCGGAAATGGGCGACACGGTCCGGCTGACCGCGAACAAACTCGGACAGCGAGGGAACGGACGTCTAAGTGGTGATGCCCGGGCACTGATTTCCAGCGGTGAAATCTACGGTTCGTTCAATGTGAAGGAAGCCGGCGATTACGTGTTTCGCTTTGCCGCCGCTGGTGATCAGGCCGGGGATGAGACGGTGCGCACGGAGCTTCGCATTGATGATCGACCACACAAGCGCATGGACGTGCCCGCGCGCAGAAACAATCCCGAAGTTTACGAGTATCGCGCGCTACTGACGCCGGGTCGGCACAAGTTCTCGTCGGCGTTCATCAACGACTACTACAACTCCAAGACGGGACAGGACCGGAACTATTACGTGCATTGGATCGAGATGGCCGGGCCGATAAAGGCGCGGGAACGGACGTCGTTTCAGAAGCAGACCTTCACGCAAACGGTGAACGACAAGAACCGGAGCACGGTCACCCGGATGATCATTCGCGATTTTGCCAGTCGCGCCTATCGCCGCCCGGTGACCGACGAGGAAGTGGAGCGACTCGGTCAATTTGTGAAACTCGCCAAGCAGAACGGAGAATCATTCGAAGCCGGCATCAAGCTGGCCTTTCAGGCTGTGCTGGTATCGCCGCATTTTCTTTTTCGCGGAGAGCTGCAACCGGATCCGGACAACAGCGAAAGCGTTCACGAGGTTGATGAACACGCGCTGGCTTCCCGCCTTTCGTATTTCCTCTGGAGTTCCATGCCCGACGGAGAATTGACACGCCTGGCCGACCAGGGACGGCTGCGCGAGAATCTGGATGAGCAGCTGGAACGGATGCTGGCAGACTCAAGGGCCCGCGCGTTGGCGAAGAATTTCGCCGGCCAGTGGCTGCAGCTTCGCGATCTGGATATCGCCCGCCCCAATGACGAAAAGTTTCCTGAGTATGACGAGAAATTGAAACAAGCCATGCGCAGGGAATCGGAAATGTTGTTCGACCGGATCCAACGGGAGGATCGTTCGATTCTGGAATTCGTCACCGCGGACTATTCCCACCTCAACGAACGCCTTGCCCGGCATTACGGCATCAAGGGAGTGAGCGGTGAGAAATTCGTCGAGGTCAGTCTGCGCGACACAAACCGTCGCGGCATCCTGTCACACGCATCGATCCTCACGATCACTTCTCATCCGGACCGCACCTCGCCCGTCAAGCGCGGCCAATGGGTGCTCAACAACATCCTCGGAACGCCGCCGCCGCCCGCACCGGATGATGTTCCCACCCTGGAAGACCAGGGACGCAAACTGACCGGCACCTTGCGCGAGCAACTTACGCAGCACCGCGAGAACAAGGTCTGCGCCTCCTGCCACAAGCTGATGGACCCGATCGGATTCGGTCTGGAGAACTTCGATGCCATCGGAAGATGGCGCGACAAGGATGCGGGGCAGCCGATCGACTCCTCCGGGGAACTCAACACGGGCGATCAGTTCGACGGGCCACTTGAACTGTCCGAGATCATGGCCGGTTCGCGCCGGGATCTGTTTGTGCGCAACCTTGCCCGGACCATGCTCACCTATGCATTGGGACGCGGACTGGAGCACTACGACAAATGCGGGGTGAAGGAAATCGTCGCCCACGTGAAGGCCAATGATTACCACTTCTCCGCCCTGGTCGAAGGTATCGTCAAAAGCGTCCCCTTTCAGATGCGCCGTGGCGAAGAATCAAAGGGCTCGTAAAAGGCAGGGCCGCGCTGCTGCGCGGCCGCGGACGAACAGCAGAAGTTCGACGAGCCCGGCCTGGTCGCCCGTCCCCACCCCGCATCCGAAACTCTGACGAGTTCCGCTACCCGAAGCGTCGAATCCTGCTATAGTCTCTAGAACACATGGCGAACATTCTGACCAACAAGTGGCATCTGGACCGGCGCACGGTCTTGCGCGGTATCGGCGCCACCATGGCGTTGCCGTTCCTTGATGCAATGACCGCCCGAGGGCAGGCCGCGACGAAACGTCCGCAGCGTCTTGCCTTTGTATATGCCCCGAACGGGATGAACATGGATGAGTGGTATCCCAAGACCACCGGTCCGGGTTTTCGTTTTTCCAACACCCTCAAGCCACTCGAGAAACATCGGAACGACATCATGGTTCTTAGCGGTCTCGCCCAACGTGCAGGAACGGCCGGCCGGGACGGCGCCGGTGATCACGCGCGCGCCAACGCCACCTACCTCACCGGGGTGAGAGCCCGGAAGACCGCCGGTTCGGACATCCGCCTTGGCATCTCCGTGGATCAGGTCGCCGCGAACAAGATCGGACACCTTACCCGCCTGCCTTCACTCGAACTGAGCTGTGATCGCGCCCGACAGTCTGGTCGCTGCGATTCCGGCTACAGCTGCGCCTACCAGTACAATCTCTCCTGGGCCTCCGCGACCACCCCCATGGCGCCTGAGTCAAATCCCCGTCTCGCATTCGATCGATTGTTCGGCAGCGGCGACGAATCTACCGATCCGAAAAAGCGCGCGCGTGAACGAAACTACCAGAGCAGCATTCTCGATTTCGTGATGGAGGATGCGAAGCATTTGCAAAAACAGCTCGGCGCCACCGACCGCCGCAAGCTCGACGAATACCTCACCGCAGTCCGCGATGTGGAGGCCCGCATTGAGAGCAGTCGCAAGTTCGACAATTCACTTTCCGTGGCCGACCGGCGCAAGTCCATCAGCCAGGGCGAAGGATTCAAGGATCACGCAAGCATGATGTTTGAGCTGATGCTGTTGGCGTTCCAGACCGATACCACCCGAATCGCCACTTTCCTGTTGGCACACGATGGCAGTAATCGCAGCTATCCTTCCATCGGCGTGCGAGACGCTCACCACCGCATTTCTCATCACGGACGCGATCGAGAGAAACTCCGTCGCATCGCCAAGATCGACCACTACCATGTCGGACTGTTCTCGGAGTTCGTCGAGAAACTGAAGAACGCGCGCGAAGGCAATGCTCGACTGATCGACAACTGCATGGTCACCTACGGCTCCGGTCTCGCTGATGGTGACCGCCACCGTCACCACGATCTTCCCCTCGTCATCGCCGGCCATGGCGGCAGCACGATCCAGAGCGGCCAACACGTAAGAGTTTCCTCGCACACCCCCATGGCCAACCTCCACCTGTCCTTGATGGATCGCTTGGGCGTAAAGGAACAACGCTTCGCTGACAGCAGCGGCCGCCTGGAAGTCATCGCTTCCACCCAGCGAAAGCAGGACTTCCGCATCTAACTGAACCGGCAAGATTACACCGCCGACACAATCCCCTCGTGCGCGTGACCTTCGTTCAGGTCAACACGTTCGGGGCGGCCTTTATGCATGTAAACGACCTTGGTGTGGTCGAGACCCATGAGGGTGAGGATGGTGGAGTGGATGTCGTGGACGTGGAGCTTGTCCTCGACGGCAAACAGTCCCAACTCGTCGGTCGCGCCGATGGTTTGGCCGCCTTTCACGCCACCGCCGGCAAGCCAAATGGTGAAGCCGGTGGGATTGTGATCGCGGCCGTCGCCTTTCTCGCTCATCGGCGTCCGCCCGAATTCGCCGCCCCAGATGACGAGGGTTTCGTCGAGCAACCCGCGCTGCTTTAGATCGGTGATGAGACCGGCGATGGGGAGGTCAACATTGCCACAAAGGCGGGTGTGATTGATCTCCATCTTGGTGTGGCTGTCCCACTTGCTGCCAGCACCATGGTAGAGCTGCACGAAACGCACGCCGCGCTCAACCAGGCGACGGGCCATCAGGCATTCGCGGCCGAAGACCTCGGTGTTCTTGTTGTCGAGACCGTAGAGTTTCTTGGTCGCTTCAGTTTCCTGGTTGAGGTCGATGGCTTCGGGCGCTTCCGCCTGCATACGGGCGGCAAGTTCGTAACTGCGGATGCGCGCTTCAAGATCCGTGTTGGATTCACGCCCGGCGTAGTGACGGCGATTGAGCTGGTTGATGAAGTCCAGCTTGCGGGTCTGCCGTGACCCGCTCATGCCCTTGGGCGTGTTGAGATTCCGGATCGGCTCACTGCCGGTCTCGAAAAGAACGCCCTGATAGGCGGCGGGCATGAAACCGGATCCCCAAGCGCGGGTGCCGTTCACGACCATGGAGGCGGTATCCTTCATGACGACAAACGAAGGAAGATTCTGATTCTCTGTTCCCATGCCATAAGACACCCAGGAACCCAGGGAAGGCCGTCCACCAAATACCGAACCGGTGTTCATCTGGCAGACGCCACCAGCGTGGTTGATACCGTCCGACACACAGGAATTAATGACGCAAAGGTCGTCCGCAATGCGGCCGTGATGGGGAAACCAATCGGAGATCACGAGGCCGCTCTGGCCGTGCTGCAGCCACTGCCGCTTGCTCTCCAGAATAGGGGAATTGACCTCACCCATGGCGGTCACCGGACGCTCAAAGCTGTCGGGGAGTTTCCGGCCTGCAAGCCTGTTTACCAAGGGTTTGTGGTCGAACAGATCAAGGTGACTTGGGCCGCCTTCCATGAAAAGCCAGATGACGTTCTTCGCCTTGCCGAGCCGGTGCGGAATCTTGGCGGCGGCGGGGTTTTGCGGCCGGTCGGCGAGGAGCGACTGGCCAGCCAAGGCACTGAAGGCAAGCGCGCCGAAACCACTGCCGGCAGTCTGCAAAAAATCACGGCGGGAAGTGGGTAGATCGATATTGTTACAAGGCATGGATCGAGATCTTTCTTAAACCACAAATGGACACGGATGAACGCAGATATGGGAGGTGGTTCGAATGCGTGTCGTAGCAGAATTCGCGAGAATTTCGTTCGGATGAAGTTGCGGTGACGAAACTCTCACGAGTTCCGCTTCAAGGACGACGCGCGCATGGACGGTTGCTGATCTGTGTCTATCTGTGTTCATCTGCGGTTCGCCCTCAATGGAGGTAGAGGAATTCATTGGAGTTGAACAGGGCGTGGCAAAGGTCGGTGACGGCGGCGAGCATCTTGGACGTTTGCTTCGGTTGCGCGCGCATCCAGGCGGTATCCTTGGCAGGTTGTTCGCCGTTCGTGCCGTTGAAGCGCCAATCGAAAATGCGGTCAGCGGCGGCCGGACTATTCCCGATCAGCAGTTGTTCCCTAGACAGCGCGCCCTTGCTGAGAGCGAGTCGCGCAACCTGGCCGTCCCAGAGATGGCCCGCACTGCTCGAGGAACGACCACCGGTGACGAGATCAAAAGCAGTGTTCTGAATCTTGCCGACGACCGTGGTCCTGACGGTGTTGGATTGCAGTGGCGCCTTGGGATCGGAAAGGTCCTTCATGTAAAACGTCACCGAGCCGTCGGTCCGGTCTTCCACCGACGTACCGGCCGAGACGGCGGCGGCGATGTAGACGGGTTTTCCGAGCGGGAAGCGGAGATCCGAGGCGACGACTTCGTAGAGCGGGTTGCCCTGAAAGTTCACCCCGATGAGTTGCAGGATGAAATTACGGGGTTGGTAACGGGATTTGGTGCTGGTGATGCCAATGTTCCAACCCGGAGTCTTTGAACTACCGTTCCAGCGGGAGAGAATGGTGTTCACGCTCGCGTCGGGATAGATCCGATCAAGTATGGTGATCGCTTCGAACGTAAACTCGTCCCCAAGGTCCGCCGCCTTTGCCTTCAGCCTTTCGAAGCGGCTGCCCGGTTGGATCCACAAGGCCTTGTCGCCCAGACCGAAATCCCTCACGCCCCTGAAATGTTGGGCGATGGGACGCAGTCCGTTTTCATTCGGATACTTCGGTTTGGCCAACTCAATATTCGAGGCCTCGCCGGCCTGTTGCTTCACGAAAGCGAGCGCGCCACGAATCTCTTCCAAACGGGCTTCGCGCCCATAAATCATCCGCCATGCCTGGCGAATGTCGCCATCGCCCAGGCCCGACTTCTTGCCAAGCAATCGCTTTGCAAAAGCGCGCGATCGATCAAGACTCCAAGCGCCGTTGACCAGCAACAGGGATTGGATCGGAGTCGTGGTGGCAACGCGGCTCGGAGCCGAATCAAAGCCGGTCGGTTTGTCGAATCCGCCCAGCAGCTCATCCGGTTTGTTGCGAAGGCGCTTCACGTAGACACTGCGATACGTGGAACTGCCATCGACGGAAGAACCGCCTACGCGATGTTTCAGTTCACCGGACACCGCCAGCATGGCATCGCGGACCTGTTCGGCATCGAGACGTTGGACCGGGTAACGCCAGAGGAGACGGTTGCCAGGATCGCTCATGCGTTCCTTTTCACCCGGCTCCAAGCGGGCGGTTTGACGGTAGGCCGCGCTGTTCATGATCAGCTCATGCATCGGCTTGAGCTTCCAGCCCCCTTCGAGAAAACGGCTGGTGAGCCAATCCAGCAGTCCGGGATGACTCGGCGCTTCGCCCAGAGTGCCAAAGTCGTTCGGAGTGGGAACAATGCCGTTGCCGAAATGACGCTGCCAGATGCGGTTCACAAACACGCGCGAAGTGAGTGGATTGTTTTCGTTGGCGATCCAATTGGCCAAGGCAAGGCGTCTCCCTGTCGTGGTCTTGGTCGGCTTGATCTGCGGCTTGGACTTGTCCAACAGCGTCAGGTAAGCCGGTTCGACTGCAGTCTTTCCCGTCCGCGTCTGGATGAACGGGTTCGTCGGGCGACGATCAATGTCGGTGGCGACAAAAGCCTCCGGCAATTCCTTGGGTTTGAGGTGGTCGAACTTCTTGAGTTTCGCCTGCACTTCCTTGATCTGCTTCACCAGGTCCGGCTTGCTCTTGAGCTTACCCGCGTAGTCGTAGTTGTTGGTGGCGCGATACACCTGGCGCTGAACGAGATAGGAAAGCTGTTTCTCGAACGGGGTTTTCTCCCCCTTCGGCTTGCGATAGATCTCCTGCACATCGGCGGGAAATTGTTTGACCACGCCATTGACCGCCCCCTCCAATCTCGAAGCGACCAGCGAATGCAGCTCCTGTTGCAGGCTTGCGGTGGCCTTGTTCCAGGCCTGTTTCTTCTTTCGATAGTCCGCCTTCTGCTGAGACGTCCCTAGTTGCGCCGTCAAAGGCCATTTCACAGTCGCGAGAAAGGCCTGCATGCCAAAGTAGTCCTTCTGCAAGATCGGATCGAATTTGTGATTATGGCATTGGGCGCAGCCAATCCCGATGCCAAGGAAGGCCTCTCCGGTCACCCTCGTCATCTCATTAATGATCAGATCCCATTGCATGCGGGCATTACGCTGGTTCCATTCGTAGATGCCGTGACGCAGGAAAGCCGTGCCGATGTATACGTTCGGATCACCCGGATCAATCTCATCTCCCGCAAGGTGTTCCTTCACGAAACGGTCATAGGGTTTGTCGTCATTCAATGAACGGATGACGTAGTCGCGATAACGACTGGCAGCCGGGCGAAACTTGTCCTCGCGATATCCATCACTTTCCGCAAAGCGGACGACATCCAGCCAATGCTGCGCCCAGCGTTCACCATAGCGCGGGCTGTCAAGCAACTGCCGGATCAGGCGCGGCCAGACATCGGGTCGTTTGTCATTCAGAAAGGACTGCATCTGCTCGGGCGTCGGCGGCAACCCGTGCAGATCGAAGTAGGCACGGCGAACCAGTTCCTCGCGGCTCGCTTCACCCGCCGGCCTGAGTCCCGCGGCCTTGAGTTTCTGATGAACGAAGCGATCAATTTCATTCCGTGTCCAAGAAGTGTTGGCCGGCGGTTGCGGATCCTTGACCGGCTGGACCGCCCACCATTGACGATCCTCTTCGGTGAAACCATCCGCGTCTACTTTGCCGCGCTTGCCGCTGCCGGACGGCCAAGGTGCACCCATGGTCACCCATTTTTCCAGGATGGCGACCTGCTGCGGAGAAAGCGCGTCGTTGTCCTTCGGCGGCATGGCGGTGTCGGCGTCCTTGCGACGCACCGCTTCAATGAACAAAGATTCATCCGGCTTGCCAACAATCAGGGCGGGACCCGATTGACCGCCCTTGGTGATCGCGGCCAGACTGTCCATGCGCAGGTCGCCCTTGGACTTGTCCGGCCCGTGGCAGGAATAGCATTGCTCAGCCAGCAACGGCCGCACTTTCGTCTCAAAGAATCTCAACGCCTCCGGGCTCACTGCCGTTGCCGCATGGGCGGCCAACAACGAAACAATCAATACACTCGTGCGAATCATTTGTCGGAAATCTTCAGATGCAAAGTCGGGGGCTGCGCGGTGGGATGTTCCTTCGAGGCGAAGGCATGCACAAGTCCCTGTTTGTCGTTTTCACCCGTCACCCGGACGACGACCAAGGTGACCAATCGGTTGGCGTCCGTGCGAATGAAGTCCTCCAACGCCTGCGAAGAAACCGAGACATTCGACGGAACGTGACCGCGCCGGATGCGGAATTCCCCCAGTCGTACCGCCTGGTCGGCAATCAAACCCGCGTCAGTGGATGCGGGAGCATCATCCCATTTCAATTCGGCCTCACTCCACAAATCCGCCGCACCATGGGACAATCCATGAACCTCGAACCGTGAATCCGGCACCAAGGCCGAAAAGCCAAGACCGCTGGCTTCCACGTCCAGAACCAACTCGGCATCTTCGATCGCTTCAACTTCCTTACCCGCCAGATCGAAAGTGAGAAACGCACGCCGCTCGTTGCTCGCCGCGAGATCGGTATGCTTGACCATGATCAGCGGATGTCCGCCGGTGGGGCCATGGGTATCACCTCGCCGTACATAGGCATCCTTGCCGCGACCGTCAGCCGTCGTCACCGTGAGCCAACCTTCGCGGGATGTCACCGTCACGGGATCCCGCGCGATTTCATGGTTCTCCGCGGGCGCCTTGTGCCCGATATGCATCCCCTGCCCGGTCGTCAGCAACTTCGGCTCTTCATTGTCCCGTTCCACTTCCACTTCACCATCAAAGACAATCACCTGCGAATTGCCGAAGCGGTTGGCCGTCACGCCAAAGCGCGTTCCCAAGTCCACAACCTTTACGGCCGGCGCATCAATCGTGAATCCATGCGCCGGTTCCGGCACATCCGCCACGACCGAACCCTCGACGAGCCGGCAGTGCATCTTTGACAACACTTCCACGGTCGCCGGTGCTTCCAAGGTCACCTGCGCACCGCTTTCAAATTCCAATGTTGCCATGCCTTCCACCAAGGCGAGCGTGCCCACGCCGAGATGCGAACCCTGCACCGTCGGCAACCTGTCTCTTATACACATAACCGAGCCCACGAGACTATTGCGCTCATCTCGTATGC
>JAYPXF010000064.1:20898-26670 GCA_038154405.1 Verrucomicrobiales bacterium | reverse complement strand
CCACGACGCCGTTCGCATACCGGCCCCGCGTGTTGTGCGCGGCGAGTTGGGCGGTGACGTAGGGATGGCTGCGCTCTCCCCGGCCGGCGGTGGAATGGAGCCCGTAGTTCGCGTTGTCGATGCCATGCGAGATCAGCTCCTTGCCGATGTGCTGGCGCATGTCGCCGTTGTGCCAGCCGCCCTTGCTGGGATCGAGTTTCTTGAGGAGCACGCCGGTGGGCAACATCACTTCGGAGAACGCGACGGGGGCGTATGGGACCACGATGAACCGGCTGACCGGCACGGTCTGGAAATACTCCCGGTGCGCTTCGGGTTCGCGGGCAAATTCAAATTTGCCGCGGGGCGTCGTCAACATGCCCACGTCAATCGTGTGGATGAGCAACTGCGTCGGCGCGCCCACCTTCAGCCCGGTGAGAGTGCCCTTGAGGTTGCCCTGGCGAAGCTCGAGCGTGAGGCCGGGCGCAATCCACTCCGCCGGCAGGACGCCGCTCCAGGTGTTGCGGGCATAGGTGAGGGCGTTGTTGTCCAGCTCGCCCTCGCGAATCCATCGGCCGTCCCGGCATTTGAACTGGAGGCTTTGCCCCCGGGAGAGCGGCGCCCGACGCCCGTCATGATGAATGGTGGATTGGTAGCCCGCCTGCGATTTGGTGCGGACCATCTTCCCGTCCAGCGCCGCGTCCGCGGGCAGATAAATGTCACGAACCCAACGCCCGTCGGCCGTCTTGATTTCCACCAGGGCGTGGTCTTGCAGCAGTCCCGCCAGAAAGGCGCCTTGCCGGTCACTCAGCTTTGCGAGGTCGCCGCCGGGGACGGCGGTGGTCAGCCCCGCGCCGGGCGTGAAATCAGTCACTTCCGGCACGCCCTCCAGATAATACGCCGTCTTCGGCAGCAACCGGGGCGCGTTGAGGGCGAGCGTGCCGAGCGTCTTGCCCGAGCCGTCACGGGCGAGGACGGACATGGGCGTCGAGTCGTCGGGCTTCAGCGGCCGCACCAGGAGCAGGGTTTTGCGCCGGCCCGTGAGGTGGGGCTGGTTGTCCCCTTCGCGCGGGCGCGCCGGGAGAATCTGGCTTTGGGCAAACTTCACCTCGGCGGCGAGCGTTCCTTCCAGGTCGTTGATTGGAGCCGTGATGTTGAACACGATGGGCGGGAGCGCACTGGCTGATCCGGATTCGGATTCTCCGGCATCCGGTGAGGGCGCGGACGCGGCTGATGGACTGGAAGAGGCCGGGGAGGAATCGTTCTTTGGAGCGGTCTCCCCGCCGCAGCCTGCTCCCAGGATGATTGCCGTCGAAAGGAGCAGGGGTGCGATGCGGTGGATTGGATTCGGTTCGTTCATGGAAAGTCTGCGTCTGCGGTTGCACTGGACAGTCGGCTATGTGATTGGCCCGGTCGGGATCAGTGACGGAGTGGACCTAGGAAAGCTGATTAGCTGAGTATGAAAAGCAAATTGAGATCGAGAGGATGATTCGGTGAGGAATAACCACGGAATACACTGAAGGCACGGAAAAGGCTGAGGCCAAAACTCTGATTCCGTGTTTTCCGTTTCTTCCGTGGTTGCTCCATCTAAACCTTACCTTAGGCTCGCGACATGAAGGAGTTGTTGTTCAAGGATGAAACGTATCGAATTCGCGGAGCCTGCTACGAAGTTTACAAAGAAAAAAGATGCGGTTTCGTTGAACCGGTTTACCAAGAATGCATGGAGCTTGAGCTGAGTCTGCAAAGGCGTCAAATACGTCGCTCAACCACGCTTGCAATTGGAATACAAAGGGCAGCCTCTGAAATCAGAGTATGTCCCTGATCTCATCTGCTTTGAGAAGATTATCGTCGAATTGAAAGCCGTGACTGAACTGACTTATGAGCATCGGGCTCAGGCGCACAACTATCTGAAGGCAACCGGTCATCGTTTGGGATTACTCGTCAATTTCGGACACCATCCGCAGATTGAGATAGAACGGATAATCCGATGAGGAACAACCACGGAACACACCGAAGACACGGAAAAGGCTGAGGCCAAAATTCTGATTCTGTGCTTTCCGTTCCTTCCTTGGTTGAACCAGTTTTTCTTCCACCAGATGCAACCGGAATCTGTGCTCCTATCGTAACGGCTTCGTTCCGTTGCTTGCTTTTGCGTTCTTACCGGCAGCGACGAATTCCATGACCTTCGCGAACGACCCGCCGCCGTTCTTCATGTTCGGATGGAGACGGCGTTTCTCTTTCCAAAGCCGGCCGTCGCGGAGCTTTGAGGGGGATCGTGTCGGTGAAGCAACTTTCTCACTTTCGCGGACCGCCCCGTTTAAAGATAGATCTTTCGCTGCCAAAACGGCGAGCGTCAGTTCTTCGCGGGATTCGACTCCGGCTCGAGCGCATCAACCCGTTTGCGCCACGACCGCAACTCCTTTTGCAATCGTCCGGCGATCGCCGGTTGGGCGGCGGCCAGGTTGGTTGATTCGCCGGGGTCCCGGTCCAAGCGATAGAGCTCCAACGGTCGATCTTCGTAGTACTCAAGCAACTTCCAATGGCCTTGGCGAATCGCGCTCACCGGAGTTGTGGTTGAGTAGTAGTGCGGGTAATGGAAATGCAAGGTGTCGCGGTTCAGCTTCGCTCCCGGATCAACCAGCAGCGACTTCAGCGAGAGACCATCCGTCGGCTCATCTGGTCGCTCGTCGATCTGCGCCGCGTCGAGAAAGGTGTGGAAAAGATCGCAGGAGATGACGGGGGTTGAACACTCCTTGTTCGCGGACACACCCGGACCGCGAACGATCAGGGGCACGCGAATACCACCTTCATAGCACGAACCCTTGCCGCTGCGGAGGGGGGTGTTATTCGCCACCTGCAATCCCTTGTTCAGTTTGCAGAAGCGGGTGAAACCGCCGTTGTCCGAGGAGAACACCACGAGCGTGTTTTGACGCAGGCCGAGATCGTCCAACTTCGCGAGCACTCGACCCACGTTTTCATCCATGCTGTGCACCATCGCGGCGTAGTGCGGATTTCGCTGTCGATGCCTGCCCGTGATCTTCTTTCGATAGTGGTCCACCAACTCCGACTTGCCCTCGATCGGTGTGTGCACCGTGTGATACCAGAGATTGACGAAGAACGGTCGCTTAGCCGCCGCCTGCTCCTCGATGACGGCGATGGCCTTGTCGGTGAGGACATCGGTCAGGTAGTCGCCTTCGCCCGTCGGTCCAAGGTCCGGCACGTAGCGCCAATCGCGGAAGTACGCGTCGCCATTGAAGGGATGCCAGAAAGACTGTGGAGCACCCCAGAGCGTTCCTCCGATGTTGCGGTGGAATCCGTGCGCCTGGGGATAGGCTTCGGCACGGCCGACATGCCACTTACCCAAGTGAACATTGTAGTAACCAACGTCTCGGAGCAGTTCAGCGAAGGTGGTTTCCTCGACCGGCAACGAATCACGGCAGACCGGATTCAACAGCCTGCGATTGCCGCGATTGAGGGCCGCTTCGCGCCAGATGGTCATGTGCAGGCGGGCGGGATGTTTGCCGGTCAGGATGGACACGCGCGTCGGTGTGCAAACGGGACTGGCCGAATAGGCGTCGGTGAAACGCATGCCTTCACGGGCGAGCCGATCGAGATTCGGGGTTTCATGGAGGTCGCTGCCGTAACAACCAAGATCCGCCCAGCCAAGGTCGTCAGCGAGGATGAACACGATGTTCGATCTGGTCGGCGCCGCAGCTACGCTGAGCACCCACACCAGAGACAAGGCCAAATGCGAAACGGTTTTCATATTGGGAATAGCAGCAAGAATTGATTAATCCAATCGGGTCTTCAAGATTCGCGTCACTGCATGTCGACGAAAAGAACAGCCCTCTGTGCCCTAGCCGTGTTCGTCACGAGTTGGAACGCCGCGGCGGATCCGCTGATTGCTCGCACGGAGTCCGGAACCATCCGTGGAACAAGCATGGATAAACACGCCCGGGCCTGGTTGGGGATTCCCTACGGCAAACCGCCGTTCGGCCCGCTGCGTTGGAAAGCTCCGGAGAAACCCGCTCCTTGGGACGGAGTCTTGTCCTGCGAACAGCCGGCCAAGCGCCAGCGGGAACGCGGCGGGGTCGAGGACCGGCTCTATCTCAACGTCTGGCGGCCGCAGAACGATGCCCGAAACCTGCCGGTGCTGGTCGATGTCCACGGAGGAGGCAACATGGGTTACGACGGCATGGCGAACGTGATGCGCACGATCGCCCACAACGCGAACTGCGTGGTCGTGACGATGAACTATCGCATCGGTGTCTACGGCTGGTTCACCCATCCGGCCCTGCGAACGGGCCGGCCCGGCGACGAACTGAACGACTCCGGCAATTTCGGATTGCTCGACATCATCCATGCGCTCAAGTGGGTGCGACGGAACATCGAGGCCTTCGGCGGCGACCCCGGCAATGTCTCACTCTCCGGCGAGTCCTCGGGTGCTTCCAACGTGGCCTTCCTGTTGCACTCCAAGCTGGCCGCCCCACTTTTCCACAAGGCCTTCCTGTCGAGCGCCTATCCCTTCGCCGCATCGCACGCCCGGGGCGACAAGTCTGCCGAGGCCGCCTTGATCAACATGCTGGTTTACTCGGAGACGGCGGCCAATCGGAAAGCCGCGCTGACCATGCGCCGGCAAATGTCGCCGGAACAGGTCGCCGAATTCCTGCGCGGACAGGACCACCGGACACTTTATGCCGGCTATCGCCGCACCGATGGGAAAGGCATGATGGATTGGGGGGATCTGGACCAGGACAACATCCCCGCAAAGTACCGTCGTCAGGGCAAACCGGAGTTTTGCTACGGCTATGCCGACGGGCATGTTGTGTCCAAGGTGGTGGACTTTGGTCCCGGCAACTGGTTCCCCAAGCCGGTCATGATTGGAACCACCCGCGATGAAAACAAATACTTCCACTACAGCCATTTCAAGGCCGTCTTCGACAATGCCATGAAGAAGAAGCTGCCGCTCGATGAGGCGATCGCTGCGGGCTTGGCGGGGCAGGCGCGCGTGAAATATCAATCCGTCGAAGAATTCAAACGTAACTGGACTTTCATCAACCACATCTCGACCAGCTTGTTTCACCGCTTCGGCGCGCATGATCCAGCGCGTGCCATGGTCCGTTCGGGCAATCATCCCGTTTATGTCTTTCGCTTCGACTACGGATCGGGAACGCACGATCTGGAGTATCCCTTGCAGGAGAACTTTGAATTCTTCCTCGGCGCCACCCATGGCTTCGAGTTGCCGTTCTTCTTCGATTGGATGGATGTCGAACCACCCCGGTGGGTCCGCTGGCAGACGGAACAGTGGAACGAAAAGAACCATCCCGGTCGCAAGGCCCTCGCGCAGGCGATGTCCGGATACCTCAAGGCCTTCCTGCACTCCGAAGACGGAACCTTTGGAGGCTCCCAGGGCTTGCCAATGGTCTGGCGTCCCTGGACTCAAACGAACGAGATCTTCATCACCTTTGACGCCGACACCGAACGTGCGCGGATGGCCATGAGCAAAGACCTCGTGCCATCACCGGGAGAGATTCGGAAGAACTTGGAAGCGTGGCCCGCCCGGGCGACGGTCGACTACCTCAAATACTTCATCATCTACTCCTATCAAAAGAACTGGTACCGTAATTGACTCATTTCCGCATGAGCTTCCAGGGCTGTTCCTCGGTGATCTCCATGTAGCCCGAACAGCTACGGCTTCTTTCCGTTGCTTGCTTTTGCGTTCTTACCGGCCGCCACGAATTCCATGATCTTCACGAATGATCCACCGACGTTCTTCATGTTCGGATGAAGGCGACG
>JAYPXF010000064.1:0-20888 GCA_038154405.1 Verrucomicrobiales bacterium | reverse complement strand
ATGCGCTGGCGTTGTTGCGGTGTGAGTTTGGTCATTCGCTGGTCGACGTAGGCCTGGTGGGTTGAGCCGTGATAGCCTTTGGGCAGATCCGTCGCTTCGATCTTCTTTAGCAACTTGTCGAGATCGGCGTCCTTGGGCGCAGGCTTTGAGGTGTTGGCCTGGGCTGGCTTGGTGCCGGCCGGTTGGGCGGGTGGAGGAACATAGGGGGTACGGTAGGCCGACAATCCCGGGGCATCCGACAAGACATCCTGGTATAGCTCCAGCAACTTCTCCTTGAGTCGGGCGGTGACTTCGGGGCGCTGGCGGGAAACGTCCTTTTTCTGCCGGGGGTCGCTCTCCAGATCATAAAGCGCAAAGCGTCTGAAGCCGCCCTGCTTGATGATGGGGATCCACGATTCCTGGAAGGTCTGCAGGCGCACTCTTTCGTTGCTCAAGCGTCGGTACTCGGGGCTTGTAAACGTGGTGTTGCTCACGCGGGTCAACAGGTTGCGAGACGACGGATCGATCCCGGCCAGTTTTGCCATTCGCTGCAGGATGGCGTTGAGCTTTTCGCGCTCGAAGGGCAGGTCATA
The DNA here is from genome assembly GCA_038154405.1 of Verrucomicrobiales bacterium. Taxonomy (GTDB): domain Bacteria; phylum Verrucomicrobiota; class Verrucomicrobiia; order Limisphaerales; family JAYPXF01. The sequence continues at coordinate 20,316 of JAYPXF010000064.1, read as the reverse complement.
GCCGCGATATCCCATCAGCGTGTAGCGTCCGTCGCGCAGGGTCGCGAGATGCCCGGACGACGGCGCGAGCCAGAGCAGCGGTTGGGCGCGGGTGAACTTCCCTCGCTCCGTGAGCAGAGGTGACAGGTCGGCTCCGTCGAGATGCACGCCTTCGGGTTTAGCAATGCCGGCCAGACCGCAAATGGTCGGGAGCAGGTCCACCGAACCGGACGGAGTCCGTTCGATTCGGCCGCCGCGAATGCCCTGCGGCCAGAAGAAGATTCCGGGCGAACGCAGGCCGCCTTGAAAATTCGATCCCTTGTTGCCATTCAGCCCGCCATTGCGATCCGGTCGATAGCTTCCGTGGTCGGAGGAATAGATGATCAGGGTGTTGTCGAGTTGGCCGGTTTCCTTGAGCTTGGCGACGAGGCGGCCAATGGCGCGATCGGTGTTGTCGATCGTGGCGGAGTAGATCGCGGCTTCATCCTTGAGGTCGCCGTAAATCGAAACAATGTCGTCCGGGGCGGCAATCTTGGCGTGCGGTTCATTGAACCAGATGTTCAGGAAGAACGGCTGCTCGGGATGGTCCCTCGTTTCCAGCCAGTTGATGGCATCACCGACGACGATCTGGCAGGAATAGCCTTTCATCGGGCCAACCCGCTTGCCGTTGCGCATGAAGTTGGTCGGATCCTTATGATTGGGTTGCGCGCCATTGGACAGACCGAACCAGTAATCAAAGCCGTGTTCGGTGGGCGACGGCTTCTTGCGTTTGCCCGAAGTCATCCCGATGTGCCACTTGCCGAAGTGCGCGGTGCCGTATCCGGCCTTTTGGAGCACTTCCGCAATCGTTACCTCGCGCTCGAGCAGATGCATGATGTGCATATGATCCTGCAGCACGCCGTAAATGCCCGTGCGCAGATGTTGTCGCCCGGTAAGCAGGGTCGCCCGCGAAGGCGAACAGATCGCCGCGCCCGCGTGAAGGTCGGTAAACTTTACACCACGCGCCGCGAGCGAATCAAGGACCGGTGTCTTGACCGGCCCGCCGTAGCAGCCTAGGTCTTTGGTGCCAAGATCGTCTGACAACAGGATAACCACATTCATACGGGCCGTTTGATCCAATTGCGGATTCGCCACGGAGGCGCTGGTAGCTAAAAGGATCAGAGAAAGAAAAGTAATGATTGAACGACGTTGAATCATGAGACGTTGAGTGAAGAGTTTTGGCGGACAATACCAAGAGGCGGAGGATCAACCACGGAAGACACTGAAGGCATGGATGGAGGGGAGCACTCCGTTGCGCCCAAGTTTGCGGAGCAGTTCCCTCCAAGAATTCCTTTCCGTGTATTTCGTCACTTCCGTGGTTGAATTCTGTTTATTTCCGGATCTGAGCAGCGTGTTCTTTCGCAAGAAGCGGCAGATCCCCTCGCGTGGAGACGTCACTCCATTGCCTGGAAGAAACGTTACTTCAACGCGCGGTAGAAATGGCTCACCGCAGGAGAACAGGACGCCTCAACCAACTTTTGGCTTCTTTTTGTTCTTCTTCTTTTTGCGCTTCTTGGATTTCGAAATGCCGAAGTATTCCTGGGTATCCAATGTGATCTTGTATGCCAATGGCTGAGGTTCGCCGGGCGTGGAACGACCGTTGTCGAGATAGGACTGCAGCACGCGGGCCAAGTCAGTGGCCACTTTGGGATGCGCTTCGAGCAGATTGCTGTTTTCACCGATGTCGGCATCCAGATCGAACAACTCCCGTTTGCTATCCGCGTGAATGATGAGCTTCCATTTACCGCGCCGGATCGCCAGCGATTTCTTGCCGTTCTGCTGCACACTAGCCTCGCGGAACGGGCCCTCTTGTCTGTCGTAGAGACAATCGAGAAAACTGACGCTGTCCTCGGCCGCGTTTGGCGGGAGGGTTTGTCCAAGCAGATCCGCGCAGGTGGCGAAGATGTCGGTAATGGAAATGACCTGGTCGCTGCTCATGCCCGGTTTGATTTTGCCAGGCCAACGGGCCAGGAATGGTTCCCGATGACCGCCTTCGTAGATGCTGGCCTTGTGTTCCCGCAGCGGCGGGTATTCGCGGCCGGCGGCGCCATTGTCCGCTGAGACCAGGACGAGCGTGTTCTCGGCCAAGCCGGTTGCTTCCAGGGTGTCGAGGAGTTGCCCCAGCATATCGTCGCCCTGGTAGACCCAATCAGCGTAGCCACCCTTGCTGGCGTTGCCTCCTTTGCCGACATACTGCGGGGCGGGAACCACCGGGGAATGCGGCGGGCACATGGGGAAGTAGAGAAAGAACGGTTCGTCTTTCTTGTTGGATCGCTGTTTGAGGAACTCTACTGCCTTGGCGATCATGAGGGGCTGGTTCTCCACAGGCTCCACCTCCTTCACCACGGTGTCCTGCTCGATGATCGTTCCGATGTTCCGGGCGTGGGTGAATCCGTAGAAGTAGTCGAAGCCCACGGCATTCGGACCGCCGGTCATTTTGTCGTCAATCACGAGTTCGGGCTTGGTCTTGTTTTTGCCTTTCACCTTGGACTTGTTCCAATTCATTCCGAGGTGCCACTTGCCGATACAGGCGGTGGCAAAACCGTTCTGTTTGAGAAAGGAGGCCAGAGTCAATCGCGTCTCCGGAATCAGTGGTGGTGAAAAGGTGTTCAACACACCCCACTGCCCGATGCGATGCGGATAACGACCGGTGAGAAACCCGTACCTGGTTGGCGTGCAGTTGGCGGCCGAAGAATGTGCATCGGTGAAGCGCATTCCCTCCCGCGCCATGCGGTCAATGTTCGGGGTCTTGAACAGACTCTCTGGGCGGTAACAGGTCGGCTCGCCGTATCCCATGTCGTCAAACAGAACGAAGAGGATATTGGGTTTCTCAGCGGCAGCGCACCCGAGCGGCGCAAGCAGAAGCGAGGTCAGCAGTCCAAGGAGAATTCGCATCACTTCGCCTTCACGAGTTTGATCGCCGCTTCGACATAGCGCTCTCCCAGTTTTTCGTATCCCTCGGGCTTGACGTAGTGAAGCTGGTTATTTTCACCGTTGAGGTCATCGGCATTGACCCAGATCGCCCGATCTGACGCGTTGGCGAAGGATTCCTGGGCCTTGCGAAGCGCCTCCCACTGCGGGGCTGGCAACCTCTTCTTGTCTCTCCGGCGGTAGAAGCCGCTGTCGCTCAACCGGCCGATGATGAAGTTGATGTCCGTGCGCTTCAGGTCTTGTTCGAGTTGCTTTTTCAAACCGTTGAGACTGGCGAGATAGACATCGCCGTTTCCGGCCTTGGCGTCGGCTTCGCCCTGCATCCAAATGAAAGTCACGGACCGGATTCGTTGGCCCCGGATCGCGGCTTTCGTTGTTTCCATCATGGCATCGTAGAGCTTGCCGGCGTTGGGATCGGTCTCTCCCCGGCTGCTTTTCCATTGCCGATACCATTTGGAAATCGGCTGACCGCCTTTGGCGTAGAAGCTGACAATGACGTTGTCGGCACCCAACGCTTCACTGATTCCCGGCGTGAACCACGACTTCGGTTTGAAGCGCGCCATGTTCGATTGGCCCGAGAGGATGAAAAGATGTTTCCCGCCGTCATTGGCCGGTTCGGCACTGTTCGTCCAGCCGATTACCGCGGCCAAGAGTAATGATAATCTGTGAGTTTTCATGCCGGTGATGGGATTGGAGTGAGAAAAACGGTTCGTTGCGGTCGTGTTCTTTCTGACGTTTTGCGGGCTCCCGCAGAACAATACGGGCACGAATATGTTCCGCCCAGACCTTCTCGCCCCCTTTTCCTGCCAGAATCAAACTTCCGTCCATCGGGCTGAATTCCTTTCCGTGTATTCCATCACTTCCGTGGTTGAATTCTATTTGTCTCCGGCCCCTTCGGCGACGTAGGTGAGGATTCTGACGAAGGATGCGCCCCGGTTGGGCATGTCGGGATCGAGGCGGCGCTTTTCTTTCCAGAGTTGGCCCACCCGGACGCGTTGCCCGGGTTTGAGTGTGGCCATGACCTTATCGACATACTGTTGATGACTGCTTCCATCGTACCCCTTCGGCAGCGGGTTCCTTTCGATGCGGGACAAGAGGTCATTGGGCTGGGCCTGAGATTTGGCGGAAGCCATGCGTGATAGTTCCTCTGGGGTCACGTATTCCGGTCCATCGGCCATGACACTTTTGTAGATGGCGTTGGCCTGCTTTTTCATGCGCGCGACGATCTCGGGATTTTCGGACGCGATGTCCCGCTCCTGGCTCAGCTCGCTGGCAAGGTCGTAGAGTTGAACCCGGTTGACGCCGCCCTTCTTCATCAGAGGGATCAAGGCTTCATTGAAATAGAACAGGGACCGGAATTCATCGCGCAACCGGTTGGCTTCGCGATTGGCGAATCGGCCGTTGAACATGCGGGCGCGCAGATCCAATCCGCCCAGCTCTTTCTCAAGATCGTCCCCCAAGGCCAGTTTGGTCTGCTGCAGCAAGCGGTTCGCCTTCGCACTGTCAAAGGGGAGTCTGGCTGTGCTCGGTGCCAAAAGGGTGTGCCCCCCCATTCTCAGCGCCATGGTGGAACCGTTCATCCAGAAGAGGGGTTGATGACGGGCAAAACTGCCGGTGCGTGTGAGTAAAGGTGTGAGGTCCGAGCCGTCCAAGAATACGCCTTTGGTTTTGTCGATGCCAAGCAGCCCGCAGATGGTCGGAAGCAGGTCCACGGCTCCGGCAGGCTCTTTTTCAACGCGGCCACCAGGAATTCCGTTTTTCCAATAGAAGATGCCCGGCACTCGGTGGCCTCCCTCATGATGCGAGCCCTTTTTCCCGCGCAGTTCTCCGCTACGCTCCTGGCGGTAACTGCCGTTGTCGGAGGAGTAGTGAATGATGGTGTTGTCGAGCTCGCCGAGTTGTTCGAGCTTGGCAACGAGTCGCCCGATCGCGCGGTCGGTGTTGTCGATGGTGCCATTGTAGATGGCGGCCTGATCGTTGAGCGCGCCATATTGGGAGACGATTTCGTCGGGGGCCGCAATGACGGCGTGGGGTTCGTTGAACCAGAGGTTGAGGAAGAAGGGAGCGTCGGCGTCGCGGTGGGCCTGCCCTGAGCCTGTCGAAGGGTCGAGCCAGGCAATGGCTTCATCGACGACGAGCTGGCAGGAGTAGCCTTTCATGGGCCCGACGGGCTTGCCGTTGCGCAAAAAGTTGGTGGGATCCTTGTGACTGGGATGAGCCCCATTGACCAGGCCGAACCAGTAGTCGAAGCCATGTTCGGCGGGCGTGGGATTCTTGCGTCCATTGACCGGCATGCCGAGGTGCCATTTGCCAAAGTGAGCCGTGCCGTAGCCCGCGGCTTTCAGGACTTCGGCGAGAGTCGTTTCACTCCGCAGCAGGTGCATTCGGTGACGCTGTTCACTGAGGACGGAATAGACCCCAGCGCGGATGTGGTTCCGGCCGGTGAGGAAGGTGGCGCGCGACGGGGAACAGACCGGAGCCCCGGAATGGAAGTCGGTGAAGCGCACGCCTTCGGCCGCCAACTGGTCGAGAACGGGAGTCTTGACGGGACCGCCGTAGCATCCGAGGTCGCGATAGCCCAGATCATCAACGAGGAGGGTGACAACATTCGGCAAACGTGCCGTTTGATCCTTTTGCGGCTTCGCCGCCGGGGCGCTGGCGGCCAAAAGGATCAGAGATAGAACGGTGAGGATCGAGCGGAGTTGAGTCATGGGGTGTTGAATGGGCAGTTGTGGCGGACGATTCCGAGAAGCGGGGGATCAACCACGGAAGACACTGAAGGCACGGATGGAGGGGAGCACTCCGTTGCTCCCCAAGTTTGGGAACTGACGGAGCAGTTCCCTCCAAGAATTCCTTTCCGTGTATTCCGTCACTTCCCTGGTTATTCTATTGGTCACCGGGTTTATTCCCGCTCTCCCTTACGTATTTGAGGATCTTGACGAAGGACGTTCCCTTGTTGGACATGTCGGGATCGGTCCGCATCTTCTCCGCCCAGAGCGTGCCGAGTTGATGACGTTGCTTTTCGCTGAACTTCTTCATCCAACTGTTGACCCACGGCTGGTGCCCCTCGCCACCGGGGTAGTCTCTTGGAATCGGACCGGCATCGATCTTGGCGAGGAGCGCGGCGTTCGGGCCGTTCATCTTCTTCTTGGGCTTTGCGGTGAGTTTGGGAAGCTTGTTGACATCAACACCTTTGAGCGCGACTAGCTTGGGCTTCTTGTCGCCGCCCTTGTTGGACAGGCAGTAGAGGAAGTTACGTCCGCGCAGAAACAGTTGATTGCCGGCCAAGGCGGGCGAGGCGTTGACATCGTCGTCGAGGCGATTGCGGGCGAGCAGCTTGAGTTCCTTGTCGCGCTTGAGGACGAGGGTGATGCCGTTGCGGGCGGTGACGAAAATCCGACCGTCAGCGCCAACCGGAGAGGAGTAAATGTTGAAGACCCCGGGGAGCCGTTCGCGATCGAGGTAAACTTCGCCGGTCTTGGCATCGACGCAGGTCCACATCGATTGATTGGATTGGTTGAACCAGATCAAACCGTCGTATTGGAGCGGTGACGGAATGTAAGGCGTGCCGCGGCCGACCGACCAGACGACCTGGTCCGATCCGGTGACATCGCCCTTGGAATCAAGCTTGATAGCCATGGCCTTGTGCCCCTTGTAGCCGGTCATGCAGATGACCGTGTCGCCCTCGATGAGCGGACAGGGAATGGCGTTGCCGGTGAGACCGCCGCATTGCCAGATGAATTCGCCGGTATCGAGGTCGTAGCTGCGGATCTTGTTCGAGCCAGGAGTGATGACCTGCGTCCGTCCGCTGTGTTTGACGATCGCCGGAGTCGCCCAGGTGTTTGACTCGTCACGCTCTTTCCTCCAGAGCGTCCTGCCGGTCTTGGCGTCGAGCGTCTCGATATAGGACTGGCGGGAGTGGTCGCGAACGATGACGAGTTTGTCTTCAAACAAGGCCGGGGACGTTCCCTCGCCGAGACTGGCACCCATGCGCACCCTGCCGAGATTACGTTCCCACAAGAGCTTGCCGTCGAGGTCGTAGCAGAAGAGACCGGAGGAACCGAACCAGCAGTAGAGCCGTTTGCCGTCAGTGACCGGTGAGGCCGCGGCGAAGTTGTTGTCCTTGTGCGTGCCTTCGTGCGGGATCAGATGGGTCGGTTCATGACGCCAAATCTCCTGGCCGGTATTCCGGTCGAGGCAAAGGACTAGGAAGGTGTAAGTGGTGTTCGGATGAGTGATACCAAACACGCGCTTCGGCTGATCTTCCGGTCGCGGCAGCGAAGGGTCCACACGACCGGTATTGATCGCAGTGAGCAGGAACACCTTGTCCCCCCAGATGATCGGCGTGGAGAGGCCGTTACCGGGAATGGCGGTCTTCCATTGGACGTTCTTGGTTTCGCTCCACGCCGTCGGCGGATTGGCCGTGCGGGACACGCCGTTGTGTTCCGGACCACGCCAGGTGGCCCAGTTGTCGGAGGTGGAGGCGGAGAGTGAGGTCCAGGCCAGTGAACAAAGGGCCGGGATCAATAGTTTTACGTTCATAGTAGGAATATCTGTTTACCAGCTGAGCGTGCCCGAGCTGGTGGCGAATCGGTCCGCTTCAATGCCCATGTGTTGGAGCATGGTCACGAAGAGATTGGAGAGTGGAGTGTTGTCCTGGCGATTGTGCGCGATGTAGCGGCCGTGCTTGAAATCACCGCCGGCGAGGAAGATTGGTAGGTTCCGCGGATCGTGGGCGTTGGCGTTGCCGAGGTTGCTGCCAAACAAGGCCATCGTGTTGTCCAGCAATGAGCCGCCCGCTTCCTTTTTCGCCTTCAGTTGGGAAACCAGATTGCCGTATTGATTCAGGATCTCGATCTCGATTTTTTTCAGCTGGGCGATCTTCTTCGGATCGCGGCCGTGATGGGAGAGATTGTGGTGCTCACTCTCGACGCCGGCGACCTGCGGGATGGCAAGGTGATCCTGAATCACGACGCTAATGACGCGGGATGAATCGGTCTGCACGATCAGCGGTACAAGATCCATGAGCAGCCGGATGCGGCCGATCATGTCGGTCTTGTCGAAGATGTCCTGCGGCGGTTCGGCCGCGACCTTCGGCTTCGGGCGATCCATCCACGCGCGGGCCTCGCGTAGATCACGTTCGGTCTTCCGCACGGATTCGAAATACTCGTCGAGTTTTTCACGATCCGATGCCGTGGCGGAATTCCGCAGGATCTTTGACTGCGCCATCAACTCGTCCAACACACTACGGCCGTCGGCGAGCTTCTTTTTCTGTCTCGCGATTTCGTGCGGTTTGCCCTGCAGAAACATCTTCGCGAACATGCGCGACGGGCTGCCCTCAGCCGGCACCATCACACCGCCACCGGTAAATGACTGGCTGGACGTTCCATTCGAACTGAGGGAGATCGAAGGGAAACGGGTCACATAGCCAAGCTTCTCGGCCGCAAACTGATCGATAGAAATGGAATTGCGAAAGCCGTCCTGTTGCGGGTTCCGGGCAGCCGTCAGGAATGTTCTTTCCGTTTCGTGTTCCCCGCCTTGGTCAGGATGCGAGAGTCCGGAGAACAAGGTGTAGTCCGACCGATGATCCTTCAGCAGTGACAGATACTCGGTGGTCTCGTACGCAGCCCCGGTGGTTTTCGGATACAGATAGGGTGAGTGAAGACCTAGCGCTGTGCAGACGAACACGGCACGTTTCGGCGGAACTGCTGCCTTGGCGGAAGCGAACGATTCAAGCCACGGCAAAGCCAAGCTGACGCCGGTGGCGCGAAGGAAATTGCGGCGAGTGATGTTAGAGTTCATTTGGTCTTAGCGGCCCAACGGGCCAGTGCTATGTCAGCTCAGGGCAACGCCCTGGGTATCCAGGCGAAAAAAAATGAAGCCCCGAAGTGGGCGGTCCTAATCCCACACATATCGTTCATCCAATTCAACGTTGTGGCGTTTGCAGAAGGCACGGAACTTATCTTGGAAAGTGACCTTCTTGTGATATTCTTCCTGATTGGTGATGTATTCCTCTACCTGCTCGGTATTTTATTCACTGACCGAAAACGTTCCGTAGCCGGACTGCCATGCGAAGTCTGCGGTATCCCTTGATTTGGTTTTGAGCCATTTGCTGGTCTCGGTCTTCATTTCTTGAATCACGTCCATGATGGCGAATTTGCGGCTCAGGTTGACCAAGGCGTGAATGTGATCCTCAACTCTGTTGATAAGAAGTGCAGGCAAATCGACGTTGTCCTTCAAGATAGCGGCCATGTAGGCGTTGAGTTCCTGGCGCAAGCCCGGCTCTCGTATAAACGGTCTTCGGTCCTTGGTGGAGAACACGATGTGGATGACCACTTTAGCGAGAGATTGAGGCATGGGGAATTAGGGCCGCCCACTTCGGGGCTGGTTGTTTTGGGATTGTGAACCCAGGGCGTTGCACTGGGCTGACATATCGACGGCCCGTTGGGGCTTCCGTACGGCGTTTCGCGTGAGTAGTGGGGTGATGAGCAGCATTGGTCTTGAACTACTTATTTCGAAATATCTGGCTTTGGACGACCTTATGGATCATTGAGCGAACGGGATAACCGTCGGCCTTGAGTTCACTGACGATCCGATCAATTTCTGAGCGATCGGCGAATTGGATTCGTCCACCGGTCGAATACTCGATCAGGTTGGAAACCAGGTTGCGGGCGACGTCCTTTTCACGAGACAGGAGGATCTTCTTATACTCGCGGATGCCATTGAACTTCTTGCCGTCTTCGGTCACGCCGCTGCTGTCGACCGGGCGGGCGAATTTGTATTCATGAACCCAGCGGCCGCGGATCTTGTGTCCGGAATGGCTGCCCTTGTCGGTGGACCGGTAGCGGGTCCGGTAGCCGCCGATGGGATCGAAACATTCGAGGGCGAATCCGGGTGGATCGATTTGGCGATGACAACTGGCGCAGACAACGGTGTTGCGATGCTTGTCCAGGGTCTCGCGAATGGTGGTAGTGCCACGGGTGTCGGGTTCGATTGACCCAATATCGGGCGGTGGTGAGCTGGGCGGCGTGCCGAGCAATGTCGTGAGCACGAATGCACCGCGCTTGACCGGACTGGTCACGGTGCCGTTGGCGGTGACCTTCAGGATACTGGCCTGGGTCATGAGCCCACCTCGAACGCGTGAACGGGGAAGCGCCACCCGTCGAAACCGCTCCCCTTCAATTCCCGGAAACCCATAGTGCCGGGCGAGGCGTCGATTCATGAACGTGAAGCTGGAGTCGATCAGGTTTCTGGCGGGAAGGTCTTCCACAATCAGTTCGCGGAAGAAGAGACGCGTTTCCTGCAGCATCGCCTGACGGAGGATGTCATCGTAGTCGATGTAGAGTTTGTCATCCGGGGTGGTGGCGTCGATGTTCCTGAGCCCCGCCCATTGATCGAGGAAATCGATGATGAAGCGTTCGGCCTTCGGGTTGTTCAGCATGCGATCGACCTGGGCGGACAGGACTTTCGGATTCGTCAATCGTTTGGCCTCGGCCAATTTGAAGAGTTCTTCGTCGGGCAGGCTTTTCCAGAGGAAGTAGGAGAGCCGCGTGGCCAGTGCGTGATCGTCGAGCGGACCGGGATCGGCGTGGTGGAAGAGGAACTGCGGTGACGTGAACAAAGCCCGAAAGGAAACTCGCGTTACATCATCAAAGCCGCGCTTGGCTTCGAGGGCCGGTTTGGCGAGATCGGCGAACGATTGAGCTTCGCCATTGCGCAGGGGACGGCGAAAGGCTTTGGGCCCGATACGCTCGATCATCGCCTTCAGGTGCTCGAGCGGCGGCTTGCTCATCCTGAATTCGTGCACCCGCCACTGGGCGCCGTTACGACTCCAGGCATGACGCCATTCTTTCGCACTCAACTGGCGATGCTGAAACTTGATCCCGTCGAAGAACTCGTGGGTTCGTCGGGGTGGCCAGGATTCCTCCAACGGACCCGTGATCATCACATCCTTCACGGCCAGTCCTTCGCCTCGATAGGTCTTAGCCCCATAGGCATAAATGCCCGCGATGGCACGCTGGTTTGGAACGTCGTCGTCCATCGGAATAGGATAGAAATAATGCTCCGGCGTGAAGTAGGTGGTGATTGAGATACGCCGCGGCTTTCCGGGGTAGAGTTCGTAGGATCCGATCGACTCGGAACTGCCATCCTTGTCGCTTGCCTTCATGACGACCATCGTGACCGGTGTCCTGGCCTGATAGGCGCGGGCAGTCATCTCGATGCGATACATGCCCGGGTGCTGAGGACGGAAGCCGGCGTGATCAGAGCGAACGGCATGGTTCCGCTTTTCAAAAATCACCAGTTCGTTGCCATTGGGTTTGATCGTGCTGCCGCCATTGCGGAGCGGTCGATCGAACCACATCTGGATATAGGGACGATTCACGTAGTCGAGGTGCAGAGGCTTCTTCCAGTGGCGCGGGGCGCGCCCAAGCTGCATTACCTCGTCCAAGGCTCGATCGGCGGCGGCCAGGTAGCTCTGGATGTGGACCGGTGAGAGTCCCTGGCCAGTGGCGATGGTGTCGAATCCGGTGGCATCGTTTTCCGCGGGAAGCAATTTCGCGAGCCCACCGTTGATGCCGAACAGGTCGTGCATCGTGTGTTGGTACTCGTTTCGAGTCAGGCGGCGGACGGGAACGCGACCATTCTTTCGCTGAAGCGCGGAACTTGCGGCATGCAGATCCTTGCGCAAGGAGGTGAGCGATGAGGTCAGAAGATCCGCGGCTGGACGCTTCTTCTTTGGCGGCGGCATCTCGCCTTTGGAAACACGGTCGAAGATCTTCTCCCAGGCGGTAAACGTCGTTTGATCGTTCAAATCGAACTCGAGTTTTTCGAAATTGAGAGAGGTCTTGGTGTCAGCGTCGTGACAGTCGATGCAATGATTCTCGATCAGGGGCTCTAGCGAAGCCTCAAAGGCAAAGAGATTCGCGGCCGACACGACTGTAGCAGCGAGCGTGAGCGAGTAGATCCGACGCAACCAGGTCTGCTCGCTCACGCTCGCTGCTACATTGGGCCGGGTGGTTGTCGCTGTTTGGTTGATCATTCGTAGCGCAGGGCGTTGATGGGACTGACGCGCATGGCGCGGACCGCGGGAACGACGCAGGCGAGAATCACGGCAACCCCGACAAAGGTAAGCGGGTCGGTGGTGGAGATATTGTATAGCTGACTGGCCAGAAGGCGCATGACGCCCAATCCGCCGGCCAGACCGATGACGCCGCCGAGGAGGGTGAGTTGCAGTCCTTGTTTGAGGATCAGCTTCATCAGGTCTTCGCGTTGGGCGCCCAAGGCCAGCGTCAACACGGCGACAGCCGTGAAACCGGGGTTACGCCGCAGGACGCGCAAGGCGTATTTGATGTCCGACATCGGGAGCAGGTTCAGTCAACCGTTGGTTCAACACTGAAATGACTCACACCCAGTTTGGCCTGGTTATAAAGCGTGTGACACCACATGGATCCAACAACCAAACCTTCCAGTTGAGTCGAAAGCTTGTCCCGCAGATGATTCAGTGACGGATCAAGTTCGAATTTGGCCAGGGGAAGGAGCAGTTCGAATTCCTGTCCCCTTACAAACTTGTCGGCGGGTAGCACGACCTGAAAGCGGCCGGCAAAGTCGCCGTTCGGTTGCCGTAAGGTAAGGCCGACCCAGACGCGACTGTGGGCCCCGAGACGCCCGCGAACTCGAACCTGAGAATCGGACTCAAGAATGACCGGTGTTCGTGAACGAGGGACCGGCACCGAGGTGGTGAAGATGGTCTTCTTTTGCTCGGTGACATACGGAATGGCCCACAAGCGACCACCATCCACACCGGAATCAGGCTGCCATTTCCCATACATCCGCTGCCGCCCCTTGCTCATCTCGCTCTCCCACGTATGAACAGGCCCGGATAGTTGCACCGGTTCCAACTCCGCGTCCGAAGCCGCGATCACACGATGATTGGCAGCGACCTCGACCGACCGTCCGTCACTGATTCGGCGAATTCCCACCTTGCCTTCGCTGACACTCAACGCGGTCGACGCCAGCTCGGTTTCCACCTCGAAACGCGTACCCAAGACCGTCAGCGTCGCTGAGCGGGTATGCACCAGCATCGGCCTCGATTGCGGCCGCACGTCAGCGGTGAGACCACCGCGCTTGAGGTGGAGTTCCTTCTGACCCAGTTCGGAAAAGGTGAGCATGGAATCACCGGACAAGGTCACCACCGATCCGTCATTGAAGGTCAATTCCACCCATGACTTGGGTGAAGTCCCCTCCAGCGTCCCGCCCGGCAGCGGCATGCCGGTCTTCAGATCGCGTATCACGCGGCCAGCATCACCGGTCCACAAGGCGGGACCGCTCATGTTGCTAATGGTCGCGATCATCGATGGACGTTGGTCACCCAAGAACAAGATCGAAGCCATGATCGCCACGGCCGCAACAGCAGACAGAGCCCAATTGGGAATCCAGCGGATGATCCGGGAATCATCGGAGATCAGCACCCCGCTCATTACCTGACCGACAAAATCATCCTGCGGCAGAGGCAGTTTGCCCATTGTCTCACGCACAAAAGCTTCGTGGCGGTCGTCCGAGTCCTGAGCGTCCAGTCCAAGAAGCCGATGGATCTGAAAATCATTCACCGCCTCCGGCAGGCGCAGGTCATCGCCGGCCATCAACTCGCGAAGCTCCTCGAGGCCGCCCCCGTCCAGATCACCTTCGAGGTAGTCGGACCACAACTGATTGAATCGTTCCTGTTCGTTCATACCGCCTCACCTTCTGTTTTCATTCGTCGCTCCACACACTCCTGCAACTTGCGCCGGATCTGCCAAAGTTGCTTCTTGATCGCACCGACGGACCGACCGGTTCGTTTTGCCATCTCTTCCAAAGGGATTTCCTCGTCATACCGCCACTCGACATACCGCAGCAGATTCTCGCCGAGTGACGCCACGCACTGCTTCAGGCAGTCGAGTTTCTCCTGATCCTGGCCGGCTGGCTCCTGGCAACGGCGCTCCAATTCCCGTTCCAACAGGTCCGGGGCAAAACGCGCGTGATAATCCGCCACCCGCCGCAGCCGCGTCAGTTCCGTCATCAATTGAAAGCGTGCGATAGTGAACAACCACGCCGGAAAATCCGTTCCGATTTCGTAGTCCCCAAGTTTCTTGAACGCGATGACGAAACTCCGCTGGGCCACCTCATCCACATCGACCGCCGGTGACGCATGCGTGGCCAGCCATGCCCGCAACGGGCGTTCCAGTCGCCTCACGATGATCTCAAAGCAACGCTGATCCCCCGCATTTACGCGGCGAATGACGTCGTCAAGACTGGGTTCGGTATTGGAACCGGGATCGGGCATACGGAGATTATGGCACCAAACTCACGTCGGTTACCCTCTGAAATTCGACCGCGCTTACTGAAAGTAGTAAATCTTCGGCATGCCTTTGGCCGGTTGAGGGACGCGGGCGGGTTGTACGAAGTTCTTCTTCGCCCAGGCATGCCAGAGGGCATCCATCTCCTTGACGCGGTCCGGATGCCGACTGGCGAGGTTGTTCAACTCGGAGCGGTCCGTCTCAATGTCGTAGAGTTCCCATTCCTTCTGATAGTTCGTCCAGACGATCTTCCACTTTCCGAGGCGCACGGCGCGATTGCCTTCGTGTTCGAAGAAGATGGGGCGGTGTGGGAGTTTCTCGCCGTCCAAGACCGGAGAAAGGCTGGTGCCGGCGAGCGGCAGGATCTTGTTGCCATTGCGCTTCTTCGGGAGACGGGCCTGGCCCAATTCCACCAGCATGGCGGACAGGTCGATCAGGTGTGCCGGTTGGCGATCGATAGTGCCTTTGTTCTTCAAACGCGCAGGCCAGTGAAGAATGAAAGGCGAGGAGATGCCGCCGTCATGATTGTAGTGGTGGTAGAGCCGGAAAGGTGTGTTGCAGGCGTTTGCCCATCCGGTGCCGTAGCTGTGAAAGGTGCCTTTCTGTCCCATCTTGACCAACTCCTTGCCGCGATACAGTTTGTTCTTCGGATACGGGTTGTCATCAAAACCCAAGGGATCCCATTCCGCGCAAGCGCCGTTGTCGGAAAGGAACACGATCAAGGTGTCATCGAGTTCCTGGTTTCGTTTCAAGTCGGCAATGACGCGACCGATGTTCCGGTCCATGATCTCAACCATCGCAGCGTAGGTAGCCATGCGACGAGTCAGGTCGGCCCGGCGATCGGCTGGCAGATCCTTCCAAGCGGGAATCTGTTTGTCGTAGTAGGCCGAATCGCGATTGCGCTCCGGGACCTTGGTGACATGACCTCGAGCTGACAGTCCGAAGCCGGATTTGGTGATGCCCATACGACTCATTCTAGTGTGCCGATCCGAACGAATCGCGTCCCAGCCTTTCTCGTAAACCGGGACATACTTGTCGATCAATGGCGTCGGCGCGTGCAGAGGAAAGTGCGGGGCATTGTAGGCGAGATAGAGGAAGTAGGGCTTCGATTCCTTGCGCCCTTGCTCGATGAACTTCAATGCGTAGTCCGTAATTGCGTCCGTGGCATAGAAATCATCTCCGTATTTGGGTTGCGGTCGAGCTTTTGGTTCGCGCACGTAGATGTCCGGCCGGAAGAAACTGGCGTAGGCCTTGTAGCAGCCGTAGAACTCGTCGAAACCGTGATTGGTTGGGGTGCAGTCGGGTTTGCCCTTGCCCTGAAGATGCCACTTGCCAGAAAGAAAAGTCTGATAGCCGGCTTCGCGCAGGACGGTCGGAATGGTCACGCACCGGTCCGTCAGGAACCCACGGTAACCTGGCAACCCGTTGTCTGCCATCATTGCTCCCACCCCGGCCTGATGGGCATAAAGCCCGGTGAGAAGGGAGGCTCGCGTAGAACAGCAGCGCGCGGTGTTGTACAGCTGCGTCATGCGCAACCCGTTTGACGCGAGGCGATCGAGGTTGGGTGTTGAAATTTCGCCGCCGTAGCAACCCAGATCGGAATAGCCGAGATCATCCGCGAGGATCAGGATGATGTTCGGCTGTTTGGATTCGGCGGCGAATCCTGCCTTTTGACAGAAACAAACCAAGGTGGCGACAAGGAATACCAATGCACACATTCCGGCAGGCTAACCGGTGGCAGGCTTTGTTTGAAGCGCAAGAAACAATCGGGGCCGCACACACTCGTACCGCGAGCGGTCAACAAACCCGGTGAGGCGAGAGTCCCACCGAGTAATGGATCGCTCTCGCCAAGGACGGTAGCGAATCAATCCGTCAGCGGCTTCAACCCAGCTGCCCAGCGGATTGCTTCGCTGATGTGTTGCCGCCCAAACGGGGTGTCCAGGGAACGCACATCGTGCCCCAACTCCGTGTAGAAGAAACGGCCACCGCCGTTGGTATGCAGCCAGGCAATCGGATGATCCTTACCCATGGCTTTGCCGCCGCGCTTGATGAAGAATTCGCGGACGGGTTCATAGGAAGATTCGTCGACACGCAGCAACACCTTGAAGCCTTTGAGTCCGGTGACGGAACGGTCGTGATTCGTCCAGTCGGCCCAATAGTGGAATGAGCCACCCTGCCCCTTCACGGCCGGATGATCCTCGGCCGCCGGATCGACGACAATCCGGGCTTTGAGGAATTCGGAATCGCTGTCGAAATCACAGCCGGCCAGACCGTTGAACCATGCCCAATTCGTCTGGCGCACGAGGGCGGCATGCAGGGCAACGATGCCGCCGCCGTTCTCATACCACTGCTGCATGGCCTTGCGGTTTCGCTCCTCGAGGATCGCCGGCATCTCCGTGCAGTTGTTCAGCACGAGCACCTTGTATTTCGGCAGGATGCGGATCAGGTCGGCCGGGTTCTCCGTGATGTCCACCTGCATTTTCAGATTGTCGGATTGTCGGGCCAGCCAGCCGCTGATCGCCGGGACTTCGGGATGGCGATACCAACCAGTGCCCGAGAACACGAGAACGGTGCCGATGTTCTTCGGGCTGCGGTCGACTTTCTTCGGCGCGTCGGCCGCCAGACCAAAGTGCGTGAGGGACAGGCTGGCAATCAGGCTGGCAAATACGAACTGGCTTTTCTTCATAGGATGTTTCTTGCGCCGAGTTATAGCCGATCGCGCCGCCGGGAAAAGTCCTCGGTGAAACCAATGATACGAATCAGCGGGTCAACGACTGTACTGACTTGGCCTTATCGACCAGCCACTTGCCGTCTTCCTTGACCAGTTCGATCTGAAACTGCTGTGCGGTCAGTGTCTGGGTGTCCAATTGCATCATCGTCATGGTCAGGGCGCCTTTGGCGGTTTTCTTCTCCGCATCGACTGTCAACGTGAGATCGTGGAACTCGACCTTGATGCCTCCCTGCAGTCCGGCGAGATACCGGGCCGCGTTTGCCATGTCGGGACGGCCGGACATCGTTCTCGAGCTGCCCTTGTATGACACCTTGATCTCACATTTGCCGGTGAAGTAGCGGGGAAAACTCTCCATCATCAATCCACGCCGAATGTTGCCGGCCTGGGCGTTGAGCGACACCGTCGCCGACAATTCCTCCATGCGTTTGCGGATCTGCGACTCCTCGCTCGGAAACAACCAGAGATAGCCGAAGCAGCCAACCGTTCCCACGAGTCCCACCAGGATCAGCGTCCAGAAGAGTTTCATTCGATCACCCTGCCCATGATGTTCTTTCGAGTGGTCAGACCGAATTCCTGTTTCTCAATGTGGGTGGTTCGGTTGTCGCCGATCACGAAGTAATCATCATCGCCCAACTGTTTGGGGCCGTAGTTCCATGTTTCGTTGCGCTTGCCGGTGTAGGGCTCCTCCAAGGGTTCGCCATCTATGTGGACCTGGCCCTTGGAGATCGAAATGGTCTCTCCGGGGAGGCCGATGACCCGCTTGATGATCACCACGCTCCCTCCCGCCATTCGGATCACGACGATGTCCGAGCGCTGGGGCGCCTGAGAGCGGTAGGCCAGCTTGTTCACCAGTAAGACCTTGCCCTGCTTGTAGGTTGGCTCCATGGAGACTCCGAAAACCTTCACCGGCGTCAGGGCAAACTTGTAAACGCCAACCGCGAGGGCCACGAAGACCACGGCGCGGATCAAGGTCATCCCGGGGTTCTTTCCGATGAGCGGGCGGGCCCAGCCCGGTACTCCTGATGACTCCTTGTCGTTCTCTTCGCTCATCTGCGAAGGCGAAACATATGGCAATCGTCCGGTGGTTCAATCCGATTTCACGCCATAGATGCCCCTGATGAGATCGGATTTGTGGATGTCAGGTTCGGCAATCATGTCGGTCCAGTAAGTGCGGATGATCTTGGCGGACCAGAGAATGCTTTCGGGCGCGGCGATGCTGTAGGTCTTTTCCGGATCCAGTTTCTTCCCACGGATGGCGGGCTGGGAAACCAGGTATCTGAGCGCGGGATCGGTGAAGAGTTTCTCGAGGGCACGGCCTTTCAGGTTGGCCTTGTAACGTTTGGTTTCGTGGGTGTCGTTCCGTTCGATCAGAATGTCAGCACTGTAAAGCAGCACGTTGTTGACGGTTGTCTCAACTGCCGTCCACAGGACCGGAGATACTCAGCATATTCGGACGGAACTGCGCTGCCCAGCCACGCTTCAAACTCAGGCTGAAAGGTCATTGGTTTCTTGTCTCAATTCAGCCCCAATGGCCGCCGGTTTCGCGGAGCCGTCCGTCCGCCTTCCTTTCGGGTGAGGCGTTTCAGCAAGCCCTGCATCTGCTCCCGCCTTGCGGATTCGGAGAAGAACAGGTTAGTCGTTTCACCGGGGTCTGCAGCAAGGTTGAACAATTGTCCGATGGCTTTCGGGGCGGTTTCGGGGAGGGCGTATTTGGCCATGTTGCCGCGGGTGTAATTATTCCCGCCGGAGCCCATGTGAGCGAGATACTTCCACTTGCCGACGCGGAGTTGGAATTCGCCGCGGAAGCTCTGGGTCAGCATGTGGGGACGGATCTGTTTCTTCGCTCTCCCGAGCAGGGCGGGGAGCATGTCGAAGCTGTCGACGGCGTCGTGTTCCTTGAGAGAATAACCGGTGATGGATGCCAGCGTGGCGAAGATGTCGGTGGTGTTGATGAGTTGGTCGGAGACCTGCCCGGCGGGAATACGGCCCGGCCAGCGGGCGATGAAGGGCACCCGATGGCCGCCTTCCCAGCCGTCACGTTTCATTCCCCGCCAGCCGCCGGCGGCATCGTGCCGGTGATCTTCGCGCATCCAGATGGTGTGCAGGGTTTCAGGTCCGTTGTCGGCGGTGAAGAGGACCAGCGTGTCGTCATCGATGCCCATCTTCGCGATCGCATCGAGCAATTGGCCGGTAAGCGCGTCGAGTTCGAAGACAAAGTCGCCGCGGGGTCCGCCTTTGGTTTTGCCGTTGAATTCCTTGGCGGGCAAAACGGGTGCGTGAGCGATCTGGGTGGAGAGCACGGCGAAGAAAGGTTGGTCGCCATGGTTCTTCCGGTGCCGGGTGATGAAGTCGAGGGTCTTGTCATAGAAGAGGAGGTCGGCGTTGACGAACTCGTAGTCGGGCGCCATCCAGCCTTCGTCGTTGTCCCAGCGCCATTTGCCGCCGGGATTGGGAAGGTTGTCGCGTTTGTGCCGTTGGCTGGCCGGGGTGACGACGTTGCCGTTCTCGATGTAGAGGTAAAGTGGATCTGTGGTCGGACAGTTTGGGGTGACGAAGGATTCGTCGAAGCCGCGTTTTTTCGGCCCGTCTTCGAGCGGGCAGCTGTTTTCGTAGTCGATCAGAAGAGAGTTCTTGAAGCCGCCGCCGAGGCGTTTGCCATCCTTGTCATACCAGGTCAGGCCGACGTGCCATTTGCCGAAGACGCCGGTGCGATAACCCTGCTTGCGGAGCATGTCACCGATAGTGAGTTCGCCGGGCTTGATGTAGCTGGGGCCGCTCGGGCCTTCAAAGGCGGTGGTCCGACGGCCGGTGCGGCAGACCTGTTGGCCGGAGAAGAGTCCGTAGCGCGATGGTGAGCAGATGGTCGAGGGACTGTGGGCGTCGGTGAAGCGGATGCCTTCCTTGGCCATGCGGTCGAGACGCGGCGTCTCGTATGCGGCCTTGGGGTTATACGAGGAGATGTCCCCGAAACCGAGGTCGTCGGCGTAGACGATGATGATGTTGGGAAGCTGCGCCGCGCCAGCGGAATGGCAAATGATGAACCCAAATACCCAGAGCAGGACGAATGAACGAATGACGGATCTCACGCACACGAATGTGTGGGAGTGGTCGCCGTGGGGCAAGCGGTCAAACGCTCAATCAGAGAGCCTGCGGATCTGCCATTTACGTTCGATGGGCCATGCAGCTTCGTAGATTTCGTCGAGCATCTTGTCCGCCTCTTGGTTCATCTTGGCGATCGCGGCATAGACTTCCGGAATGCGGGCGGTGTTCTTCGGGTTGCTTTTGCGGCGCATTCCCTTGATC
>JAYPXF010000063.1:383-26686 GCA_038154405.1 Verrucomicrobiales bacterium | reverse complement strand
TCTTTGGCCGAAAACCATCTCATTCTCAATGGACCAGTTCTTGGGGGCCCAACCAACTATCTTTCCCTGGGATTCCCCAACCTGTTTCTACTCGTCGTGCTCGGGCAAATCCTCGGTCTGCCGGATCTGACCAGCTTTGCTGCCTGGCTCCTAGCGCCCATGTTCCTCCTCGACCTGCTGGACGTCTGGGTCTGCCGCCGATTTGCGGCCAAAGGAGCAGACGATTGGACTCTTCAAGGATACCTCTGCCTTGGCCCTGAAGGGCGTTTGAGTGAGTGCCGCCCGCTGGCCTTTGAAGAGTAGGACAGGGAGACGGAACTGCTTCGTGCAAAAAAGCCGTTTGGGTCACACGCTTGAGTTCAACCGCAGTTCAGTCCCACGACATCGTAGGCCTTGCCAGTGACTTCGGGGGGAATCGCGCTGTTGGACTTGAGATCCCACATCGAAGATTCCTAAAGCGCAAAGAATCGGCTGGCCTTCCGGAGAGATTCGCGAATGAATCCTTGGATCCACCTGAAATGAAAACGTTTCGACATTCCATCCACTCCATTCTCGTGATCGGAGCCTTCAGTCTGCTGCTTGGCCCGGTCGCGCAGGCAAAGGATCTTAAAGATCTGAACGGCTTCTTCCCCTTCCACGTTCCGGACAGCCTCGATGTTTGGGAGGAACGGAAGGCCATGTTGAAACGTCGCGTGCTGGTCGCCAATGGTCTTTACCCATTGCCGGAGCGGACGCCGTTGAAGGCGGTCGTTCACGGCAAGGTCGAGCGGCCGGATTTCACGGTGGAGAAGGTCTACTTCGAGAGCTATCCAAGGCTGCACGTCACGGGACTGTTGTTCCGTCCCGCCAAGGCCAAGCCCGGACAGAAGTTTCCCGCCGTGCTTTCGCCTCACGGGCATGGTGGCCGGCTGCAGGATCATGGCGAAGCCGGGGTGAAGGCAAGGATCAAGGTCGGCGATGAAAAGTTCGCGGACTCGGGGCGCTTTCCCAAGATTGCGCGCTGCGCCAATCTCGCGCGATTGGGTTGTGTGGTCCTGCTCTACGACATGGTCGGCTACGCCGACAACCAGCAATTGGACATGCAGGTCGGCCATCGAATCCGTGAAGTCGGGGCAAACTGGGCGGGGCGATCAGGTTGGGGATTTTACAGTGCGCAGGCGGAATTGCGTCTGCAATCGATCTTTGGCGTGCAGACTTGGAATTCGATTCGCGGAATTGATTTTCTGCAAAGCCTTCCGGATGTGGATCCCAAGCGAATTGCCGTCACCGGTGGAAGCGGCGGTGGCACGCAGACAATCATGGTCTGTGCGATCGATGATCGGCCGATCGCGGCTTTTCCCAACGGCATGGTATCCAGCTCGATGCAGGGCGGTTGCGTTTGTGAGAACGCCAGCCTGCTGCGCATCGGCACGGGCAATGTCGAGCTGACCGCGCTCTTCGCCCCCAAACCGCAGGGCATGACGGCCGCCAACGACTGGACGCGTGAGATGCTGGTTCCGGGCAAGGGCTTTCCCGAGTTGAAGCGGCTCTACACGATGTACGGCAAACCGGACCACGTCATCTGCGGCGATCTGCTTCGCTTCAGGCACAACTACAACGTCGTGACCCGTGAGTTGATGTATGACTGGTTCAACCGCCATCTGCACCTGGGTCACAAGGGGGCGATTGAAGAGGCTGACTTCCGTGCCCTGACTTCGGAAGAACACGCGGTTTACAACGACAAGCATCCGCGTCCGCAGGGGGGTGATGGTTTCCAACGCAGTTTGAACAAATGGCTGGCTGAGACCTCCGACCAGCAAATGGCCTCAATGAGTGCGGGCAAGCGAAACCGGATCGTCTCCTCTGCCTGGCAAACCATCATCGGACTGGAAGACACCGTGAAGCCCGCACCCTGTCCGTCCGCGAAGAATGGCAGGGTCACGATCAGGGTGAAGTCACCCAACGATCGTCCGGAACAAACCGCGATCGTTCCCAACCCGCGCCAGATCCCGGCTTACACGCACGGCTACAACCACTCCTGGTTCGCGCAACGCGCCCGCGAGGTCTACGCCCAGATCCTCACGGCCAAAGCCGCGGGACACCGTGTTCGCTTGGTTGCCGAACCGGGGATGGAAGCCATCGCCCTGGTCGCCGGCGTCATCGCCGAGAAGGGAACTGTTTCCTCCGTGTCGATCGCCAATGACGATTTCCGTTTCGCGACCATCACCGATTGGCGCAATCCAAACTTCGTCCCCGGCGCGGTAAAGTATGGAGACCTTCCCGGACTCGTGGCTGCCGCGAAGTCGTTGGGCGTCAAAGTCGCGGTGAAAAAATGAGCGGTTGCCCGTCTCCTGAAAGCGACCATGTCAGCCGCCATGAACACTCTTCGCCAACTTTGGTTTGTTCTGTTCCTCAGCCTTGCTTCGCCCCAGCCAGCGATGGCCGCCGAAAAAGGCGCGCACATTGTGATCATGGCCGTGGAGGACCGGAACAATTATGACGCGGTGAATTCCATGCGCGAATTCGCGAGGAAGGAACTCAGGCAACTCGACCACCGCACGACCATGCTCGAAGGCAACAAGGCCTTGCCGACCGATTTCCCCCGATTGGTTGCAGCCATGAAGGACGCGGATCTGCTCATTGTTTTCGTCCGGCGGGCAACGCTGCCCAAAGCGCAACTCGACGCCATCAAGCAACATCTCGCGGCCGGCAAGCCGCTGTTGGGAATCCGCACGGCCAATCACGGTTTTGTGCCTCCGCGCTCGGCCCCGATCAAGGATTCTCGCCTGCTCGCCTGGCCCGAGTTCACACCCGAGGTTCTCGGTGGGCAGAACACCGGCTACCACACCAAGGGCCTCCCTTATGCGGTCAGCCGACATCCGGAAGCACCGACGAACAGTCCACTGTTGGCCGGCGTGAAGCCCGGGCGGATTCGCGGCTACAAGTCGCTCTACAAGGTTCTGCCCCTCGCCAAAGACACCACGCCGTTGCTGCTCGGAGCTGCCTCCGGATTGCCGACCGCCCAACCGCTTGCCTGGACACGTCGGCATGGTGAAAAGCGGGCGCGTATCTTCTAAACCAGCCTGGGAGCTCCGGAGGACATGCAACAACCAGACGTTCGCCGTCTGTTGGTCAATGCGGTCAAGTGGACGCTCAAGCCGGACAGCAAATAGCTTGATCCGTCCGGACTCTTGGGGACTATCCGTCCCATGAACACCTCACGTCGTGCCTTTCTGGCCACCGCTGCGTCGGCCACCGTTGCCGCTCCCGCCATCGTTCGCGGCCGAAATCTCAACAGCAAACTCAACTTCGCCGGCATCGGCGCGGACGGGAAAGGGATGTCGGACATTATCGAGATCACGAACCATAAGGGCGTTCACCCGGTGGCCTATGCCGACGTCGATCTGAATCGCACCGTGAAGGCGGCCCGGAAACATCCGCACGCCAAGATCTTTCAGGACTACCGCGAGATGCTCGATTCGCTCGGAGAAAAGATCGACGCGGTGAGCGTTTCCACCCCCGATCATACGCACGCCATCATCAGCCTGGACGCCATGGCCCGTGGCAAACACGTCTATTGCCAGAAACCCCTCACCCGCACGGTATGGGAAGCCCGACAAATGCGCCTGGGTGCGAAGAAACATGGCGTCATCACCCGCATGGGAAATCAGATCCACTCCCACACCGCATATCGCACCACGGTGAAACTCATCCAGTCCGGCGTGGTCGGCAAGATCAAGGAAGTCCACTCTTGGGTCGGCACCACTGGGCACGGGCGCAGCGGACTGCTCGATCGCCCGGCGAAGAACGAGCAGCAGCCGAAGGGCCTCGACTGGGATCTTTGGTTGAGCGTGGCTCCCTCACGTCCCTACGGTGGCAATCGCGTTTATCACCCGTTCACCTGGCGCGACTGGCAGGACTTCGGATCCGGCGCAATCGGTGACTTCGGCTGTCACTTGCTGGATCCCGTTTACACTTCCCTGAAGATCACCGGCGATCCCATCAGCGTGCGCTCAGAACACTCCGGCATGAACGACGAAATCTGGCCGGCGCAGGAGACCATCCACTACGTCGTACCGGGAACCGAATACACCGCCGGTAAGACCCTCAAGATCACCTGGTATGACGGCGGACGTCGTCCCAGTGATTCCATCGCGAAACTTGCTCCCGGGCAGCGCATGCCTCGTGGCGGAACCATCATGGTCGGCGAAGGCGGCAACCTGTTTGTGCCTCATGTCGGCACGCCATTCGTCAACAAGCCCGACTTCCCCATCGAATCCGAGCCCAGCCTGAACCACTACTTCGGATTTGTGGATGGCTGCCTCAGCGGCAAGCAACCAAGCGATGGGTTCGAGTACGGCGGTCATCTCACGGAAGCAGTGCAGCTCGGCAACGTCGCCGCCTTCTTCCCAAAGCAGACGCTGGAGTTCGACGCCAGGAAACTGAAGATCACCAACCAGCCCGAGGCCAACAAACACCTCACCCGCAAATACCGCAAGGGTTTCGTGGTCAAGCCCGTGAAGCTCGGCAAAAAGCGGGCCTCGTAACAACGAGGAACAATCCGATGCCTGGCTATTGAAGAGAAAATGAGGAGAGGCGAAACGCTTCTCCCGTGGGGACCGTTCGAGCCCTAGCGACTCCGGGCTTCCCCGACTTCAATGACGCGCTTTCGAAAGTTGTATTCCCGTGCGCGTCCTTGGAGATCGTTTCTCGCCTCCTGAATCAGGCGCAGATAGTAGTAGGCTACATCACTCTGCGGCTCGAGCCTCACGGCTGCCTGCAACCGCCGCTCGGCCTCGCCCAGTTGCCCCACGTCATAGAAGGCCTTGCCGTCACGCACCAAGGTCATGACCTTCGCCCGCTCAGTGCGATGATTCTGAATGGCCGCCCGGACCGTCCGGCTAGGGACCCGTCCGATGTGCGCTTTTCGAACCTCCTCATTGGACTCGCGAAACTTTCGCAGTCGACGATTGTCCGGATCATAGGCCAACGCCTTCAACACCTCCTCGTCGGCTTCCTTGAACATGTCCAGATCCTGCAGTTCCCGGGCCAGGCGAAGTCTGGAATAGGCGATTCCGTCGCGGGCCTTGGCCACGTCCTTCTCGACGGCCTTCATATTGCCAAGTCGTCGTGCCAAGCCGATTGCCTGCTCATAAAGGAAAGCGGCGGACTGATATCGTTTTGCCTTCCGATGTTCCTCCGCCCGCTTGAGGTTGAGATCCATCACCATCCGCGTCTCGGACCGCCTGCGTGCTTCATCTTCAGCCACCTGGCCCGCATTGAAAGCCGCCGTTCTCGCGGAGTCCTCGGCGGGCAGAACACATGCCAAACAAAGATACAGAACGGTTATGCAGACGGATCTCATGAGGACGATGGAACCTTGCCGGATTTCTGGCATAAATCAAGTGGGCGAACCCGGTGATTCGACTGTCGGCCGTTCATCCACCTGCAGAACACTGCTGCGCAGAAGATCGGAGCACTTTATGCGAATTGATGTGAGCCCCCTCACGTCGGCTGCTACAGCAAATGATTCAACGCCTTTCCATCGTTGTTCTGATTCTCGGTTGCTGCATGTCGCCACCGGCATTGCCGGCGGCAGAACTGCCGGCGAAGATTCGCACGGTCCTGTCACAGCGATGTTTCGAATGCCACGGGCCGGAAAAACAGAAGGGCAAGCTGCGACTGGACACTTTGTCGGCGGATCTGGTCAATGACCGTGCCGCGGCCGAGGTTTGGCGGGATGTGCGGGCGTTGATCAATCTCGGGGAAATGCCTCCGGAGGAGGCCAAGCAATTGTCTACGAAGGAGCGCTCGTCCTTGCTTGTCTGGTTGAACGAGGTGATCGAGCACGCGGCCAAGGTACGGCAAAGCAAGGACGGAAGGGTCGTGGTTCGTCGCCTCAACAAGGCGGAGTATCAGAACACGATGCGCGATCTCTTCGATCTGGACATCGTGTATGGCCGTGACCTGCCTCCCGATGGTGTTTCGATCGACAACATGCGCAACAACGGCAGCACGCTGCGGATGAGTGCGATACAGATGGAGTATTACCTCGCGGCCGCGCGTGACGCCCTTGATCAGGTGATCGTCTCGACGCCGGCTCCAAAGAGATTCAGACATCACTTCGAAGCGACCCATGGCAAATGGGCCAAGATCAAACCGGGGAACCGACTCGGCCGCGGCCGTATCTTCATCGGCCTGATGAAGAACGACTATCCCGAGGTCGGTGAGTTCCGCGTGAGGGTAAAGGCACGGGCGGAACTGCCTGAAAAGCGCGGCCCGATTCCGCGCATGCGGGTGTCCGTCGGCTACCGACCGGATACGCTCGCTGACGTGGAGACGCTCGCGGAGATCGACATCACCAAGGAAGGTTCACGGGAATACGAGTTCCGCGGTCGCGTGGAGAACTTTCCTCTCCCGGTTCGCGGCCAGGGCAAGTTTCCGGGGCTGTGCGTCGTGGTGGTGAACGCGTACGACGAGTTCGGCAAACTGCATCAGCAGGAGGTTAAGAATGCCAAGGGCCGGAAGCGGAAGGAGTTTGCCGATGATCCCGAGTATCCCTATCTCGTGATCGAAGAAGTCGATTTTGAAGGACCGCTCTACGATGACTGGCCGCCGAAACATCATCGGCAGATTCTCTTTGATTCGCCATTGCGGGAGTCCGATGAGAAGAAGTATGTGCACCAGGTGATGGAACGTTTCCTCCCCCGCGCGTGGCGGCGAACGGTGACGGACGCAGAGTTGAAACGCTTCGTCCGCTTCTTCTCCTCATTCCGTGACGCCGCCGCGGGTTTTGAGGAAGCGATTCGCGAGACGCTCGCGATGGCCCTCATTTCACCGCAGTTCCTATACCTGCTCGAACCCTCCGGTGACAGCAAACGCCCGTTGACGAATCACGAATTGGCTTCGCGTCTTTCGTATTTTCTCTGGAGCACCATGCCGGATGACGAACTTCTCCGGCTGGCCGCCAAGGATCAGCTCATGGAACCGGATGTGTTGCACAAGCAGGTCGATCGCATGATAGACGACAAGCGTTCTGAACAGTTCATCGAGCACTTCACGTCACAATGGCTCGACATTGACGCGATGGATCGACTTGAGATCGATGAGAAGTCCTATCCGGACTTTCGCAAGGAATTGAAAGCGGACATGCGCCGGGAAACGTTGAAGCTGTTTGGCGAGGTTCTACGGCAGGACCTGAGCGCACAGAACTTCCTCAAGTCATCCTTCGTGATGATCAACGATGATCTCGCGCTACACTACGGTATCGAAGGCGTCATCGGCGGTGACTTTCGCCGGGTGGAACTGACCGGCAGCCAACGTGGCCGGCGCGGCGGGTTTCTCTCACAGGCATCGATCCTCCTCGGACGATCGACCGGTCAGGATGCCAACCTCATCAAGCGTGCGGTATTCATTCGTGACAATCTGTTGCACGACCCGCCGCCACCACCACCGCCGAACGTTCCCGAGCTGAAGACAAGCGATCCCAACTTCGCCAAGCTGCCAATCCGAGAGCAGCTCGCCCAGCATTCCGCAGATCCGGCCTGTGCGGATTGCCATCGCGGCATCGATCCCTGGGGTCAGGCGATGCAGCAATACGACGCCGTCGGCCAATGGCGCGAGTCCATTCGCACCGGTGGTCAGTCGTTGCCCATGGACGCTCGGGCGAAGCTGCCAGATGGGCACGAAGTCAACGGCATCGCCGAACTAAAGGATTACCTCCTGAGATATCGCGAGAAACAATTTGCCCGTGCCCTGGTGGCCAAACTCATGACATATTCGCTCGGTAGAACGCTTGAGTTCTCCGACGAAAACACGATCGAATCGCTGACCCGCGGGTTCGTCCAAGATGGTCTCCGGCTACGCAATCTGATCTCTGCGATCGTCACGAGTGAAGCTTTCCGGACCAAATAGCGATGCGAGAACCAACCAAATCCTGGCAACTGAACCGCCGCACATTCCTCCGCGGCGCCGGGGCTGCCTTGGCATTGCCGGCGTTGGATTGCATGGCTGCCCGTTCACCGGCAGTGGAACCGAAACGTCTGGCTGCCATCTATTTCCCCTTTGGCGTGTCCATTGGCTCAAAGGATGACGCGAACAAGGAATGGTATTGGTTTCCGCACGAAGACGGGCGCGACTACACGTTCAATCGGAACCTTGAGCCGTTGGAACCACTGCGCGACGAGATCACGATTCTCGGCGGACTCTCGCATCCGGAGGTGCGTCGCATCGGTGGACATGACAGTGGTGATACTTTTCTGACCGGCTGCCATCTCCTGAAAAACAACCTGCGCAACACGCAATCGATGGACCAGATTGCGGCCGACCACTTCGACGGCCAGACCCGCTATTCTTCGCTCGTGATGTCCACCGATGGCGGCGTCGGCGAACCCACACGTTCCAGTACGCTTTCCTACAATCAATACGGTCGTCCGATCCCGGCTCTCAATCAACCGCGCCAGATCTTTGAGCGATTCTTCGGCGGTGGTGACGCTGCCAGTGCGCGCAATCGCCGACGCCTCCGCAGCGCCACCAGCATGTTGGATCTCGTGTTGGAAGACGCCGGTCGCGTGCGCCGCAAACTCGGCAAGTTCGACCAGGAGAAATTCGACGAATACCTCGACTCCGTCCGCCAGGTGGAGAAACGCGTCGAACGCGCCCAAGCCTGGGTCGACATCCCCAAGCCCGGCCTTTCCGACCAGGACCGCGAACGCCTCAAACTCGACGCCGACAACGAGGTGCCCACCGAATACATCAGCACGATGTATGACCTGATGTATCTCGCCTTCCGCACCGACTCCACTCGGGTGGCGACGTACCAGATTGCCAGCATGGGCGACGCCACCACCCTGGGCGGCAAGTTCCCACAACTTCTGGGTCTCGGTCGCCACGTCCATTCGCTCTGCCACGGTTGGAACAAGAAGGACGGCTACGAACCTCTCGGCCAGTGGGATCAGTTCCTCGCCCGACGCTTCGCCGATTTCCTCACTCGCATGCGCAACACCCCGGCGGCTCCGGAGAGCGACGCCAGCCTGCTGGACCAGACCACGATCATCTACGGCTGCAGCAACAGCAGCACCCACAACAACAACAATTACCCCCTCATCCTCGCCGGCGGCAAAGGCCTCGGATTCAAACATGGCGCTTACAAGAAGTTCGCCTCAGACGTTCCGCTCAACAACGTCTACACCACCATGCTCCGTCGAATTGGCCTCCCCACGCAGCGTTTCGGAGATGCCACCGGTGAAGTGAATGAACTGCTCGCCTGATTGGCGATCTGCCAATGTCTCGCGTCTCTGAAGTCCCGCATTTCTGCGTCCCCTACTCCACTGCGCCTTGCGCGCCCGGATTGTGCTGGTCGATTCTGCATCCAAATCTGCACGGATCATCGTTCACGAAAATGCACACCCGTTCATGAACAAGACTCGGTTTCAATTACTGTTGCCGCTTTGTGCCGGACTGACGACTCTGGCAAAGGCTGGCGATCACCGATGGTCATTCGACAAAGTCGCCCATTCCGAATGGCAGGCCATCGGTGGTGGGTTGAGGTCTGCCCCAGGCGTCCGGAATCAATCGCTCGTGTTCAATGGATCGTCGGTGTTGCAGGTGAAGAGTTCTGCATCGGCGACGCATCATGAGCAGGGATTCACCTGCGCAGTTTGGGTGAATCCATACGCAACGAACAGCGGCCAGCAGATGATCGCCGCGAAGAACCGCTATTCGCTGAACGAGCGGGAGTGGAGCCTGATGATCGACACCGACAGGCGTTATCGTCTGTATGTCCGGCAGGGTGGTTGGATTACGTTGGCCTCCGATGTCCTGCCCACCATTGGCAATTGGCAGCATGTTGCGATCGCGATCTCGGATGAAGTGGCCAAGTTGTGGATCGATGGTCTTCTGGCTGGGAATCTCGGGCTGGAGCGACCCGTTCCGCAGACAAAGGCTCCATTGACTCTTGGTGGCGTGATCGACAATGGGCGGATCCGGCAGAATCTTTTTGGCGCACTCGACGAGGCGACACTCATGAAGCGCGCATTGTCGGACAAAGAGATCTCCAAGCTCCACGAACGAGACCGATCTGCGGCCGCAACGGCATCAGCGCACAATCCGGCCAAGATCACGGGCTTGAAAACTGTCAAACTGTGGGACGATTCCATCGACATGCCCAAGATGGCTGAAGCTGGTGTTCTCAAGGACGTGCAGTTCCACGTGATCAAAAAGTGGGAACCCAAGGTTGACGGTTATCGCTGGTTGCACGGCGTGGGTCTGGCCTGGCACAAGGGCAAGCTCTATGCCTCCTACGGCCACAACGTCGGCCATGAAAACACACTTACGGAAGAGGGCCGATATTCCGTCAGCGAAGATGGCGGTGCGACCTGGTCGCAACCGCAGACCATTGATGTCGGCACGGAAGCGGATGATCTCGCGGTGAGCCATGGCGTATTCCTCTCGCACCGAGGCAGGCTATGGTCCTTCCTTGGCGCGTTCTACGGAACCCGCAAACGCGTTCACACCCGCGCCTATGTTCTCGACGAAGCCACCGGCCGATGGACCCGCAAAGGCGCGGTGATCGGCGAGGGATTCTGGCCGATGCAGGAACCGGTCAAGATGGACGACGACAACTGGATCCTGCCTGGCTTCATTGTCGGCAATGGCAACCCGGCCGCCGTCGCCATCAGCAAGGGCGACGCCCTCACCCAATGGAAGCTCGTGGTCATTCCCAAAGGCCGCGGCGTCGGCAACATGTGGGGCGAATCCTCCATCATTGTCGATGGTCGTCGCATCCGGAACATCGCCCGGTATGGCGCAAAACGACTCGCCCTCGCCGCCACCAGTGAAGACTACGGTCAAACCTGGACACCCTCTTTCGAGACCAACCTCCGCATGACCACCTCGAAGCCCGCCTCCGGCACCTTGAGCACGGGTCAGCGGTACCTCGTCTGTTCCACCACCGCCGATGGTGGTGGCCGTTACCCCTTGACCATCGCCGTCAGTCGCCCGGGGGAAACCGGCTTCTCAAAGATCTTCGTCATCCGCCACGCCGAGTTCCCCGACGGTCCCGGTGAATCTCATCCGAAAGCCGCCTTGTCCTATCCCTACACCATCGAACACGACGGCAAACTATACGTCGGCTACTCCAACGCCGGCGGACGGGGCGGGAATCAAAACAGCGCCGAGTTGGCAATCATCCCAATTTCAAATCTGAACATTCCCTGACGGACTCACTCCTCCGTCTTCTCCAGGATTCCACCGAAGAAGATGGCATTGAGGAAGAGCTTGGTGGTGCCGTGGGTGTAGGCGCGGAAGTTGGGATTGTCCACCAGGAGAATCACGGAACCCTTGCCGCGTTTCTCTGCGATGACGGAGGCCGTTCCCTTCAGCTTTTCCAGTTCCTCCGCGTGAACGTAGCCACTGAGCAGGGGCGCGTCGGTGTATTGCGCGACCGTACCGTAGGGGTTCTTGCTGGGCAGCATGTAGATTCGGCTGTTGCGGAAGACCGACAGTTCGCGGGTGCGGTGTCCGAAACCAAGCGGATGGGTGATATCCAGATCGATCTGGAAGAACGCGCCGCTCAGGATCTTGGCGTCCTCGATCTTGTCATGGTCGCCGTAGTTCAATCGTTTCGGTTTCTTGTCCTCGGCCTTCTCGTTGTTCTTGTCCGACTTCTTCTCGGATTCGTCCTTTTTCTTGAACGTCGCCTTCGCGAGTTTCTTTTCGGCCGCCCATTGCGTCGAATCCTTGAGGGCGACCAATACACCACCGCGACTCACCCATCGGCTGATCTTCTCAACACCGGTGGAGGAAATCCTCGAGCCCGCGCCGTGGACCAGGATGATGTGCGTGTAGCGATGCAGGTCGAGACTGCCGAGTTTGCTGCCTTCGACCAGCGAGACCTTCATGTCAAAGACATGATCGAGCAGGTGCCAAATCTCCCCTGCTTCATAGGCCCGCACACCGTCCCCTACCACGAGCAAGGGTTCCGGTTTCTTCAGTGGATTCAGACTGGGGCTGCCCAGGTCAATGCCTCCGGGCGTCAAACCGGTGGAAATCGGATGTACGCGAACACCGTCCTTGCGCGCCGCCTCGTGCAAAAGCTTGCGAACGTCGGCGGCGGATTTCTTCTGAATGCCGAGCGGGACGATAATGGTTCCCCGGCCCAGTTCCACCACGCCGTCCGGTGTCTTGGTCTTGAGTTCGCGGGTGGCAACGCGTGCCTTGACCTCGGCTTTCAACAAACGATGCAGGCTCCGGGGGGCAAAGTAACCATCCCATTCAAAGGCATAGGCGTAGGGTTTGCCTTTCGTGGGCGCCGGGACACTCGGGAAGGGAGCGGTCTTCACTGCGCGTCCAAGGCTGCTCCTCGAGACCCGTTTCAACGCGGCGTGCGGAACTCCCATCGCCAGGGGAAAAGTCCAGGCGGAAACGTCGTAGAAGATGTTGTCCGGAAAATCGGTCTGCCGTTCGAACAGGGTCCGGGCGAGACGATACTGCGGTTGCGCCATCGGAACCACGTAGGAGTAGCCAGCCGCGAAGCCTTGTCCCCCCGCCTCGATCGACTTGTCCAATCCATACACCTCGATCCGATGCCGGAGCAGCACATCCAGCAAGAGCCAGGTGCGGACGGGATCATGGGGTCCACCGAAAACGTAACCGGCGACGTCATGCTTCTTGCCGGCGGCCAATGCCTGCTCGTAGAAACGTTTTTGATAATTCAACAGCCTCACGCGGTTCTCCAATGCGCCGGCAAAGGTGGACAGGGACGTGCGAAACTGATTGCGGATGGTGAAGGCGAAATTGAATTCCCCATGCGGTGACTCCCGCAGATGACCGCGCGAACTCGCCTGCTCAAACAGGATACCCAAGGCCCCGTGGATATCCGGATAGGTGGAGCCCTTGCCGTAGTAATAGTCGTCGAAGCGTTCCTCGGTGTAATAAAGCGAGCCAATGGCATCCAACGCCTTGGCGTGGTAGCCCGCAATCACTTCGGTCAACCGCACGTTCTCCAGCGGTGTCAGTGGATTCTTTCGTTCCGGGACACCGGGTTGAAAAAAGTAGGTCGAATGTCCACCCATCTCGTGGAAATCCGTATGCACATTGGGGCGCCATTCATGAAAGACCTTGATCCGTGCGCGCGATTCCGGGTGTTGCAACAGCAACCAGTCACGGTTCAGATCGAACCAATAGTGATTGCCACGCCCGGCCGGCCAGACCGCATGGTGCTCGCGATGATTCACGTCCCCGACCGGGTTCTTACCCCGATGCGAATTGGCCCACTGCGCAAATCGGTTGAGCCCGTCGGGATTCAGGCAGGGGTCGAGCAGGATCACGGAGTTGGCCAACAGCCGGTCGATTTCAGGCCCTTGCGCCGCGGCCAGATGATAGGCGACCAACAACGCCGAATTCCCGGCACTCGATTCGTCTCCATGCACGTTGTAACCCATGTAGAGAACCAGTGGCTGTTCATCCGCAGGTTGGGGCTTCGAACCCGGCAGACTGAGCTTGAGATGTTCCTTCCTGATTTTCTCGAGGCGCGCGAGGTTGGCCGGCGAGGAGACGGTCAACAACAGCAATTCGCGCTGTTCATGGGTATGCCCGATCACCTTGATCTGCATCCGGTCGCTGGCCGCGGCGACCCGTTTCAAATACGCGACCAGCTGGTCATGCCGCACGTGCCATTCACCCACGCCCCAGCCCAGCGCGTCCTTCGGCTTGGGAATGGCAGGATCATACTTCACGCCCTTGGGCAGGTAGTAGGAAAGCTCGGCCGCCCCAGCCGATGACAACAGAACACCAGCCACAAACGCAGCCGACAAAGAGACACGCAAATCAGGGATCACATGCGGACCGTATCAAGGGACCTTCCGGTGGGCAGTTGAAAAGTGCGCCCCCTCAGAGACCAGGCCGGGCCTTGGTCATTTTTCTGTCCACCCTCTCGGTGTCTGTTCAGGATCGCCGGATGAAGCGAATGAGCGCGAGCTGGTTGTTGTGTCTTTGGTTCGGAACGGCGCCCCTGGCGGCTGCCGAGATCAAACCACCCGCGATCATGAAACCGGGGGTGAAACTATTCACCGATCGACAGTACACGC
The DNA here is from genome assembly GCA_038154405.1 of Verrucomicrobiales bacterium. Taxonomy (GTDB): domain Bacteria; phylum Verrucomicrobiota; class Verrucomicrobiia; order Limisphaerales; family JAYPXF01. The sequence continues at coordinate 12,620 of JAYPXF010000063.1, read as the reverse complement.
TCATCGAAACTCCGAAGTTTCTCCTTGGGCGCGAGTTTCTGCGAACTAGCATCGAGGGCTATACGATCGAGTGCATTACTCCCGGCACTCTCTACATCTCAACTCTGGGTATCGATCATTCGGCCAACCGAAGTCGGGACCTGCTTGGTCGGGGATTCAAGAAAGTCAACGCGCCCGAGTTTCAACTTTTCCAAGGCGTTCTTAATCGCTGCTTCGTGTATCAGAGGCGATTGGAGAGTGGGGAGAAGGTATCCATGGGGAAGCTGGCCCTGCCGATTTTGGGTGATGGCTTGAAGATCAAGTTGCTCGCCACCCACCGGCCGAAACCACCAGCCAAGAAGGAAACGCCCGAAGAAGCCGCTGCTCGGATTACGAAGATGGAGAAGGTCGCGGAACACGCGCTGGTCCCGCCGATCGTGAACACCTCGCCGCTTCCCGAATACGATTATGACAAGCTCGATTACGGCATGACCATCGGTATTGAACGCACGCCGGGCGGGCGGCTTTGGTCATGCTGGGTTGCGGGCGGTGACAGTCCCGACGCCTTCTTCGTTCTCGCCTCCAGTGACGACGATGGGGAGACCTGGTCGAGTCCACGGGTGGTGTTGGATTCTCATGAGGATGGACTCGGTGACAAACGCAGCATCCTCGTCGGCAATCTCTGGACTGATCCAACGGGCAGTCTCTGGCTCATATTCGATCAGTCGATGGACATGTTCGACGGACGCGCCGGTGTCTGGACCACTGTTTGCGAGAATCCCGATGCCGATTCGCCGGTTTGGTCCAAACCACGTCGCATCTGGCACGGCGTCACACTCAACAAACCGACCGTTCTTTCCACCGGCGAGTGGATGCTCCCGATCTCTCTCGATCAACGCCCCGGCTTCCGCAAGTTCCGCGGCTGCTTCAGGGAGCTTGATCCGCTGCGGGGCGCGAATGTCTTCGTCTCCGCTGACGAAGGCGCAACTTGGGAACGCCGCGGTGTTCGCACCTTCCCGAATCCCGACTGGCACGAGCACATGATCGTGGAAAAACAGAACGGCTCACTTTGGATGCTGGCCCGCACCCGCAACGGCATCATGGAAAGCATTTCAACCGATAGCGGTTCAACTTGGAGTAAACCGTTCAACTCGGCAATCAAGCATCCGGTCGCACGCTTCCACATCCGGCGGATGCAGTCAGGTCGTCTCCTCCTGATCAAACACGGCGACAAGATCGATGCCCACCACGGTCGTGTGCAACTCAGTGCCTGGCTCTCCAATGACGACGGCAAGAGTTGGCAGGGCGGTCTTGTTCTCGATGAACGCAAAGGCATCTCCTATCCCGACGGCTTCCAAGCCCCCGATGGAACCATCTACATTTCCTGGGATCGGAATCGATCAAAGGACGGCGAAATCCTCATGGCCCGCTTCACTGAAGAGGATGTCTTCGCCAAGAATTTCAACGGACCAAAGTCGAAGACAAAGATGCTGATCAGCCGTCCTCTCGCACGTGACGTGGCAAAGCTGCCCACCTTCAACGGCGCCACGCCCGGAGCAAACCGCGATATCGACATGCCATTGATCGATCTTTCCCAAGAAAAGCATCGCCATTCCGTCGTCGCGGCCGGGACGAAGTCGGTCTACCAAGGCCATTGCGACACCGTTTTGTTGCCGGATGGAAAGACTATGTTCACCGCATGGTGTCTGGGGCACGCAAAGTGGATCGGCCCGATCGCCAAGAGCACGGATGCCGGCCGCACGTGGAGCAGGCCCTTCGACGTGCCGGACAATTGGAAGGAAACCTCGAACACACCCACATTGCATCGCCTTGTCGCACCAGACGGTCCAGCGCGGCTTTTCTGCTTCGCCGACGGCCTCGATTGGAGTCGTAAAGGCAAGCCGCCTTATCCGATGCACCAGTCCTTTTCGGAAGACGATGGGAAGACCTGGACACCCATGATTCCCAACGGCATCCAAGGCGAAGTTCCACCCAAGACCATCCACGCCTTCGACGAAGGCAAACGCCTCGTAATGTGGAGCGACCTGCCGGGTTACGTTGTCCAAAGCGAATCCCTTGATGGCGGGCTTACCTGGAGCCCGAGTCGGCGACTCCTTCGAGTCCCCAGTCGCTGGAGTCAGCCCTGCGTCATTCGTTCCGTTGACGGAAACACCCATCTCATGTTGCTGCGGGAGAACAGTCGCAAGTATCAATCCCTCTTTTCCGTCAGTCGCGACAATGCCAAGACCTGGAGCGAACCGAGGGAACTTCCAGCCACCCTCACCGGCGATCGCCACGTCGCCAAGTTCGCTCCGGACGGACGCCTCGTCATCGCCTTCCGCGACAAGTTCAAGCGCAGCCCGACCTACGGTCACTACGTCGCCTGGGTCGGCCGCTTCGAAGACATTCTCAACGGCAAGCCGGGCGACTACCGCCTCAAACTCTTTCACAACACCCTCCGCAAAACATCCGACAAACCCGGCCGCGGAAATGCCGATTGCGGTTACTCCGACCTCGAACTTCTCCCCGACGGCACGATCATCGCCACGACCTATCTCAAATACGCCGACGGACCGGAGCAGCACTCCGTGATGAATACCCGCTTCACCCTGAAGGAAACGGATGCGAAGGCAAGATCAACCCCGTCCCGATGATGTCATGTCGCGGAAGATGCAAAATCTTCCGACCTGACATCGGAATTCTACGCGAATTCCGCTACTTTGATATGCCGCGAAAACGGTCATTCTACATCGGCAAATCGTTTGCCTCCGGCCCAGAGCGATGAGATACCTCCTCGACTCCAATGAACACATCGCGAAGAGACTTCCTTGTTCAATCTTCAGCGGCAACCGGTGCCTTGGCCTTTCCCCATGTGGTCAAGGCAGCCGCACCTCCGAAGATCCGCATCGGTCAAATCGGCACCAAGCATCCGCACGCGGGCGGCAAGCTGACTTCAATCCGCAAACTGCCGGATACCTTCGAACTGGTTGGCATCGTCGAACCTGACGAGGAACGACGGCGGGCGATGGAGAAGAGCCGGACCTATCGTGGATCCAAATGGCTTTCGCAGGAAGAACTGCTCAACACGAAAGGACTCCAGGCTGTGGCGGTGGAGACTGCTGTGCGCGATCTGGCATCAACCGCGCTGGACTGCCTCAAGGTCGACAAGCATATCCATCTCGACAAGCCGGCCGGTCCTTCAATGAGCGCTTGTCGGGCGATCCATGCCGCGGCAGACCGCCACGGATTGACCATTCAGATGGGCTACATGCTGCGCTACAATCCGGCATTCCAGCTGTTGTTCCAGATGGTGCGTGACGGTTGGCTAGGAAGGATTACGGAACTGAGCGCCATGATGGGCAAGAAGGGTGGTGACAGCATGCGCAAGGAGTTGGCGGAGTTTTCCGGCGGAGGAATGTTTGAGCTGGCCTGCCACATCATCGACGCGATGGTGGCTGTGCTTGGCAAACCGGAAAAAGTCACCGCCCACAACCGTCGCAGTTACCCGGAAAAGGACAGCTTCGCCGACAACCAGATGGCCGTGTATGACTATCCTCACGCGATCGCGACCATCCGCTGCAATCATCTGGATCCGTTCGGCTTTCCTCGTCGCTTCTTCAACGTCACCGGCGAAATGGGGTCGTTCTTCATCAATCCGCTGGAGCCGCCGAAAGTGCGAATCGCGCTGGATCGCCCACGCGGAGGATTCAAGAAGGGCTTCCAAGACGTGACATTGCCGAAGAAAACGGATCGCTACATGGACGAGTTCATCGATCTGGCAAAGGTGATTCGCGGAGAGAAGAAACTCGACTGGGACTCCAGGCATGATCTCGCCGTTCACGAAGCGGTCCTGCTCGGAAGCGGCATGAACCTCGACTGAGAACCTGACTATGAAACAAGAAGACCACTCGTCCAGCCGACGCCGATTTCTACAGACCACCGGAACCGCGACCATTGTCACGGGTGTGATGTCCCTGCCTGCCGTTCACGCAGCCGGCAATGACACCCTGCGACTTGGATTGATCGGCTGTGGCGGGCGCGGCACGGGAGCCACGGACAACGCCCTGAAGGCCGATCCGAATGTAAAGGTCGTGGCCATGGCCGATGTGTTTCCGGACCGAATGAAGACGTCAGCGGACCGGCTGCGACATTTGCACGGGAATCGTTTTGCCGTGGAGGATGATCACCGTTTCATCGGCTTCGACGCCTATCGGAAACTTCTGGCCAGCGATGTCGATGTGGTTGTGCTAGCGACGCCTCCGCATTTCCGTCCCGAACACCTGAAGTCGGTCGTCGCGGCCGGCAAACACGCCTTCGTTGAAAAACCCATTGCGGTCGATGCGACCGGCGCACGCTCGGTGCTCAAGACCTGTGAAGTGGCGAAGCAGAAGGGCCTCTCCATCGTTTCCGGCCTGATGTTGCGCTACAGCCTCGCGCTGAACGAAACGATGAAGCGCATCCAAGACGGTGCCATCGGACGCATCGTCACCATGCAGGCGAACTACAACATCGGCGGCTTGTGGAATCATGACCGCCAGGCCAACTGGTCGGACATGGAGGACCAGTTGCGCAACTGGTATTACTACACTTGGCTGTCCGGCGATCACATCGTGGAACAACACGTCCACGGTCTGGATCTCATGGCCTGGGCAATGCGGGATGAATATCCAACCAAGTGTTTTTCACTGGCAGGTCGGCAGGCACGGACGGAAGCGAAATATGGTCACATCTTTGACCACTTCGCCGTCTGCTACGAATACGCCGGGGGCGAACGGTGCTTCAGTTTCTGCCGTCAACAGAACGGCACGGATCAGGACACCTCTCACCTGGTCTACGGCGCCAACGGCACGGCCGATCTTCGGCGCAAGACCATGACTGGCGGAAAAATCTGGCGCTATAGTGGCGCCAGAAATGGAGTGAAGGACATCCCCTATCAATTGGAACACGACGCTCTTTTTCGCAGCATTCGGCGCGGTGAACCGATCAACAACGGCGAATACATGGTGAAGAGCACGATGATGGCGATCATGGGCCGCCAAGCCGGTTATACCGGCAAGAGCGTCACTTGGGATCAGGCTTGGAATTCAAAGGAAGATCTTCGTCCGGACCAATACGAATTCGGTGACCTCCCTGTTCCGCCGGTGGCCATTCCCGGTTCGACCAAGTTGATCTGAGAATGAGATACAGCATTGCAATTGTGGTCGCTTTCTTGAGCGCGACACCGGTGGGAATCGCGACGGACGAATTGCCGTTCGATCGAACCCGGATCAACCGCTACAGCCTGGATGGAGTGGTGCGGTCGATCGCCCTGCGCCAAGGGGAGAAGATCTGGTTCGGCTATGATCTGGAGCGGGCGACACCGTTCAAGGTTTGGCGCGCACCGGGAACTCGTGGAGATTCGGGATTGAAGCGGGGTTACACGACGCGATCAGTGGGGACGGCGTTGTTCGAAGACAAGTCGAAGGAGAATTGGAAACTGGTCCTGGGCGAACGGGAGCAACCGTTGAAGATCCGCTACCTCGGCTGCACGCAGGGCAAGGAACATTTTGAGTTCTCCTGGGAGCTCAAACACAGATCCCGTCGACTGGTCCTGAGTGAGCGGGTGCCGACCGACGCGGACAAGATCATGCGCGAACTGAAAGTGGATGGTTTGAAGTCCGGAGAGACCTTGAGGCTCCCACCCGATGCGGGCAGAGCGTGGAAGCATTCGGGAGGCAAAACGGTGGATGCGCTCAGCAACAACAAGTGGATTCAATTGGAGCTGCCATGAAGCGTCTTGTTCTCCTGCTTGTTCTGATCGTCGCCACATCTGGACGGGCGGCTGAGTCCCGATCGCTGGATCTGCCAGCCCGTGAAATCTTCTCGCGCGGCATCAACAATTGGGACGGGGAAGTCCTTGAGATCGTCAAGGGACGGGGCGCAACCCTCGGTTGGTACATTGCCGCGCAACGCGCCGAGGACGTCACCGTATCGATTGAATTCACCTGCCCGAAGCCGCCGGATCAGGAATACCAGATTTCCTTCGATGGGCGGGACGGATTCTGGACCGTGCCGGTAACCGAGGGGACGAACTGGCAGCGGGCGAAGCTGGGTGAGTTTCGCACGCGACCGGGGTTGCCTTTGCTGGTCCTGCTCGTTCCGCCTTCGAATCGTAAATACGAACATCCGCTTCGCTTTCGTCGGTTGATTCTTGAAAGCCAAACTGCCGGTAACCTAACCCGCGCCAAAGCCCCTGAGCCGCCCGCGCTGCCGGACGCCACGCCCGGGTTTGGCAAGAAGTTGACCAAGATGCATCCTGCGCTCGCGGCCGTCGATCTGCGCGACGACACGCTGCGGCAGATCAGCGGCATGGCTATGCGGGGAGCAGACGAACTGCTGTTCACTACCTGGACGGGAGAGCTCCTTTCATTTGATCTCACCAAGTCGAGCGATCCGCCACAGTTTCAACTCATTGCCCAGGGTCTTTCCGAACCGATGGGTCTGGCCGTGTCGAAAGGCCGCGTGTTCGTAACGGAAAAGAACCAGGCGACCGAACTCATCGATGCGGATGGCGACGGCAAATTTGAGACCTATCGCTGCGTGGCCCATGAATGGCCGGCGACCTTGGACTATCACGAATACCTCTTCGGCGCCGTGGTGAAGGATGATTATCTCTACTTCGCCAACAGTGTCGCCATGGCCATCCGCAACACGCACAATCGGCAGGCCCATCTGCGCGGCAGCATCATCCGGGCGCACATCGACACCGGAAAAACCGAGATTGTGGCCGGCGGATTGCGCACGGCAAACGGGATCGGATTCGGACCTGACGGATCGATTCTCATCACCGACAACCAAGGCGAATGGCTGCCCGGAAACAAGCTCATCCAGCTACAACCGAAAGCCTTTTACAACTTCCGCAGCCGACCACCATGGCACCCCTTTGATCGGCCCGTCGCCACTCCGCCAGCGGTCTGGTTGCCGCATCCCGAAATAGCAATGTCTCCGACCGAACCGATCACGCTACCCGGAAACTGGGGGCCTTACGCCGGACAGGTCATTTACGGTGATGCGACCTTTGGCGGACTCCAACGTGTGTTTCTCGAAGAGGTCGAGGGTGTGATGCAGGGCGCTGCCTTTCCGTTCTCGCAGGGCTTTCGCCATCTCTTCAATCGCTTCGCGTTCACTCCTGGGGGCGAACTCTACGCCGGCGGCATCGCCCGTGGCAGCAACCGGAAATTCATCGAGGATGTCAGTGGTCTCACCCGTATTCGTTACGCCGGGAAGGAGGTGTTCGAACCATTGGCGGCCCGCCTCCGCTCCAACGGTCTCGAGATCGAATTCACCCAGCCTCTCGCGCCGAGCACCGGATGGAATCCCGCTGGTTACTTCGTCACCCAATGGGGCTACCAAGCCACGCAGACCTATGGCGGCCAGAAAGTCCGTCATCGCCGATGTGAAATCCGCTCGGCCACTGTGTCCAACGATCGACTCAGGGTCTTCCTCGAACTGCCTGATCTGGTCGCAAACGAAGTCCTTCGCATCCGCCTTCCGCAATCTTTCAAGTCGGCAAGCGGAGCTTCCCTGTGGGCCGGTGAACTCTGGTATACCGTCAACCGCATTCCCAAGAACCATCCCGGCCACATCCAACCCGCGCCTGAAGAGACCTTGGTCACATCCGAACCCTTCTTTCGTTTCACCGGCAAAGACGCCGGAAGCGTGATGTATCAGAACTATTGCGCCGCCTGCCACACCCTCGACGGATCCAAGCGCATTGGCCCCAGCTTCCGCGGCCTCGGCGGATCCAAGCGTCAGACTCTCGACCTCAAGGGCAACAGACACACGGTCACGGCGGACGCGGATTATCTCCGTCAATCCATCATCGAACCCGGTGCCCATATCGTCGAAGGCTATCAGAACATCATGCCCCCCATGGCCGGCCTGCTCCGCGAATCCCAGATCGATGCGCTCGTAAATTACCTGCTGAAAATCAAATGAAACTCATCACACTTCTGCTGCTGCTCGCGGTTTCGCTCACCGCCGGCGAAAAGGAATTCACCAAACTGGCCGACGGCAAGACGTTCAACGGCTGGAAACACGGCGGCAACTGGGTGATCGAAGACGGTGCGTTCCACCGAACGAAAAGCGGTGGCTCACTCACCTACACCAATTCCCTTGTACCCGATGACTTCGAACTGCGCTTTGATTGGAAGGTCTCCAAGGGCTGCAATTCCGGCGTCTACTACCGCCCTCGTCAGTACGAGTATCAGATCCTCGACAATGTCCATAGTCCGTACGGTGACAATCCCCGCCAGGCCGCCGGCTCACTCTTCTTCTGCATGGCTCCGTCCAAGGACGCCACCAAACCCTTCGGCCAATGGAACACCGGCCGTATCAAATGCAAAGGCACGGTCATTGAACATTGGGTCAATGGAGAACGCGTGATGTCCTTTGACTACAAGGATCCGAAATGGTCGAAGATGGTCTGGTTGCTCGATCTACGTGGCGCCGATCTCGACGACCGTGGCGGCAGACTCTGGCTGCAGGACCATGGCCAACCCGTCTGGTTTCGCAACCTCCGCTGGCGCGAGATTTCCGGTTCAGAAAAACTCACGGCCGACCCCGACTTCATTCCTCTGCCCGTCACCGGCCCCGGCTTGGAGAAGGAACAGGCCCGAGTAAAGCGCATGCTCAAGGCGCGGCAGAACAAGAAATGAGACCCGGTCATCTTCCCGGTCCAATCAAACCGGGATGTCGGTTCAATCTTGATGAAGGCGCGGCAAACCGACTTTCTTTAATGAGGTTGGTTGATCTGCATCGATGTTCGTGCACAGAATTCAACTACTCATGAAATCTATCATCGCAATCATTGTCGCCCTGGCCTCGTGCCATTTCAACGCCGCTGCCGCCGACAAGGTCATTCACCTGTTGAACGGCAAGAACCTGGACAACTTTTACACCTTCATCCGCAATTCCAAGGACCGGAAGAAGCTGCCGGATCTGAACAAGGATCCCGACAAGGTCTATACCTACAAGGACGGCATTCTCCGCGTGAGCGGACAGCACATGGGCTATCTCGCCACGAAGAAGAAATACGGCAACTACCGCCTCGTGGCCGAATTCAAATGGGGCAAGAAGACTTGGGACGGTCGCGGACGCGGTCGCGACGCCGGACTGTTTTTCAATGCCACCGGCGACGATGTCCTGTTCATGAAATCGCAGGAGTGCCAACTGCTCGAGGGGGCCACGGGAGACCTTTGCCTCATTCGCGGCGCTGATCTGGCTGCGCGCGGAACCAGTGGTGTGAAACGCTACGATCGCCCTGGCAAAGGTGAATGGAAGAACGAACTTGGATTCCGTGGTCCCAACGAGGTCGAGAAACCGCTCGGTGAATGGAACACCATCGAGATCATCAACCGCAACGGTCGCATCAAACTCTCCGTCAACGGTCGCGTGATGGTCGACGGCAGGAACGCCGATCCCAAGTCCGGCAAGATCCTCATCCAGTCCAACAACGCGGAGCTCTTCTACCGACGACTCGATCTGTATCCGCTCGGAAAGTAGCGGGAAGATGCATAATCTTCCGATCCGCAATCGCCACCCAATCGGAAGCTGAGCGAATACCGCTACGGCCGAAACTTCACGGTGTACTTGTAGCAGTTCGCGGTGAACATCTCGTCCGGATTCTCATAAAGGCGGGTGAGATAGATTTCCAGGTCACGGGTCTTCGAATGTTCGATCAGCCAGAAGTTTGAAAGCTGCATCATCTTCCCTTCGCCCGGTCGGCGGGTATCGATCTGCGTCACCGTTTCCTTGCGCAATCCCATCGTGCCTTCATCCACCTCGCCGATGATCAACGGATAACGGGGGTGTCCGGCGTTGGTCGGCCTCTCCGGCGCGATGTTCCCGATCCAATACAGCTTTCTGGTCTTTGCGCTGCGGAACAATCGATGGAAGGTGCTGGTGGAATGGAAATGTTCCCCGTTGCTGTATTTGAAAGGCTTTGGTCGCGTAAAGGCGAGCCCGCCATCTCCGGAAACACTGAACCATTTGTAAGCCGGACCATCCTTGTATTTCGTCACGCGGAAGACCATCAACACGCGACCGTCCTGAAGCTCGGCCACGTCCGGCTCCAACAAACCGTTGTACGCCATCTCGCGCGAAAGCCACACCGGCTTGCCGGCCTTCCATTCGTATGCCTTTTTCGTTGAACTCCAACGACCTACGAAACACAGAGAGCCGCTCGTTCCTTCGGTTGGCCAGATGGTTCGTCCCAGTGGTTTGTCTTCCACGTGTGCTGGAATTCGCACGTTGCATACGGGCACAATGAGACTGCCGTTGCTATGCCGGAAGATCGATTGACCGGGATATGCGGTGTTGTTCGTAAGGAACGACCGCTTCAAGACGTCGTCCGGTTCAAAACCGGCACCGTCCTCATAGCGCAGCAGCTGGGGCAAACCGAAAGTCTTTCCACCATCAGCGGAAGTGCGGATGAAGGAGTGGTTGAACAACCGACGGGGCGGTCCCGCACGCATGTCACGCACATGCAGGATGGAAAGAGCCACGTGCCGGTCGGAAGCCGGATCATGGATCCCGCAGAATTTCCAATCCAACACGGACACCTTGTCCGTGAACGTCATCATCGGCGGCAGCGGCTCCAACGCCGTCCACGTCTGCCCATCGTCATGCGAGATCCGGCGCATTGGATCTGTGGGCGAATCGCCATAGCCGCGTTTCTGATCCTCGTGCGACCAGACCGTGTGAATCTCCTCGCGATAACCCTCCTTGCCGGAATACAACCACACCCACGGCGCCTTACCGGGATACTTGTTCGGCAGATAGACTTCGCGGGTCACCGTGGCGATGGGAGCGGCACTCACCAGCATCTCGGCGAGCAGCGAACAAAGGACAAAGACGGACAGCTTGATGTGCATGGAGCGAGCCACAGATTTGCCCAATCCCTGATGTCTGCCAAACACCGAAATCTCCGTTTGAACTTGGTCCATCGCCGTAGCGGAAGATGCACAATCTTCCGATTTTGAATGCCATCGAATTCGGAATCTTTTGCAATTTCCACTACGGCTGTGGAAACCTCCTCGAACCGGACCACATGGATACCATCACGATCGCTGCCATCGTCATCGGACTGCTCCTCGGCATCTGCCATTTCTTTCTGGAGATCCGGATTGAGAAGCTGATCGATCGAGCCTTCGCCGCCCTTGGTCTGCAATCCGGCATGGGACCGCTTCCTGTGACGTCTGAGGCGAAGGGGACGAGACTCGTCCTTACTTTGACAAACCAAGGCAGACACGCGGTCCGCATTGCCGGCATCCAGGGAAGAAACCGGGATGACAAACCGGTGTTCCCGATTCCCTCACTGGACGAACAGATCAGTCACGAGCCTACGGAAGAAGAAGCGCGACGGGCAATCACGAGGCTCACCATTGAACCTGGGGCATCCCGGCAGGTGTTCCTGCAGCCGGACGAATTGTCTGAACTGGGTTGCCGAAAGATCGCCGTGATCGATTCCAATGCGAAGTTTTGGCCGGTCGCCGGCTTCAGCGGTACATCCGCGCAATCCGTGAATCCCGCGGATTGATTCCTCTTGCAACAAAACCTGTCCAATTCGGGAAAAGCGCACCTACTGTGGTAGCGACTTATGACGGAATCGGTTCGAGTTGAATACTTCATCAGTGAACTGGCCAAGGTGGAGCGCAAACTGGCGCTGCACACGATGACCATGGTCCGCAATGAGGCGGACGCGGAGGACATTCTTCAGCAGGCCAAGCTGGTGATGTGGCGGGCATTCGGACAGTTCACGCCGGGGACCAATTTCAGCGCCTGGGCACGCAAGATCATTCTCAATCAGGTGCTCACGTATCGGAAGAAACAGAAGCGCGACAGACTGTGGTTCAATGATGACATCCTGCTCCTGGTCGCCGAGGAGGTGGAGGAGTCGAACGAGGCTCTCGAACGACAGCAGGCCGCGTTGAAGGAATGCGTCACCAAATTGTCTCCCGAGCATCAGGACATTCTTCAGCAACGCTACTTTGGCAGACAGTCCATCGAGGACATCGCGACCGCTTCCGAGCGAACCGAGGGCGCGGTCTACCGGTTGTTGAGCCGTATCCGCAAGAACCTGCACGACTGCATCACGATCACCACGAAGAAGGAGGCGATGAACCATGCCTGAACCGAAGATGAACGAGGACGATTTCCGCACTTTGTGCGACGCGCATCTGGACGGAACGCCGACCCTGGAGCAACACAAACTGCTTG
>JAYPXF010000063.1:0-348 GCA_038154405.1 Verrucomicrobiales bacterium | reverse complement strand
ACGGACTGCTGTCAGATACCCTGCGCGATGATCCGGTGCTCCGACGTTCCTTCGTCGAGTATTGCCAACTGGACGCCGGTCTCAAACTGGGATCCGGTGCATCCACTCTTGAGCGATTGCCGGAGGAACTTGCCGACGAACTGGCCAATGCGGCGGAGTCGAACATCGTGGAGTTCCCCGCGGCCCGCGGCTTCGGATTCCGTGAATGGGCGCTTGCGGCCGCCGCGTGCATAGCCTTCCTTTTTGCCGGCCTGTGGGTGGGGCCGCGACTGAATGGCAGTGCGAAACAGGCTGGCGTCGGTTGGATTTCGGAAACCCGAGATTGCCAATGGGGTGACGCGTCTTTTC
>JAYPXF010000062.1:14389-27250 GCA_038154405.1 Verrucomicrobiales bacterium | reverse complement strand
CCGGGACTTTCGCCTTACGGATGTCCATGGCAATGTTGCGCGCGATATCCTCGCCTGAATTCTGACGCTTGATTCCTGAAACTTCCAAGTAACTCAACGGTTCTTATGCACATGCTGAAATCTGTTATCCTGATGGGAACGGTCTGTACGATGGCAACGGCATCGGCTGCGGTGAAACAGCCGCCTCGGCTTCTGAAACCCGGCGAGTACCGGATTGGCCGGATGATCGAAGATGTTTCATTTACAAGCATTGACGGCAAAACCGGACGGTTGAGCGATTCCAAAAACTCGGACGCGCTGGTGATCGCCTTTACCGGAGTCGGTTGCCCGCTAACCAAGAAGTTCGCCCCGGAACTGGCCGCAATTGAAGACGAGGTGGTGAAACAGAAGGTGGCGTTCATCTATGTGAATTCCACCGGGTCAGACCGCCCCGATGAGCAATTGACCATGGCCAGAACGCATGGTTTTGACGGGCCGGTGATTCATGATGTGAAGGGAATGTTCGGACGAGCATTGGGGGCTTTGACCACGACTGACGTGTTCGTCTTGGACAAGGCGCGGACCTTGGTTTACCGCGGTGCAGTCAGCGATCAATATGGGATTGGGTTCAACAACGACACGGCGAAGAACGCTTATTTGAAAGACGCCATTGCGGCGACTCTGAGGAGTGAACGTGCCCCCGTAGAGGCGACTTGGGCGCCGGGTTGCGCGCTGGATTTCGAAGAGCCGGCAAAGCTGGTTTCTAACGTCACCTAACACAACCGGATTTCGCGAAGATGGACCTTCAGGAAGACATTCTCACGGCCTCAAGACGCGCGACGGATTTGGTGTCTCAAATCCTGACCTTCAGCCGTCAGGGAGAAATGCGGCGGGAGCAGGTGGATCTACTGCCGACCATTCGCGAGGCGTATCGGTTTCTGCGGGCGACAATCCCGGCGGATGTTGAAATCTATGCGGATTATCTGGAAGCGCTGCCGAAGGTGGCGGCCGATCCAACGCAGATCCACCAGGTCTTGTTGAACCTGTGCACCAATTCGTGGCACGCGTTGGATGGTGGCGGCGGCCGCGTCGAGCTGCATGTTGGTAGGTAGGCGGACGTTTCGCGAAAACGAGGCGCGTCCGAATGAAGAACTCCCGGCCGGCGATTACGTGGAGTTGACCGTGATCGACGACGGGCCGGGAATGACTCCGGAGGTTCGGGAACGGATTCTTGAGCCTTTTTTCACGACCAAACCACAAGGAAAGGGGACCGGGCTCGGGCTGTCCGTCGTTCATGGAATCATTCATGGTCACGAGGGTGCGATGACAGTCGATTCCGCGCCGGGCAAGGGCGCCCCTTTCAGGATGTTCCTGCCCGTGGCGGCCGCCGGTTCTGATCTGGAGAAGAAGGCGTCAAATATCGCCAAGATTGAAAGAGGAAGGGGGCAAAAGTTGCTGGTGGTCGATGACGAGCCTCTGGTGCGCAGCACGGTTTGCCAGATTCTGGAACACCTTGGCTATGAGGTGACCGTGAAGGAGGATCCCATGGCGACACTCGGAGAACTCGAATCGTCCTCCAAGCATTTCGATCTGATCCTTACCGACCTGTCCATGCCAGGGATGAATGGAACGGAATCCGCCCGCAGTGCCTGGGCGATCCGAAGCGAAATCCCAATCATCCTCATGACCGGTCACCTGCGGGAGTTGGAGCCCCGCGAGTATTGCGAAATGGGTTTCCGCGAGGTGTTGCAGAAACCCATCACCGTGCCGATGCTGAGTCAGGCAGTGGCGGCCGTCTTCCCGTCGGCAGCCGGGTGATTCAGAACACCCGCTGGGCGGCGACCGGTGCTGTCTCCGCGCCGACTGGAATGATGCGGTAATACTTCAGCTGTTTCTCCAAAGACTCGATGTCAACCAGGTCGATCTGACCGTCCACCAGTCTTCCTCGCGCGAGTTCGAACCAGTCGATCAGGTTGTCTGACGTTTCCACGATCACGTCGACACCATCCTGTCCCGTCAGTACCACGTGAACCACGCCGTCGTCCAAAGTCTCGGCGGCGGGGCGAGGAGTTCCAGGGATTGGGGGCGTAACCGTGTGATCGTTGTCGAGGATCACGGCGGCGGCGCGACGATGCAGGCCAAACTCGTATGGATTGGCCAAGAGTATATTGGCGGGAATGACCAACTTGAAGCGAACCGATTCCGGTCGTTCGACAATGGCGTCATCGATCGGTGTGACCGTGATGGTGACTGAATCCTGACCGGCGGGCATCACAAACTGCGTCGGCACCTGCGTGTAGTCCGTGCCGTTCTGCGCGCGGCCGGAGATTTCCAGGAACAGGGCAAGTTCCTGGTTGGTGTCGCCATTGCGGGTGACCACGAACTTGGCGGTATCGATCTCGCCGTTGGTCGAGGCACCCTCCCGTGCCCGTGAGTCCTTGGCAAAGATGTTCACAATCGGGATGGCGTTGGTTTCGCGCACCAACACGGGAACCGGGTCCGACCAGCTGCTGGCGCCAAGGTTGTCAGTGGCGCGGGCGCGGATCGCGTAGTCGCCCGGTGCCACATTGGTCCAGCTCAAGGTGAATCGCTGACGGCGGCCGGGTTCCGGTGGTTGGATAAAGTGCACGACCGAGTCACCAAGTTTGTTGGTGCCTGCAGAAAACTCCAACTGACTCACCCAGCCGTCGCGGTCACGGGGATGAACTGCGATTTCAAGGTTGGCCGGTGCGGTGAATTTCTGATTGCGACGAGGATTGGTGACCACGGCGTGGGGCGCCTGGTTGCGGTTCTCATCGTTGTCACGAATCACCACGGTGGCGTGTCCGCGTTCACTGACGAGATAGCAGTTGGGCGGAGGTGGAACGATGGCGGGGCAGATTGGCGGGGTGACGCGGACCGTGACGGATTCAGTCCGCTCAACGAGGTCGTCGTCAATGGGCATGACCAGCACCCGCTTTTCAAGTTCATTGGCGGTGAAGGTCACTTCCCCGGTAAGCGTGTGATAGTCCTTGCCATTCCGGGCACTGCCGCTGATCGCGTAGTAGACCGTCATGGCGTTCGTGATGTCACCGCCCCGACGATGGAAGACGAACACACCCGGATCGACATCCGCCGCGTTGGCCATGTTGGGCATTTCGCTGGCGTTCGGATCTGGCGAGGTCACGCCGACGACCGCGCGTTGTGGAATGTCCACGATCTGGATTGCGGCGGCTTCGGACATCGTCTTCGCCCCGTCGTTGTCCGTCACCCGCACGCGGATATGGTAACTGCCGGGTTGGGCATTGGTCCATGGAAGAGTGAACGTGCCCCGCACACCGGGGCGCGGAGCCTGGATGAAGGTGAAGGACTCTTCCGCAACCTTCGTGCCGTTGGCGAATGCTTCGATGAGCGTGAAATAGCCGTCGACATCGACGGCGTGCGCCATGATTCGCACGGTCTCACCCGAGAGCAGAATTGCGTTGTTCACCGGCCGCAGCAGATCAACCTTGGGCGCGCGGTTGTCGAGCGTACCATCGTTGTCGTGAATGATCGCCTCGGCGCGGCCGTTGCTACCAATGATGTAGGGATCACCTATCGTGGTTCCGGTCGCGTTTATCAGACCGTCGGCGGAGCCGCCGGCCAATATGATGAGCACATTCTCCGGACCCTCGGCGTGATTGTCGTCGAACGGAAGAATCTCGATGGCGGCCGATCTGGCTCCGGCCGGAATGAGAACATGTCTTGGAATCTCTTGGTAGTCGTGGCCGTTTCGCGCGCTGCCGCCGACGTGATACCAGACCCGCAGACTGTCATTGGTAGGGCCGGTGCGGCTGATCCGGAAGGTAGCGGTGTTCAGTACGAGCGGTGCTCCCGCATTGGGATCGGTCGCGATGTCACCGAAACCGGCAATGAGTGAACCATCGCTGGTCATGGATACTTGATTGGGATCGGCGGCGGTTCCGCCGGTGGTGTCACCTGTTTCGGCGGGTTGGGCGATGCCGTTGCCGCTGCCCGGTTCGGCTGCGACCGGATCGATCGCGGTGATCTCGACGGTGGGAATCGAATTGCTTGTCACGACCCCGATTTCGACCGGACGGGAGAAGGATTGCGCGCCGTCATCATCCGTGGCCTGCGCGCGGAGCACGTGTATGCCCGGAGTGATGTTCGTCCAGTTCAGATGCCATGGAGGGATGAAGATCAGCGGAGAGGTGCCGGCGTTGGTGTCGGTGAGCGGGGCAGGGGTGTTGGACACGACGCCGATGCTTTCCTGACCATCGAAGAATTCCACGGAAACGATGTGTCCGTCGTTGTCTCGCGCGTTGGCGACGATGAGCAGATGGTCCGGTTCGACGACCACGCTGTTGTCCGCGGGTTGCATGATGTACACTTGGGGGGAGCGGTTGGTCACTACCCGGTCGTTGTCATGAATCCACGCGGTGGCGTTGGTGTGCCGGCCCAGTTCGAAACAGCCCGGTGGCGGCGGAAAGATCGCGATGCAACCGACCGGCAACAGCGAAAGGCGAACCGACTCGACCGGTTCATCCTCGGAGTCGTCGATGGGAATGATCGTGATCTCGGTGCGGCGTTGACCGCTGGGAAGTTTGACGGTCGTGGATACGCCGTTGTAATCCGCGCCCAAGGTTGCCGTCCCTGAGATGGCGAGTTGGAGATCCAGTTCGGCCGAGGCATTTCCATGGCGATGAATGACAAAGCTGGCGCTGTCCAATCCGCCGGCGCTGGTGTCGCCTTCCCGCGCTACCGGGTCGCGGGCAAAGATCTCAATCTTCGGGAGGGATGTGTCCTGCTCGACCTTGATTCGTACCGCACTGGATTCGCGCGTCGCGCCCTGGTTGTCGGAAGCGACTGCGCGCAAGATGTAATCGCCCGGAGGCGCATTGGACCAGACGATGCTGAACGGGAGGACCGGTGGGAGAATCGCGGTCGAGCCGGCTGTATTTGGCTGATTGGGATCGAAGCTCGCTGTGGTTCCGGTGACCAACCGGCTGTCATCCGCAGCACCGGTTGCCGGATCGAAGGCAATGAAGATGTTGCTTGCAACGCCCAGGCTGTTCGTGCCTGCGAAGAACTCGACCGTCACCACCCGGCCGTCGCGATCATCGGCAAAGGCCGCCAGGTGGAGATCCAACGGTCCTCGGAACACCGCACCGTTTGGCGGCGAAATCATCCCCACGGTTGGCGGGTGATTCACGCCACCGTCATTGTCCTGAATGGTCACCACCCCACGGCTTGGCCAGCCGATGCGATAGGGCGCGGAACTGTTGTTGTTGCCATTCGTGGTTCCGTCGGTCGTGGTGGTTGCAGGCGGATGGGTCAGTTGTACGATCACTGTTTCGCGCTCTTCACCCTCACTGTCGTCAATCGGGGTGACAACTATGGGTGCGAGATAGGATCCCGCCGGAATGGTCACACGGCCGAGCAAGGGCTGGTAGTCAACCTCGTTGACCGCCGTGCCTGAAACCGAATACGAGACCTTGAGACTGCCATTCGTGTCACCGCCGCGGATGACCATGAGATTGCCGGGTTTAGGGCCTTCTTCCGACGCGCGCGGCTCGGCTTCAAAGAGAAACACCAGCGGTTTGCTGGTATCGTTCGTGGGGGCGATGACGGTGACACCGCCGGTGTTTCCATTGGTGTCGTTGGCGGGGAGGTTGATGCCGGTCACGATCAAAGCGAGACTGGCCAGGATGCAGATTTTGCTCATGGTGGATTGGGGCGCTGATCTTGGTATGTGCGGAAAGCAATGAGCGAGTTCCGTACCGGTGAATAAAAGTTGTTTTTTTAACCCTTTGCAAGAAAAACGAGGAAAACAGCCCTACGGGAATCAAAGTAGGCGGGGGATAATCCCCAATTGCCCGACAAAGGAGTGGTGAAATACGCCCAATATCGTTCCGACCGAAGTTGGCCTCGCCCTGTAATCTGGGAGCGGTTAGTCGCGGGGACCACGCCTGCTTTCGCTGGAGAATTCAAGGGGTATTTGCTTGTTTGGGTATTTCGTCATTCCCCAATGCTTCCGCTTGACGGTGCAACTGCCGCTCCCTACGCTCCCCCTCCTTTTTGACCCGGGATCCGGGTCACGAATTTGTCACGACGATGAATCTTACCGTAAACGTAGAAAATCTCGCGCCCTGCAAGAAGTTGCTGCGCATCGAAGTCGATGTTGCCGATGTGGATTCCGCCTTCTCGGATGTCACCAGTCAGTTTTGCAAACTGGCCCAGTTGCCGGGCTTCCGTCAGGGCAAGGCGCCCAAGGCTGTGGTGCTCAAGAACTATGGCGATCGCATCCGCGACGAGGTGAAGAAGAAGCTCACCCAAGACGCCTACCAAAAGGCGATGGAGCAGGAAAAACTCAAACCCGCCGTCTACCCGGACATCGAGGAGATCGAGTTCGGCACCGGCAAGTCCTACCAATTTGCCGCGACCGTCGAAACGCAACCTGATTTCGTCGTGCCGGAATACAAGGGACTCAAGATCGAACGCGAGACGAAGGTGTTCGGCGACGAGGATGTTGAGAAGGCGATGGAAACCCTCCGCGAGCAGCGTGTGGACTACAATGACGTCGATCGCGATCTTCAGCGCGGCGATATCGGCGTGGTGAACTACACCGGCACGATTGATGACAAGCCCATCACGGACATTGCTCCAACCGCGCGCGGTATCACCGAGCAGAAGAACTTCTGGGTGCGGGCCGAATCGGACCAATTCATCCCCGGTTTTTCCGACCAATTGATCGGCATGAAGGCCGGGGAGAATCGCACCGTGGAAGTCACCTATCCCGAGGATTTCGTGAACTCGGAACTCGTCGGCAAGGACGGCAAATACGAGGTCGAACTCGTGCAGGTCAAGGAACGCATCCTGCCGGAAGTGAACGATGAGTTTGCCAAGTCATTCGGCGCCGAGAGCCTTGAGAAGCTGCAGGAAGGCATCAAGACCGACCTCGAAAACGATTTCAAACACAAGCAGGCCCGTTCCGAACGCGACCAGTTGGTCAAGCAGCTGATGGACGGGGTGACCTTTGATCTGCCGGAAACCGTCGTTGCCTCCGAGACCCGCAGCGTGGTCTACGATCTGGTGGCCCAAAACCAGCAGCGCGGTGTGAATCGCGACGTCATCGAGCAGCAGAAAGATGAGATTTTCTCCGCCGCCAACGCGAATGCGAAGGAGAAGGTGAAGGCGATGTACATCATGAGCGCCATCGCCGAGAAGGAAGACATCAAGGTCGAGCAGCAGGAAGTGGCCGCCCGCGTGGCCATGATGTCCCAGCAGTACCAGATGCCGCCGGAGAAGCTCGCCAAGCAGTTGCAGGAACGCAACGGCTTCAACGAGATCAATGAACAGATCCTCATTGGCAAGGTGCTTGACTTCCTGCAGTTGAATGCGGAGGTCAGCGAAGTGCCGGCGAAGGACTGAGCTTCTCGCAAAAAGTAATCAGTGTTCAGTCATCAGTTATCAGTGCTGGCCCATAGCTGCGCGCGCATTGATTGCGACCAGGCACACTGATTACCGATTACTATCCTTCTCACCCCTGTCCGATCCACAGGGCCAGAATGGGCACGATCACGCCGCCGGCCAGTGTCGCCCACAAAGCCCACTTGGGGCGGATTGTCTTGAATGCCAGAAAGATGCCCAGGCCGATGGTGACCACGGCGGCGATCGACATGATCACGACGAACGCCTGAAACAGCTTTGGCGAGGACGGTATGGTATACTCGTCGTCACCAGGATAGATCTGGTCGACATGCACCGTCCGCATCTTCTGCAGGAAGGTTTCCGCTTCGCTGGGATGTTTCAGCCGGTCCTGATTGATCGTCTGATACCAACCGGACAGGAGGTAGAACATCAGGATCGGGGTGAAAAACACACCCAGATACAGATGCGCTTTGCGGGCCCATTTCATCATGATCGCAGATTCCGGTTCGGCTGAGGCCGACTAGTCGATGATCGGGATGAAGATCTTTTGTCCGACGGTGACGCGATCCGGATTCAGACCCGGATTGGCGGCCTTGACCTGACTGAGCGTCACCCGGGCACGCCGGCCCTCTTTTTTCAGCTGGTCGTTGAAGGCCGCGATGATGGCGGTGAGCGTCTGCCCTTTGCCGACCTCGTGTTCGACACCCTTTGGTTCATCCGAACGGGACGGGCGGCCAGATGAATTGTTGCTTGGATTGGAGGGAACCTGGATGACTTTTGGCGGGTTCTCCAAAATGAGCTTCTTGAGTTCCGCAAACTTCTTCACCACCTGAGCCTGGTCGGACTTGCGGTTCCGTTCAATCTCGCGGACGGATTTGGCGAGCGCATCCAACTCCGATTTCCTCACATAGTCGGACAACGCGATTTTGTACGCGTCGGCAAACTTTTTCATCGCGTCGTTCTGCGCCTTCACCTGCCGGGTGAGCGTGTTCAGGCTTTCGGTCAGCGAGTTGTTGAGCGCCTTCATGTCCTCCAATTCAGCCCGCAGACGCTTGATCTTTTCCTCCATCTCCTGTCGGGCGGCAGCGGAAAGCAGGTTGGAAGAGGGTTGCTGTGCGGCCGTCGCATGAACGAAGACCAGCAACATGCCGGATAGGACCAGAAAGCGTATCATGTCGAAGAACGTAGAAATGCAGCCTCCCCGGTGCAAGGTCCAAACTCGCGCCGTGAACAACTATTCGTGCCGCCCCACTGCCGTTTTCAATAGCACAGGATCGAGTAGATGAGCAGCGACCAGAACGCGACACTCAAGACGCCTTGGAGAACAATCTGCCGGCTGGAAGCCAACTTCGGTTCACGGAGTTTTACCGGTGGCTCGCGCAGTCTTGGCTTCATCCTTGAGAAGTAGGCCCGACCGATCAGATATGCGCGCGGCATATCGCAGAGAACGAGAAAGAGAAATCCGCCCCACGCCAGACCGGTGAGCA
The DNA here is from genome assembly GCA_038154405.1 of Verrucomicrobiales bacterium. Taxonomy (GTDB): domain Bacteria; phylum Verrucomicrobiota; class Verrucomicrobiia; order Limisphaerales; family JAYPXF01. The sequence continues at coordinate 18,374 of JAYPXF010000062.1, read as the reverse complement.
ACATCAGGACAAAGATGAGCGTCAGTTCACCCGGTTTCTTCTGATACGAGGTGTCGTGTTGGACCTGATGAAGGAACACCCACAGTCCGGCGGAACAGGCAAACTTGGTGATGTAGTCGAGCCTCTGCCGCACCGAAGGCGGTCTCAGCTCTTTGGCCCGCGTGCGGCGGACAGCTCTCCCACCCGGAAGTTGGCCGGGCAGGGGCGGCGGCGCTTCAGGATCGTCATGTTTTCGTCCCAACGCCGCCAGCTCCTGGTCGGTGACCAGACGATAGATGCCGCGTACGATCAGATGGCGGATTTGCTCCTGGAGTTGTAGCAGGATCTGGTGCTTCAGCATGTTCTTATCAAACCGCCGCAGTTCTGTATCTGCGAATTTCGATTGAAATCCGTTCCACAATTCCGTGGGCGATTTTCCAGTGCCTGGAACGACCCGGGTTCCCGGTCGAGGATCCGTGGAGGGCTCTTCATTGGGGAATCCCACAAGTTCCTTCTCCGCGGTGATTCCGAGGATTGTGGTGCATGCCGTTACTTTGGCGCTTGGAGTGGCATGGTTCAGGTAGGCATGTACCGTCGCATACGATCGGCCGTCCGAGCTCAGAAGATTGCATGCATACACGCTTGTCTTCGGGACTTCGTCATAAGAACCGTGAAACGCCACTTCGTGGAATCCAAGATCTGTCAGTTCCTTCGTCGCGATTCGAATTGCCAGTCGGAAGTTTTCGGGGATCTTGGCTTCAGTCAATTCAATGTTCGAAAATTCCCGAGGCATGCGGAACGCGCTGTCCGGCGTCCATGGCGAGATTCGTCGAAACAGTTTCAGCAGCAGAAGAATCAGAAGATGCCATCCTTTTCCAAAACACCGAACCAGTTCCCGCAGGTTCATCGCAAGCGGATCAAGGGTGAAGTATTCGGGGCGAGGCATGGATGTGTGACTGGACACTCACGACGCTGCCGTCTCGGTTCAGAAAACGCAGTTTCCAGTCACCATCATTTTGATTCGACGAAGTCGGAGGGATCGCTTCGAAATCTGATGTGTATGGCTTGCTTGCATCTGTATCTGTGTGGCTGAGCTTCGGCGTGGGAGCGTTTGCCGCTGACGCACAACGAATTTTTTGGTAAGGAATTGCCGAGACTGCCGGCCGTGGAATCAGCCGCGGCGACAGATACATTCCACACACGGCTCCGGGATTTCAGATGAAACTCGTGGCGGCGGAACCGCTGGTTCACGATCCGGTCGCCATCTCCAAGACCGGGATGGCGACGGTCGGGATCTCCCGGTTTTGACCACATCGCAAACGACCGCAGTTGTCACCGTGACAGTTGCCGATGGTGCGTTAGCAAACTTGCTGCGAAAAGATGTCGTCGAATTTCGTGCTCGAAGTTGTCATTTATGCCCGAAGATTTGGAACAGAACATCGGCGATCAAGCCATGGCGGACTTGTTCAGACGGGTTGCCGGTATCAAGCGTCAGTGTTCTTTTTCTTCTTCTTGTTTTTGTTTTGGGCGTTGCCGGTGCTCTTGACTTCGCTCTTCCACAGGATGATGTTGCCGACGTCGTTCTTGGCCTTTGGGCCCTTGGTGCTGCGGCCGCGGTTGATGTCTTCTTCTAACAGCTTGAGCAGCTTGTCGACGATGGCGGGTTCGGAGCTGTAGAGATTGTGCTGTTCGCCGACGTCGTTGTTCATGTTGAAGAGCTGGCCACGTGGGGAGTCTTTGCCGGCCTGGTTTTCCTTGGGTGAGGTCCAACCTCCGGAGGCCTTGGCCAGACAGAGTTTCCATGGTCCTTGGCGATAGGCGAAGTGGCCGGAGATGGAGTGGTGGATCACGCCGTTGCGGGAGGATGTGATCGGCTTGCCGGACAGGGCGGGCAGGAAACTCACACTGTCTTCCGCGGCCTTGGTGGACGTTTTCTTGCCGATGAGTTCGGCGACGGTGGCGAAGAGATCGACGTGGCAGATGAGTTGTTTGCTGGTGCTGCCAGGTTCCACCTTGCCGGGCCATTTGACGATGAACGGTACGCGGTGACCGCCGTCCCAGATGTCGGCTTTCGAACCTCGCAGATGGGCGCTGACGTGATGCCCCTGTTTTTCCAATTCGGGAATCCCGGCGGCCTTTGAACAGCCATTGTCGCTGGTGAACACGATCAACGTGTTTTTGGTCGCCCCGATGTTTGCCAGCGCCTTGGTGACCTCGCCGACTACATTGCCGGTCTGCATGACGAAGTCGCCGTATTTGCCGAGACCGCTTTTGCCTTCCCATTCCGGGCTGGGAACGATCGGGGTGTGCGGTGAGCCCAATGGGATGTAGAGAAAGAACGGCTGCTTCTTGCCCTTGCGCGATTCGATGTATTCGACGGATTTCTCGGTGAGACGGGGGAGCATGTTGACCACCGGATCGTGGGCGATGACACGGTCGTCTTCGATGACCGCTTCCATGTTGCGGGCATGATGAAAACCGTGGAAGTAGTCGAACCCGCGATGGATTGGTCCGTCCGGAATCTTGGCGCCGACGGGTGGCGTCTTGTGCTTCTTTGCTGAATAGGCTTCGCCGGTCTTGGGATCCAGATACTGAAAATCGAGGTGCCACTTGCCGACGATGGCGGTGTGATAACCGTGTTGTTTGAGGAAGCCGGCGACGGTCATGCGGTTCTCATCGATCAGGCACGGGGCAAATCCGGTGACGACGCCTTTCTGCAAACGTGTGCGCCAGCTGTAGCGGCCTGTGAGGAGTCCGTACCGAGTCGGCGTGCAAACCGACGAGCCGGAGTGGGCGTCAGTGAAGGTCATGCCTTCACTTGCAAGTCTGTCCACATGCGGGGTTGGGATCTTGGAGGTCTTTGGAGCAAGACATCGAATGTCTCCGTAGCCCAGGTCATCACACATGATATAGATGATATTCGGGCGTTCCGCGGCCGTGGTCGCACCGCTGGCGAGAGCGATCAGTGCAATGATTAGATTTCGCATGGAGCGACCGTAAGGGGTCGCTCTGTTGTCGGTCCACTTGATTTCTCCGTCCGCGTCAGAATCGCGCACCCAGCGAGAATTGTACGTAAGGGGCGCCGTCTCCGTTGGCGGTGAGGCCGCGACCGTGGAATTCGAAACGCCGATCGAATATCCATCCACCGGCAATTTCGGCGGTGATCCGTTTGCCGAGATTGAATCGTGCTCCGGCGCCGGCTCTCATCTCCTGGTAGTCCACCAGTTCGTCGTTCAATTCCGGTCGCCCGAGGGACGTTCCGAAGTTTTCGGCAACACGAAACGAACTGCCGCTGAATGAGCCGCCGGCAAAAAGACTGAGGCTGTCGTTCCAGCGATACTCCAGTTGCGGGCGAGGCAGCCAGAATTCAAGACGCCAGTCTTCCTGGATCAGCCAAGTGATCCCGAGCGTTCCAATGGCGAGATTCTTGCGGAACGGATTCACCATGACCTGCGCACCGAGCTCCACCCGGGGATTGAGTTCGTGGGCGGTTTCCAAGATGACCGGTACGTTGAAATCACTTCCGGAAACATCGTTGAAGTCGCTGTAGATGCCGGGCAGAGCCTCGATCTTTGCGCGCCGATAGTCGGCAAAACGGCTTTGCCATCCGACGACTCCGGCGATGCTTTGCAGCGTGTTTGGAACCGGTGCTCCCGCGGGAGTGGCGAACTGGAAACGACGAAAACTGATTCCGCCGAGCAAGTCGAATCCATCCCGCCTCACGACTGGCGCGACCCATACGCCTTGGAGTTCGGCGGAGTCGCCATCGCCCAAGGGGGTGTTGCCGAGTTTCAGGGGGGGGCGGCGAATCCGTAGGAGAGAGATGATGGCGGAGAACTGCCGTATCGATTGGCACCGTAAGGGGACGCCAGTGGCGAGTCCGCAGCCATCACGCTTACAGCTGTGAATGTCAGAACGGCGAGCAGAAGCAGTTTCAAGATACTCATGGCGACACAAGAATTTCCCATCTAGGGTGTTTCGGCCCCGAAGTTATTCCCGCCTTTGT
>JAYPXF010000062.1:268-14379 GCA_038154405.1 Verrucomicrobiales bacterium | reverse complement strand
GATGAAATCAGACGGCGCCGTAGGCGAGCATGGCGTCGGCGACCTTGATGAAGCCGCCGACATTGGCGCCTTGAACGTAGTTCACGAAACCGTTGTGGTCGCCATGCTTGAGGCACTTGCGGTGAATGTCCTTCATGATGGTCTGAAGTTTGTCGTCCACCTCCGCGCGCGACCATGACAGGCGCAGGGCGTTCTGGCTCTGTTCCAGACCGGAAACGGCTACCCCACCGGCGTTGGCAGCTTTTGCGGGACCGTACATGATTTTGGCATTCAGGAAGGCGTGCGCTCCGGCCAGTTCGGTCGGCATGTTGGCTCCTTCGCATACTGCTTTGACGCCGTTCTTCAACAGGAGTTTCGCTTCCTCGATGCTGATCTCGTTCTGGGTGGCGCACGGCAGTGCGATGTCGACCGGGACTGACCACGGGCGGCCTTCGCTGAAGGTGGCGTTCGCATACTCGTCGGCGTAATCGCTGATTCTTCCACGGCGGACTTCCTTGAGGTTCTTCAGGAACGCGAGCTTGTCGGCATCGATGCCGTCGGGGTCATGAATGAAGCCGGAAGAATCGGAAGCGGTCACGACCTTGGCGCCAAGATCACGAGCTTTTTCAATGGCGTAAATCGCAACGTTGCCCGAACCGGAGACCGACACGGTCTTTCCTTCGATGGAGTCGCCTCGGTGGTTGAACATGTTCTCGCAGAAATACACGCAGCCGTATCCCGTGGCCTCCTTGCGTCCCACGCTGCCACCAAATTCCAGACCCTTGCCGGTGATGGTGCCGACGAATCGGTTCACCAGACGCTTGTATTGCCCAAACAGGAAACTGATTTCGCGAGCACCCACGCCGATGTCGCCGGCCGGCACATCCGTGTCCTCACCAATGTGTCGATGCAGTTCGATCATCAATGATTGGCAGAAGCGCATGACCTCGCGGTCGCTTTTTCCCTTGGGATTGAAATTGCTGCCGCCTTTGGCGCCGCCCATCGGCAGACCGGTGAGGCTGTTCTTGAACACCTGCTCAAAGCCAAGAAACTTCAACACGCTTTGAGTGACCGATGGATGGAAGCGCATGCCACCCTTGTAGGCGCCGATGGAGTTGTTGAACTGGACCCGCCAAGCACGGTTCGCGCGGATGCAACCATCATCGGATTCCCTGGTGACGCGAAAGATCCCGATGCGGTCCGGTTCGGTCATCCGCTCAAGGATCTGCGCGTCTTGGTACCTGGGGTTCTCCAGAATGAACGGCATCAGCGACTCGGTGACCTCCCGGACGGCCTGATGAAATTCGTATTCGTGCGGGTTGCGTTTGATGAGGCCCGACATGAATTTGTCGACCTCGGACTGGACGGCGGATGATTCACTCATTTGATGCGGGAACTGTGGTAGTAGTGTGTCACAGCTCCCGCATCATGCCGAGCTATTATGTAGTTCAAATCAGGCCGGTCGTCGCAGAACTACTTTCGAATCTGCCGAAGTTCCGCCTGCATCGCTTTGGGGGAGCCGGCGTTGCCGGGCATTTCCTGCAGGAAAGCGAGAATCGGTCCTTTGGCGCTCTGTGTGTCGAGCCAGTTCTTGAACGCGGCCACGCGGCGATAGTCGTCGTTACCCAATCTTCGGCGAAACATTTCGTCGAGGCGCCGGTTGACTGCTTCATGCCGGATGGTGGTCTGCCAAGAACGGGTGAAGAAAGTGTTCACCTTGTCGTGGAGGTTCTTGGATCGGATGATCTCCCATTCCTGCGCATCGAACCATACGCCGTTGCAGCGGCGGCAATAATCGAGTTGGAACGAGGTGCCGTGGCCGATCTTGTAGCGGACGAGAATCACGTGGCACTCGGGGCAGATCCGGGCTTTGGACATCTCTTCGTCCTCCACGTCCAAAGTGTCGTCCTCGCGAATGGGCAGTTTCTCCGATTGCTTGGAAAGCCAGTCGAAGTAGTCATCCCAGGACAACCAGTGGCCGGTGCATGATTCGCAGTGATAGACCAATGGTTGGTTCTCCTCACGACGCAGTTTCAGGCGGGAGTCCTCACATCAGGAAGGGCAGGTCAGACGCATGGGGAAGAGATTACGAATCAGATTCCCCGGCGCAATTACAAGTGTGGGTGACCGATTGGAAGGCAGGAGGGAGACCTTCGGTCGGACGAGTGGTTCAGTCAGTGATCGTCCACAGTGCTGTGTCGCCTGCTACAACTTGCGCGTCAGGTAAAGGTGGCGGGCGGCGCCATCGAACTTGTTGGCGCGAAAGAAGTTTATCGCGGCTTCATTGGTTTCGTCGGAATTGGCGAGGAGGAAGGCGGCACCGGCACGTTTGAAGCGTTGCGCGAGTTTGTCGCTGAGCTTGCGGGCGATGCCATTGCCTTGATGCCGAGGCGATACGGCAATCCAAAGGAGCCAACCGTATGGTTTGATCGCGCGGGTCGATTGTGCGGGCATCATCAGGGTGCCAAGCGTGAAGCCGATGATCTTCTTGCGGCTTTCGGCGACGAGACAAAACTCGGGTTCGGTTGTGTAGTTGTTCAGCACCTCCGATTCGCCCCATGTCTGATGGAGCAGGGGAAGCGTCTTGTCGGTGAAGGATTTGTGGCCGAGTTCGACGACCATGGGGACGTCGGCGATTTCGAGTTCGCGAATCTTGTAGGAGAAACCGGTGCTCATGGGTTCATGTCCTTTTCCGGATGTAGGTAAGAAATTGTTCGTTGTCGGTTGTTCGTCGACGCTGCAGTTCGAACTGACGCGCATCGGCGAGCCGATCCATCCCGGCGCCGTCGCTGATGGTCGGGGCGTCGCGGCCGCCGATGATGACGGGACAGATGGTCAGATGAATCTCATCGACCAAATCGGCGCGAAAGAGTGCGTCGTTCAGTGCGCCTCCGCCTTCGCATAGCAGGCGCTTCACTTTCCATTGCTTGCGTAGTTCTTTGAGTGCGGTGGGAAAGTCCAACTCCTTCTCGCCGGCGACGATGACCTCATCCGCCGCTTGTTGCAACTTGGTGAGTTTGTTTTTGGAACATCGTGAAGTCGTGAGCACGATGATCGGGGAGAAGCGGTGGTTGAAGACTTCAGCATTCGGATTCAGTGAGCCGTTACCGGTTGCGATGACACGGATGGCATGATCGGAAAGTTTGTTGCGCAAGCGCTGTTTGCGAAACTTGTCGGGTCCGGTGTCCATCTTGATCGCCGCGGTGTCGACCGTGCGGGCGCCGTTCAGGATCGCGTCAGCGGTGGCACGAAGACGGTGGAGGTTTTCGTGATCGCGTTCGCTGCTGAAGTGATTGATGGCGCGATTGGCAGACGCGATCTTGCCGTCGGCGGACATCGACATGTTGAGCAACACGTATGGCCGGTTAGAGCGCTTCATCGGATCAACATCGCGTCGCCGTAGCTGAAGAATCGATAACGATTCTCCACAGCAGTTCGATAGGCGTTGAGAATGGATTCGCGGCCTTCCAACGAACCTGGCGCAGCGAAGGCGGAAATCAGCATCATCAAGGTCGACTCGGGAAGATGAAAGTTGGTGAGGAGGCGGTCCACGATGCGGAAATTGCGCGGGGGATGAATGAAGATGTCTGTTTTCCCGCGATGATCGATTTCCGGGAGCATTCCGGCATCGTTCTCTGCGGCGACAGTCTCAAGGACTCGCACGGAGGTGGTGCCGATCGCGATCACCTTGCCGCCGCTCGCTTTCGTCTCGTTGATCAGCCTGGCGGTCTCAGCCGACAGCTCGAATTGCTCGGAATGCATCTGGTGGTCCTCCACATTGTCGGCTTTCACTGGGGCGAAGGTGCCAAGTCCGACATGGAGGGTCACGAAGGCGGTGCGGGCTCCCTTTTCCTGGACGGATTCCATGATCGCCTCGGAGAAGTGCAACCCGGCGGTTGGGGCGGCTACACTTCCCGCCGGATCCGCATAGACCGTCTGGTAGCGCTGGAGGTCGTTCGCGTCCGGCTTCTTTGGTCGCTCAATGTAGGGTGGGAGAGGTGTTTCCCCGATTTGCTCCAATTCGTTAAGAATCTCTGTTGTACCGGAAAAACGGACTTTTCCGTGTCCTTCCGAGTTTTTCGCTAGTAATTCACAAATTATTCCGATTGCGGTGCCACCCACGGCATTCAACTCGAAGCGACTCTCCTGTCGCAGTCGTTTGCCGGGCTTCACCATGCACCACCAAACATTTGGCTCAACCTCTTCCACCAGAAGCAGTTCCATCCTGCCGCCGGAGCCTTCTCGTCGTCCCCTAAGGCGCGCGGGGATGACTTTCGAATTATTGAGAATCAGCAGGTCTCCTTCTTCAATAAAGCTCACGAAATCGGTGAATGACTTGTGAAGAACCTCGCCGGTTGAACGATAAAGGACGAGGAGTCGAGAGTCCTCACGACGGTCCAGCGGTCGCTGGGCAATCAGCTCCTCAGGTAGATCGTAATGAAAGTCGCTACGGCGCACTGAGGAGGTATTTACGGTATTTTGGACGATTTGCACAGGTTTAGTGGAAATGGGTTGCGGTGTAGCGATGTGGGGGGAGATCCGGGCGCGTTTTTTTACCAGATTCGAGTGATATTTCATTTCTAGCCAAAAAATGCCGTTTTTGTTCAGTTTATAGGTGAACAACATTCTCACAAATGAAAATAAGAGGGGCGAATGTGTTGACAAGTGGGTTATCGTGGGGTGTTATACCACCGTTGTGGGAAGGAATGGATAGAATTGTTCCGGCACAACTGCGTCGATGTCAGGCAACGGCACAACTGATCGAGTCTCGTACAAATCGCGTTATCGGCATGGGGTCGATGAAAAGCGGCGTGTGCAGATTCCGGCCAAATGGCGGTCCAATCAGGACTCGGTCTACTCGATCTATGCATGGAAGACGGGAGGTTTGGATTTCCACTGTTTGCTCGTCATGCCGCAGCGCACGGCGATCCGATTGGAGGAGAAGTTCATGGCGATGGATTTCGCGGACCCCAAGGCGGAATCCCTGCGGCGGCTGCTGGGTGGCGATTCGGACGATGTCTCGATCGACCGCGCGGGGCGCATCTGTCTCCCGGACAACCTGGCCAAGATGGCCGGCATCAATGGGGAATCAATTTTGGTTGGCATGTTCGACCGGTTCCAAATCTGGAATCCGGAATACTACGAACACGTGAGAGCGGTGGACCTGGCTCATGAGTCTGAGGCGAAATCCATGATTTAGCGCACCCTCGAGGATTTTGCCGGAGCTGGCACCACCAAGGCTGTGAGAGAACTGAGAACCAATGGGCCTGTTTAACTTCCTGGCAGCAGGAAACAGCCTGAAAGGGCTGGTCCGTGGTCGCGCCCACCACGTGGTGGATGGCGACGAGCTGATCCCGAATTTCGGGATGCGCCCCGATCTCGCCGCGCAGATTCGCGATGCTCGGCAGGCGCGGCGGCGGGAGGATCCAATTTCTCGGCGGACGGACGTGGCGGATCGCCAGTTGCGCGATCGCTCGCGTGAGCACAAGGGGCCGCGCGTGCGGAGTACGTTTCAGCCTGAGAAGCTGCACGCGGAATCCAAGCACGAGGTTGCCTCTCCTGAACCGGCGCAACCGGAAGTGCCCGAGGTGTCGTTGGAGCCACCGCCGAACGGAAGAGTTTGGGTTCGGAAACTGAAAATGCCCCGCCGGGTGGTTCGTCGCCCGAACGGGAAGGCAATCAAGCGGCAACCCAAGCGCCCGTCAAGTTATCGGCCGTCGCGGACGGCGCCGCGGCAACGGCGATCCCCCAGTTGGATGGCCAAGAACTGAAAACGCGAAACAGGCATGAACAAACGTGACCAGTACCATCCACAACCCGGTGATGTTGGCGGAGGTGCTGTCCGCTCTAAACCCGAGTCCGAACGGCCGCTACGCCGACGGAACTCTGGGCATGGGTGGACACACAGCAGCCATTTTGAAACGCAGCGCACCGAATGGATGGGTGTATGGATGCGATCGCGATGGCGCGGCGTTGCGAACGGCTGAGCGGAACCTGGCGGGGTTTGCGGGCCGATTCGAGCTGCGCCGCGGCAATTACGCGGAGCTGGCTGAATGGGTGCCGGCGGGCAGCCTCGACGGTGTGCTGCTCGACCTGGGAGTCAGCTCCCCGCAACTGGACAACGCCGAACGCGGATTCAGTTTTTTGAACGACGGACCTTTGGACATGAGAATGGATGACCGACAGACAACGACCGCAGCGGACCTCGTGAACAACGAGGAGCCGGAGGTGTTGATCTCGCTTTTCCGCGAATACGGCGATGAGCCACGGGCGCGTCGAATTGCCACCGGCATCGTCGAGCGGCGTGCCGAAGCTTCCTTCCAAACCACCGGCGATCTTGCCGGACACATTGAATCAATCTGCCCTCGTGCCGGGAAAAAGAAGCATCCGGCCACGCGCGTGTTTCAGGCCCTGCGCATTGCGGTGAATGACGAGATCGGTTCGCTGAAGAAGGGCCTCGATGGCGCACTGACGATCCTCAAGCTGGGCGGCCATCTGGCTGTGATCACCTTTCACTCGCTGGAGGACCGCAAGGTGAAGGAATGGGGACGCGAGCTGGAACGTGACTATGAGTTTGACGGTGACGTGGATGTCCCGGAACTGCGCCGTCCCAAACAACCGCTTTTGAAACGGGTGAATCGCAAGTCGATCGCTCCGAGTGAAACCGAAGTGAAGGAGAATCCGCGGGCGCGCAGTGCGCAGTTGCGGGTATTTGAAAAACTGGGGAACAACTGATCATGCCCAAGAATCGCAAAAGATCCGCCCCTGCCGTCCGCCTTGGCCCTGTGGTCAAGGTGGTTGTGGTTTGCCTCCTGCTCGGTTTGGCCGGCGTCGGTTTTGTCTGGCAGAAGAATCAGATTTTCGAATTGGGGCAGCGAATGAAGGAAAAGGAGCAAAGATTGGAAAAGCTCCGCCGGGAGAATCACAACCGACTGGAGCGTCTCGCCTATTTTCGCTCTACCCGATACCTCGAGGATCGCATTCGCTCGCTGAAGCTCGGTTTGTCGGCACCCAAACCGGAACAGATCTATACGCTCACTCATGAAGGTGTGGTCAACGAAGGTGACTATGCCGGGCCGCGCTACTGGGCGCGGGCGCGTCAGAATCCGTCCAATCAGCAGCAACATTCCGCACCCAAGAAACGATGATCCAAGCTCAACAAAACCAGCGTCTGTTTTTCCTCGGACTGCTGCTCCTGATCGCGTTCTGCGGTCTCGGGTATCGGTTGGTGGATCTGCAGGTGCACAAGCATGTTGAGTATCGTGAGAAGGCCGAAATCAATGTCCGCAGCACGGAGCTGCTGATGCCCCGACGCGGGAACATTTTCGATTCGCGTGGACAGATGCTGGCGACCAGTCTCCCGGCCAAGACCATCTTTGCCGATCCCGCCTTGATTGGCGGGTATCAGGCGAACATCGCCAGGGAGATCGCCCCGCTAATCGGCATGACCGAATGGGATCTCTATAATCGTCTGCAACCCCGGGTTTTTACCCGCACCAACAGCGACGGCTCTTTCCGGGTGGTTACGAATCGCTACGTGGTGCTGGCCCGCAAGGTGCCGATTGAACGGTACAAGTTGATCAAGGGCACAATGCTGAACATGAAGTTTGGCGATGAGAGCGGTCTGAATCGCAGACAGCGTGGGTTCTTCCGCAACCTGCGCCGCATGTCGATCAGTGCGGACGTGATCGAAGATTCCATCCGCATCTATCCGAATCGCCAGCTCGCCGCCCACGTGATGGGTTACACGTCCACCCGGGACGTGGCGGTGGATGATCGTCAGGCCAAGGAGATCGTCGGTATGGACGGAATCGAACTGGCCTTCAACAACCGCCTTACCGGCACTTACGGTTATCGCGAAACGGAGAAAGACAGCCTCCGGCGCGAAGTCGCCACCAAGCGTTTGAAGGAGGTTGCTGCGACCGACGGTCTCAACGTGCACCTCACCATTGACGCCCGCCTGCAGCATCTCGTGGAACAGAAACTCGCGGACGTGATGGACAAGTTCAAGCCCGTGAGCGCCACGGCAATTCTGGTGCGTCCGCAGACTGGCGAGATATTGGCGTTGGCCAATCTGCCAACTTACGACCCCAATCGTCCGGGTGATGTTCCGAAAGGTCGTGAGGATTATCGCAAGAACCGCGCGATCATGGATGTGTATGAACCCGGCTCCACCTTCAAGATTCTCTCCATTGCGGCCGGTGTGGAAGAACGCGTCGTGCGCTGGGGGGAGGCCATCTGGTGCGAAAAGGGCAACTGGAAATATCGTCGCGCCCGTCCATTGCGCGAATATCGCGGACACGCTTACGAGTCGATGACGATCGAGACCATCTTGGCCAAGTCATCCAATATCGCCGTGCGCATGCCGGCCAACACCTTCGAAGGATACCTGCGCGGTTTCGGCTTCGGAGCCCGTTCGGACATTGATCTTCGAGGTGAATCCAAGGGAATGCTTCGTTCCAGCAGTCGTTGGCGTGATGATGATCGCACTCGTATTCCGATCGGCCAGGGCATCGCGGTGACCCCTTTGCAGATTACCATGGCCGTGGCGGCGATAGCGAACGGCGGTACGTTGATGCGGCCCATGTTGATCGATCGCCTGCAGGACAAGGATGGCAACGTCGTTGGCCGCTACAACCCCACGCCGATTCGCCGAGTGGTGAGCAGTGAGACTTCCCGGACAATCACGAAGGCGTTGATGACCGTCGTGTCGAAGAAGGGGACGGGCAAGAATGCGATCATGGATTATTACTCCGTCGCCGGGAAAACCGGCACGGCGGACAAGGCGGTCAACGGCCGTTACACGCACGGCAAGAACGTCGCCTCGTTCATTGGATATCTTCCAGCCACGAATCCGGAACTCGTCATTTCCGTTATCGTCAACGAACCGAGGGGCGGTGGTTCCGGAGGCCGATGTGCCGCGCCTTGTTTCAAGGAGATCGCCGATACAGCCGCGAACTATCTTAACCTCCAGCCGGACTCGGTGGAGTTGGATTCGCCCCTGCTTTCCCGTCTGCAACGCCAATCACAAACCCCGTTCATCAACGTGATGAACCGCTGATCATGATCCTCAAGAAGTTGTTGGAATCTATACCGACCCGGTTGGTGGAAGGCGACCTCGAACGGGAGGTCACGGGCATCGTTCTCGACTCACGTCGCGTGTCTCCTGGCAAGGTCTTCGTGGCCTGTCCTGGTCACAATGCTGACGGACACGATTACATCAGCGAGGCGATCGACCGGGGGGCTGTTGCGATCATCTGCGAACGTAACGGTTTTGCGTCCCATCGTGCCGCCAAGATCGTGGTGCAGGACACGCGCGCCATCATGCCGGTACTGGCCTGCGAGTTCTACGGGCATCCCAGCCGCAAGTTGGGAGTGATCGGAATAACGGGTACGAACGGCAAAACCACCACGAGTTTCCTGCTCAAGAACGTTCTCGAAGCGCAGGGTATCAAGACCGGTCTCATCACGACGGTCCACTATGATGTTGCCGGACGGATTCTGCCGGCACATCGGACCACCCCGGAAGCACTGGACCTGCAGCAGTTGTTTGCCCAGATGGTTCGCGAAGGTTGCGAGGCCTGCGTGATGGAGGTCAGTTCCCATGCGTTGGAGCAAGCGCGCGTGAATGGAACGCATTTCGACGTTGGGGTGTTCACAAACCTCACCCAGGACCATCTCGACTATCACGGCACGATGGAGAATTACTTCAATGCCAAGGCGCGGTTCTTCACCTTGCTTGAGAACAGTGCCAAGCGCGCCCGAGCGGTGATCAACGGTGACGATGAATATGGTCGGCGCCTGATGAGCGAATCGAAGACGGCCGATACGGTTTCCTTCGGCCTGCTTGGGGATACGACCCTGCAGGCGACGGAAATCGAACTCGATCCCTCCGGGATGCACTTCAATGTCAACGACGAAGGGACCGGGCACAGTGTCGGTTCGCAGCTTATCGGTCGCCACAATGTCTACAATTCCCTGGCTGCAATCGGGGTCACCAAGGCGATGGGATTGGATGTCGGTAAGAGCGTTGAAGCCATGGCCAAGACGCCTCCCGTTCCCGGTCGGTTGGAGCGGTTGAACATGGGGCAGCCATTCAACGTCATCGTGGACTACGCGCATACAGCGGATGCGTTGGAGAATGTCCTCACTACTCTGCGGGAAGTGACGCCGAATCGCATCCTGCTCACCTTCGGTTGTGGTGGGAATCGTGATGCCGGAAAACGTCCCAAGATGGGCGAGATCGCCGCGCGGTTGGCGCACTACACGGTGGTGACCAGCGACAATCCGCGGAAGGAACCGCCCGCCGCTATTGCTGCACAGATCGAGGCCGGTTATCGGTCCGTACGGACGGATGGTTCCCGCACGATTCTAGATCGTCATGCCGCAATCCGCGATGTCATTCATCATGCACAAGCCGGGGATACCGTGGTGATTGCCGGCAAAGGACATGAAACTTTTCAGGAACTGAAAGACTCGGTGGTTCCCTTTGATGACCGTCGCCATGCCGCCGAGGTGATCGCGGCCGAACTTTGCGGAAAGAAGATATTGAGGGCGGCGTAAAATACCGCATGCTGACGAATTAGAGCTTTGACTGACTGGACACTACAATTCATTGCCGATGCGACCGGTGGCGAGATCACCCGGGGGGATGACTTCATGCGCGCGCACGGCGTGAGCACGGATTCCCGTTCGATTGCCGCCGGCAATGTGTTCGTCGCCTTGAACGGTGAGCGTTTTGACGGACACCGGTTTGTGGATGAGGTCTGTCAGGCTGGCGCTGCCGCAGTCATTGTGGAAGTCGGCCGGGGACCGCAGGTGCCGGGTGAGTTTGGCGTCATTGAAGTTGAGGATACCAAGGTGGCCCTGGGCCGCTTTGCTGCGGCGCATCGTGCGGAGTTCGATCTGCCGGTCGTCGCCGTCGCCGGCTCGAACGGCAAGACAACCACCAAAGATCTGTTGGGCGCGTTGATCGAAGCGGATGGCCCCGCGTTGTGGAGTGAGGCCAGTTTCAACAACGACATCGGAGTTCCGCTGACCCTGCTCAAACTCACCGAGGAACACAAAGTGCTAGTGCAGGAACTGGGTACGAATCACCCGGGTGAGTTGAAGCCGTTGATTGAAATGACCCGCCCGCTGCATGGCGTGATCACCAGCATCGGTCGCGAGCATCTCGAGCACTTTGGTGATGTGGATGGGGTATTGTCCGAGGAAGGTACCCTGGCCGAAATGCTGCCGCCTGATGGAATCCTGTTCCTCAACGGTGACGAGCAGCATGCCGATGCGCTGGCCACCAAGACCAAGGCCAAGGTCGTTCGCATCGGCTCGGGTGGCGATTGCGATTGGCAGATTTCAGCCGTGCAGATGCACAACGACGGCACACGGTTTGACGTGACCGCGCCGCAAGCAAGATTTGAAGAGCTTCGTATACGGTTGCTCGGCAGACACCAGGTAACAAATGCCGTGCTCGCACTGGCAGTGGGAACCGAGCTGGGTCTGGCGGGTACACTGGGCAGGCGCACTTTGGCGAATTGCACCCCGTCAAAGTGGCGCCTGCAACTTTGGGAAGACAACGGCGTTCGCGTGTTGGACGATTGCTACAACGCGAACGCCGATTCCATGACGGCCGCCATCGACACGTTGGTGGGCCTGCCCTGCTCCGGTCGCCGCATCGCAGTGCTGGGCGACATGGGTGAACTGGGCGAACATGCCGAATCCGCACATCGCGAGATCGGCAGGCTGCTCGCCGAACGCGGCGTGGACATGTTGTTCGCGGTGGGTTCGATGAGCTACCTCTACGCGGGTGAGGCGCGCGAGGCCGGGCTGCGGGTGATCAGCGAATTCGACACTGTCGAGGACGCTGTCGTCACCCTGCAGCGGGCCTTGCGGCCGGGCGACCTGGTGCTGGTGAAGGCGTCGCGCACCGCCGGGTTGGAACGGATTTCTGCAAAGATACGAGGGACGTTGAGGGACGAGACCACGATTGAAAGCACCTATGAGCAAAGCGCGCAAAGTCGGTCGGCCGCTGCCGTCGAAATGGTTGACTGACGATGAAAGATTGGCTGCCGAATCCAAACGGCTGGGTTTGCCCGGCTTCCTGCTCCGCCTCACGGAGGGGAAGCCATGTCGCCTTGCCGCGGAAGATTCGCGTCCGCCAAATCATCACGACTGAACACGAATGCTTTACTACCTGAGCCAATGGTTGATGGACAAGGCATCCGAAACCGCGTGGGCCGACCACCTGTCGGCGCTGCGGGTGTTTCGTTACATCACCGTGCGCAGCGCCGGGGCGGCGATCACCGCCCTGTTGCTAAGTCTTTGGCTCGGACCGAAAGTGATCCGCTGGTTGCAGCGCCTGAAGTTCGGCCAGGACTACGACGACAAGGCGCAGAAGGCGGGGACCAAGGATACCGAATTCTTCTCCAAGCGTGGCACGCCGACCATGGGCGGAATCCTCATCGTGACTGTGGTGGATCTGACCGCCTTGCTGTGGTGCCAATGGAACTCCCTGGTGACCCTGACCCTGGTCTCATTGCTGGTGCTGGGAGCGCTGGGTTTCTACGACGACTACAAAAAAATCACGGAAAAAAATGCGGATGGCGCGGCGGCTCACGTCAAACTATGGGTGCAGACCTTGCTGGCCATTTTCATTGCGGTTTATCTCGGTTCGGTCCCAGAAACGAACCGGCTGATATCCGACATAATGGTACCTTTCTACAAATACCCGGTGTTGGAAGGTGCGTTTGTCATCGGTCTCCTGATTACCGTCGGGGCCATCGTGGGCAGCAGCAACGCGGTCAACTTCACGGACGGTCTGGACGGTCTGGCGATCGGCTGCACGATCATCGTGACCATCGTGTTTCTCGTTCTGACCTACATTGCGGGCAACGTGATTTATGCCGGCTATCTGCAGGTGCCTTACGTGGCCGGAGCCGGGGAACTCACCGTCCTCTGCGCCGCGATCTTGGGGGCTGGGCTGGGCTTCCTCTGGTTCAACTGTCATCCGGCGCAGGTGTTCATGGGCGACACCGGCTCGCTCGCGCTTGGTGGTGTGCTGGGAATCATGGCCGTGCTGATTCATCAACCGTTTGTCATCGTGATCGCCGGCGGGGTGTTCGTGGTGGAAGGGCTGTCCGTGGTCATTCAGCGCTACTGGTTCAAATACACGCGAATCCGTTTCGGCGAGGGGCGGCGCGTCTTTTTGATGGCCCCGATACATCATCATTTTCAGAAGAAGGGTTGGTACGAATCGCAGGTCGTCACCCGCTTCTACATCCTTTGCGTCCTGTGTGCGGTCGCCGCACTCGCAACCTTGAAACTCCGTTAGTCACCCAATGAACGTTGCCGATAAACAAATCTTGGTGGTCGGTCTCGGATTGAGCGGCGACGCCGCCGCGCGTTTGCTGGTATCCCAGGGTGCCTGCGTCACCGTGCTGGACACCCGGGAAGACGACGCGGTCGCGCACAAGGCGGACTCGCTTTCGGAACTTGGCGTGCAGGTGGTGCTCGGATCCAGCGAAGTTCCCGAGCGGGATTTTGAATTTGCCGTGGTCAGTCCCGGCATCGGGCCAAAGTCCGCCGTTTATAAGAATCTTCAACGACGCGAATTGCGTATCATCGGTGAACTCGAACTGGGCGCGCGTTTCTGTGAATGCCTGCAGATCGGCATCACCGGTACTAATGGCAAGACCACGACGACGGAACTGCTCAACCACATGTTGAACCAGTCCGGCTGTCCTTCGGCGGTCGCCGGCAACATCGGAATGCCGATCAGCTGTCGCGCTGACCTGAGTGGTTCATTGGACTTCCTCGCGGTTGAGGTCAGTTCATTTCAGTTGGAAACCATCGAGTGTTTTCGTCCGGCCATCTCCATTCTGACCAACCTCTCCGTCGATCACCTCGATCGCTACGAGAGCGTGGAAGCCTATGCGCGCGCCAAGGGACGCATCTTTGAGAACCAACGAGAGTTCGACTGGGCCGTCCTGCAGACAGAGGCGTTGGCGTACCTACGCGCGCTCGGTATCGAGATTCATGCCCGCACAATAACTTTCAGCGCCGGAAATCGCACAGCGGACTTTCACATGGAAGGCGACATGATCTGCAGCACCCTGCCGGGTTGGGAAGGTCCGCTG
>JAYPXF010000062.1:0-222 GCA_038154405.1 Verrucomicrobiales bacterium | reverse complement strand
CCCGTCTTCGTGGACCGCACAACGCCGAAAATATGATGGCCGCGATGTCGGCGGGACGCATCCTGCAAATGCCCTTGGAATCGATCGTTCGCACACTCAAATCCTTTGAACCTTCACCGCATCGTTGCGAGTTTGTGGATGAAATCAACGGTGTTCAGTTCATCAACGATTCCAAGGCGACCAACCTGGATGCAATGATGAAGGCGGTGGATGGGATTCCTT
>JAYPXF010000061.1:22968-27321 GCA_038154405.1 Verrucomicrobiales bacterium | reverse complement strand
GTTTGGATCTCCATCGACAATCTGGGCAAGGGCATCCGTTGCAAGTGGAGTCAAGTATCCGCGATCGCTGATTCGGGACAACATTTCGGCAAGTTCGGATACAGCACCCTTGGCTGGTCAAGCAGGAGTCGCTACTTTCCGACGGCTCTCAGAAAGTCGGGAACCCCCGGTATGGCAACAAAGCGTGGGATGACGCATGGCGCATGATCGATCCCTGGTTCATGTGGGATTACGATCCGCCCACACCGTATGGGCCCATCGCGATTTCGGTGACCGATGCCGACGGAGAATCGATCAAACTGCCGGATTGCCCAAAAGAATACGGCCAGATTCCCGACAAGCTGTGCCGCTATGGAATGGAATCAACCTGGCCATAGAAGAAGGAATTCTGGGAAATGCACGGCAAAGAGCGCACTCCGAACGGCCTCGATTTTCATCGACTGCTTTTCACGGTACGAGTGGCCGTCGAAACCGACAGGAAGGCCAGTTTCAATATTTCAATGGCTGCTGTTACGGCGAAGAGCGCTTCGAAATAACACGATTGCCGAACTGAAGAATGTAGCTGCGAGCGTGAGCGAGTAGACGCCGTGCAGGGTTCCGATCTGCTCGCCCACGCTCGCAACAATATGGAAGGCTCAGCTCATGACTTTGCGTTTGCGCAATTCCGCGTAGCAGTCGGGGAGATCGAGGGTGAGCAAGGCGCCGGGGAGGAACATGGCGACGGGCCAGTCGTACATTTCGGATTCGGCGATCTCGGAATAGCTGGCGAGGGGTTTGTTGAGCGCGACCTTGGTGACGGACTTTGAAAGCACGGCGGCGAAGGTGGCGGGGATGGTTCCCCATTCGTTGGCGATGAGTTCAATTTCGGTATGGCCGAAGGAAGCAAGCCAATCGATCACGCGCAAGACGTCATGCGTGCGTTGACCGACGTAGGGTTGGTCGAGCATGAGAGCATGGGAGGCGTAGAAGAAGTCGTTGCCATAGGGGCTGTCGAACGAACTGCGACCGCAGGTGTTCGGCATGGAGTCGCCGATGCCGCGGGCATCCATGGCAAAGAACGGTGTTTCTCCCGCCACTTTGATCCGGTCGCGAACCCATTCGTTTTCGCGCATCTCGGCATCGGCGGATCGGTGCGAGACATAAAGCACGGCTTTCTTGCCGCCTTGTGGCGGGCGGGAATACCAGCGTTCCATACTGAGACGTGTGACGATCGCCTGAGCGGTGGGCTCGGTTTCAAGCACATACGAGGCGTGATACTTCGTGGGGTATTTGCGTCCCCCGGTTGGTCGCAGGATGCGGTATTCCGGTGTGCCGTGGGCGTCGGGCAGGTTGAGCAGCCGTTGCAACTCGTTCTTCAGCGGTTGGCCGCGCAATGAGCGGCGGAGTTCTGCGTAGCGCTTGGAGAGGCCGGCGGTGACGGAAAATATCGTGCGCGAACCGATTCCGCCGACCTGTCCCTTCGGGGTGCACCACAATTCTTCGTCGGGTTCGATCCGGATCTCCGGTTCCGTTCGCGTCTCCTTGATACCGGTGGCTTGATCGAAGAGCTGGTACATGGCCTCGCGATTCTCTTGTGAGAATCCGTGATAGCTCGGGCCGATGAACAGGCGGACGTTCTCCTCTTTGCCATACAGGGAATACAGATGCTTCAGACGGTTGAAGGCATCTTCTGCTCCGCGCGCATCGAAGTAGTCCCTTTCTTTCGCCAGAATTACGACGGGCTTGGGCGCCATCGCGGCAAGAAAATCGCAGTGATCGAGCCCGAGCGCCAAGACCTTGGGCGGACATTGTTCGGAGTCGGCGGGAAGTTCGTTCTCCAGGTTGCGGCGGAAGGTGGTGACGAAGCAGCTCGGTGCGGCCATGGTCCAGCGCTCATCGAGCCCGGCGAGCCAGTTGGACATGGTGCCACCACCGGAATTGCCGGTCACGCCGACGTGCTTGGGATCGATCTCCGGTCGCGTGAGCAGGTAGTCCAGCGCGCGGATACCGTCCCACGCGCGCCAGGATCCGAAGAACTCACCGATGAGCAGTTGCTGGTTGCCGGCATTGATGTGCTCGCGGGTGCCGGCGCGGAGCTTCGGTTTCAGGTCATCGTGAAGATACTGCAGCCGCTCGCCTTGACCGATCGGATCATAGATCAGGCAGCCGTAACCGAGTCTGGCAAGTCCCTGTGCGAAGGCCTGATACGGTTCGGCCGCCTTGCCGTTGGTGGAATGGCCGCAGGTGCCGACCACTCCGGGGATGGGCTTTTCTATCTTGTCCGGCAGATAGAGGTTGGCGGTGACGAGGAAGCCGGGGCGGCTTTCGAAGATGATGTTCTCGATGCGATAACCGCCGCGTTTGATCACCCGGACGACGCGCGGGTTCAACGGCGTCTTGGTCGGCCATCGACCGAAGCTGAGACTGATCTTCTCGCGGACCTCGTGCACGTAGGCTTCGGCCTGGGGTTGGTTCTTCAGACCGAAGATTCGGGCGCGATGCATTTCATCATGGAGTCGCAGCTTCCGGACAAAATGCTCCTGCACCATTCGCGGAAAGCGATTGAACGGAGTGAGGGTGGATTGCGCTTCCGCGTTCGCGGTGAACAGATCCGAGTTGAGCAGATTCAGGCTGAGCGCGCCGATGCCGGTGTTGCGCAATGCCTGCCGACGGGACAGAGACTCGTTTTGCATGGGAGAACTGGGAAAAACTAAACATGCGCCGGCGGAATGCGCACGCGCGATTTTTGCGGTTCAAGATATTGACTGAAAACGTGGCGAGGGCGCGTTAGCATGCGCGCATGCGACCGGACGATATGCAGGTCATCGGCAATGAACTCGCCATCCGCTGGGATGACGGCTCTGAGAGCTATGTGAATCTGGAGGCCTTGCGGAGGGCCTGTCCCTGCGCGGGATGCAAGGGTGAGGTGGATGTCATGGGCAATCTCGCGAAGGGTCCGGACATACCGCTGCGCGAAGAGTCGTTCAAGCTGCAGAGCTATGACAGCGTGGGTGGCTACGGCATCAAGCCGATGTGGGGAGATCAGCACGCAACGGGGATCTTTGATTTTGATATGCTGAAACAAATCGCGGATCAGACGAAGGGTTGACGATGCCCACGGATCTGGAAGTAGCGGAAGCGGAAGCCGAGGAGGAGCGACGCTCCCGACGCAAACCCCGGAGTCGCGCAGGGCTGTTTCTGTTGGTGCTGATGCTGTTCCTGACGTTGGCGGTCATATCCGCCTTCTTTTCCGGAGACGCGTCGGAATATCCGTGGTTTGCCTACAAGGAGGGTACGATCGTCGAAACGGTTGACCATCCGCATCTTCGGGGAACGGTCTATCGGGTGAACAAGTCGCATGATGATCTGCGTGATGACATATTCGATCGTCAGGGGTTCACTCCGGCATCCGGTCTTTCGTTCCAGATGCAGGGTGTGATGTTGGGGCTTCGCGGCATGAAGTCGCGGGTCAAGGTTCCGTCACCGGTCAAATTCGGCTGGCAAAGCACATTGATCCTGGAACGATATCGCGACGCGATCTCATTCGCCCTTATGCTGGGAAGTGCCTCGAACCGCGTCTCACAGCTGCAGGTGTTTGAGCATTCGGTCAATCCGGCGGCGTTTCACCACCCGACCACCACACCGGGAGATCCCTAACTCTTCCCGCAATTGGGTGCTGTCATACGTCGCGGCGGGGGCACCTTCGGCATCACCGCCGCGACGTATGACTGCACGAATTCGCTGGCGACGGTGCAGGGCTACTACGAGAAGGAGTTCAAGCCGACGCCAGCCGTTTCGACGAGCACTTCAGCGGCGTTGCGGCTCTCCTCCGCGCCGAACGCGACGACAAGTCACTACACCTTGTTGATTCAGGGAACCGCGGGTTTGATTATGGTGCATGTGGTGGAGGATCCGGCCACGAAGCAGACCCAGGTCTCGGTCGTGGAAGTGAGTCCCTGAATACGGGATTGTCACACATCGGCGTGAGATTCGGCTTTACCTCGGCCCCTTTGAGATTTCAAATCGGCGCGTACCAACCAAGACATCGGTCAACATACACATGAAGAACATCATCAAAACGAGTATCGCATTCGCCATTGCCGCCACCTTTGGTGCGGTTGCCACGACCTCCTTCGCCGGTGACAAGTCCGACGATCATGAGACCATTGAAATGGTCATGAAGAAGGGCATGAAGGGCAAGGGGTCGTTGGTTGCGAAGGTCAAGTCCGGCAAGGCTTCCAAGGAAGAGCTCAAACAGTTGCACGACATGTTCGTGAAGCTCGCTGCGACCAAGCCCGAGAAGGGTGGTCTCGACAGCTGGAAGGCAAAGACCGCCGCCTTGGTGAAAGCCACTGACGGTCTGTTGAAGGGCAA
>JAYPXF010000061.1:2159-22958 GCA_038154405.1 Verrucomicrobiales bacterium | reverse complement strand
GTGCGTTGAACAAGGCCGCCAACTGCAAGGCCTGTCACAACATCCACAAGTGATTCCGGATTTCATCCGATCCCCAGAAGCCGGGCCGTGTGGCCCGGCTTTTTTTGTTGGCAATCCTGAGGTTGTCTTAACCACGGGTGGGGGTAGCATCAGCGCACATTCCCGATCGATATCATGAAGAACAAGATTCTCATTACTCTTCTTGCCGCATTCTCCCTGACTTTGACCC
Organism: Verrucomicrobiales bacterium; assembly: GCA_038154405.1. Taxonomy (GTDB): domain Bacteria; phylum Verrucomicrobiota; class Verrucomicrobiia; order Limisphaerales; family JAYPXF01. The sequence goes on along the minus strand of JAYPXF010000061.1, from coordinate 22,729 downwards.
GAAATGGGTCAGCCGCGGATTTTCCCGTGAAGTGGAAGATCACCGAAGGCCTCAAGGCACCGGAAAGCGCCTATCTGGATCCGCATACCGGATTCATCTTCCTCTCGCAGATCCGTGAAGGTGGCGGCAAGGCGGATGATGGGGACGGCTATATCACGAAGCTCTCGGTGAATGGAAAGATCATTACCGAGAAATGGGCTACCGGTCTGAGTGCGCCCAAGGGCATTCGCAGTCACGGCGACACCTTGTGGGTGAGTGACATCACTCGCCTGGTGGCGATCGATATACCGACCGGCAAGATCAAGAAGAAAGTTGAGATCAAGAACGCCAAGTTCCTGAACGACGTTGCGACCAGTCCGGATGGGACGGTCTTCGTGTCGGATATGGTTGCCGGCATCATTTACTCGCACAAGGACGGCAAGACCTCGGTGTTTGCCAAGGGCAAGGCCATCGAGCACCCGAATGGCTTGCTGGTTCACGAAGGTAAACTGTATCTGGGGGGCTGGGGCAAGAATTTGCAGGACGACTTTTCCGCCGATCCCCTGGGGCGCCTGCTCGCAATCGATTTGAAAAGCAAGAAGTGGAAGGTCATTACCAAGAAGCCGACTGGCAACCTGGACGGCGTGGAGGTGGACGGCAAAGGCGGCTTCGTGGTCACCGACTGGCGCGCGGGCAAGGTCTTCCACATCAGCGGCAAGGGGAATACGAAGCTCCTGATGACGCTGCCTCGCGGTGCGGCCGATCACGCGTTTTTGACGGACAAGATGTGGTTGATCCTGCCGGAAATGTTGGAAGGGAAGCTGACGGCGTTTGATCTGAGCAAGGTGATCAAATGAAGCGGTTCATCTTCGCAGTAGCGTTTACGTTCATCTGCCTGCTGCCGGCGCAGGCGGCAAAGCGGTTTACGATCGACCGGCTCGATGAGGGTGTGGCCCGGATTTCGGAAGAAGGTGAGCCGGTTCTGGAATTTCAAATCGATCCGGTTTCGCAGGACGGCAGATACGCGCGCGCGAACTACCTGCATCCCGTCTTTGACCCGGATGGGGTGCTGGTGACCGAGGATTTTCCCAAGGACCATCTGCATCATCGCGGCATCTTCTGGGCCTGGCATCAGGTTCTGTTGAACGGTAAGCCGGTGAGTGATCCCTGGGTGTGCAAGGACATCAAATGGGGCAAACCAATCGCAACCGGTGTCGGATCGGGTGGGCAGAGCGCACGGTTTACGTTGTCGCGTGATTGGCTGGTGCCAGATCCCGCCAAGCCCGAACAGGATCTGGGTCTCGTGCGAGAGTCAGTACAGGTAAAGGCATGGAGTGTGATGGATCGGATCCGGCGATTGGATATTGCAATCAGTCTGCGGGCGCTGGTTGAAGGCGTCACACTGGGCGGGTCGGATGATGTGAAGGGCTACGGTGGCTTTTCGCCACGAATCCGTTTGGCGGATGATGTTAAGTTTTTCGGGCAGATCGGTCTGGTGGAGCCGCAGAAGACGGCCGTGGACGGTGGAGCTTGGATGAATGTCACCCGGACGATTCAAGACAAGAAGCGCAGTGTGACCATTCTCGTGCATCCGAGTCATCCGGGCTTTCCGGTGAAGTGGATTCTGCGGGCCAAACGCAGCATGCAGAATCCCCAATGGCCGGGCCGCAAACCGGTCGCGCTCTCGACCAAGGAAGACCTCGTTCTCCGCTACCGAATCCTGCTGCATAACGATCTGCTGAAGCCCACCGTCATCGAGGACGAGTGGAAGCGATTTGCTGAGCAGTGAAACGGCGTCGCTAAGAATTTGGACGTTTTCAAATCGGAGGACATCGCTCTGTCCCGAGAGACCACGGATGACGCAGATTCTCGGGTTCGGGAAAAAGAAATCATCCTGTCCTATTTGGTGATCCGGTGGTGGGCGATAGATTGCTTGGCGTTTGTCCACCGAGATGAAGCGTGTGAGCGTTTTGTTTTCTGATTGGGCAGGATGATTCCTTTTCAGGACTGACTCGAATGGTGCTTAGCTAAGGCAGTCTATCGATCCCATAAAGTCGCGTAGCGACCGTTCAAGACACGTCATGCGGGCGTATTTCACCTGATTGAGCGGTCGCGACGCGACGTTTGAGATTCTCACACTGGGCCCCGGGGCTGAAGTCCCCGGCTATCCATGTGTTGACGCTACGCGATACCTAGGCTCCGATGGAACGCCGTAACCAAGCGACTTTCGGGACTGACCAGTGACACCAAATCCGATCCATGACGGAGAGCGGTTTACTGCAAACCTTACGCGCGGGTCACTTGCGCGTCATATCCAAGAGGGCTTACCTTCTGGCAAGGCATGAACCGGCTTTTGAACACCTTCATCACGTTCAGTGGGGTGGCTTGCTTGTGTGAAGCAGCGGAGATTTCGGATTCGATGGCTCGGTTGCATTGGAAAGGCGACGAGGCCGGCAAACCGGTGAGATGGACGACGGTCTTGGCTGCCAGTGAACTCAGCATCGCCGGCGGCCCGGCGCGGGATGGGAAGCGTCTCGAGGCGGTCATCTTTCAACATCCATCGGGAACGAATCTGGCCGGACGTCCCGTGAACCAGATCCGGTTGCGGGACGGCGGAAGCATCGGCGGCCTGGTGACCCGGATGGCGAGCGGAAAGGTGGAGGTCGAATCCGTAGGCGGGAATCATTTTGACCTGCCCGAGACGTTGATTCGTTCGATTCGTTGGACCGACGCTCCGGCCGGAGTGAGTTACGAGGGACCTTACACGGCAGACCGCTGGATCGTCGGCGGGGTGGCGACGTCGCGGGCGGGACCCACGTCCTCCGAACCGGCGTGGAAACTGATTGACGGCGTGTTTGTTTCGCAAGGAAAGGGGACGCTGGCCTGCGAATGTGACATGCCGCCGGTGGCCCGCGTGGAGTTTGACCTGTATTGGCGTAATCGTCCGCGCTTTCGCATGACTTTTTTCCAACGGGACATGGTCAACTACACGGACGGTGAAGGCTTTCATTTCTTTTCTTCCGGCAGCGGTTCGATCTACGCAGTCACTCGCGGACGCGATCCACGAAAGGGGATCAAGATGGAGCGTCGGGATGTGCCTTCCATGGTGAACGGCAATCATGCGCGGCTGGATTTCCGGGTGAATTCTCACACTGGCGAAGGCTGGCTGTTCGCCGATGGCGAGGAAATCCGGCACTGGACGGATCTCGGTTACGCCGGTGCTGGAACGGGATTGATGTTTCTCAACTATCACAGTGAGACCCGGCTGGGCGTGGCCAATGTCCGGGTGTCAGAATGGGACGGTCGCACCGTCCATGCGCCAAACCCGACTGGGAAAACGAAGACAATGATATTCCGCAATGGCGACAAGACCGAAACGAGTCGCCTGTCTATGACGGACACCAATCTCACCTTCGCGCTCACCGACTCGAGAATCACGATCCCGACAACTCGGGTTGCCCAAATCTTCCTGCCTGGCCATTGGGAGACGGACGAAGGAGAAGAAAGCGTCTGGATCCACTTCCTCCCGGACGGCTGGATGCGTGGGAGAAGTCTTGCCTACTCCGATGGCCTACTCACCTGGCAGTCCGTCCTGACCCGGAAGAATCACCATAGCCCGATCAGACGAATTCGCGGCCTCCATTTCCGTCGGGACAAACCCGTAATGGACTTATCGTGGTATTTGCCGACAATGCCGCCGCTTCGCGACGCGGAATGAGATTCGTATTGTTCATACTCCTGTTCGCCTGTGCCCGGCCGACGGGGGCGCAGGATCTGATGCGCTTTCTCGATGGATCGCGGATGCAGGGGCAGTTTCTTTCCTTTGACATGGAAAAGGGGATCCGTTGGCAATCGCCACATTCGGAAACTCCGTTGATCTTCCCGCCGGCGGGGTTGCACATGGTTACGCTCACGACGCGGGAGAAGGCGGTTCCGACCGGGCAGTTTTCGGCACGGCTTCAACTTCACAACGGCGACATGTTGTTGGGCGACGTGATGGAACTCACGGATGAGCACATCGTCTTCAAATCGTGGTTTGCCGGCCGCATGTCGGGATCGCGGGAACTGGTGGAATCGGTCACGTTTTTCAATCACGGGGTGAACACCATCTATCGTGGACCGGGCAAGCATGGGTTCGAGGGTTGGAAGGTTCCGACGCCCACGCTCTGGACGATGCGGGACGGTTATTTCACCGGCAAAGCGAATTCCTTCATCGGGCGCGAGTTCGAGCTTCCCCGGCGCAGCAGCGTGAAGTTCGACCTGATGTTTACCGGTGCGCTCAATGCGATCGTGTCCCTCTGCTCGGACAACATCGATCGCTACAACTTCATCAGCCGCGGCTATCAGCTGACGCTGGGGATGGGCTACGTGCACCTGGCGCGTGGTGGTGGCGGCCCCGGTATGACCCCGATGGGGACGGCCCGCTATGCGGTGCCCTTTGGCGCGCGCCCGACGCAGTTTGAAGTGCGACTGGATCGTGATCGGGCGGTGATTGCATTGTTGGTCAATGGGCAGATGGTGCATCGCTGGACGGATCCGGCCGGTTTTGCGGGAACGGAAAAAGGGGTTTCGTTTTTGAACCGCAGCCAGGAAATGTCATTGGGCAACGTCCACATCACGGAATGGGACGGCGGTTTTCAGGATTCGACGAAGGCGATGACGAACATCACCGAGCCGATCATCACGCTGGTGAATCACGATACGTTTTCCGCTGAGATCAAGACGATCCGGTCCGCATCGTTGGCGTTTCGAGCGGATGGGATCGATCTGTCCGTGCCGATGCAACGGGTGCGGAAGCTGAATTTTCCGAAGCCGTTGCTCGCTTCGAAGGACCAGCCCGTCGTGGCGGTGCAGGCGCGGCTGTTGACGAGTGAACGATTGACGCTGAGTGCGCTGAAATACGTTCGTCAATTTGGGGGCGTTACGAACGCCGCCGGTATCCGCCCGGTAACGGGCGCTGCCGCGGATGGCACGGCGATTCAGTTTGGCGCCATTGAGCTGAATCCGGGTTGGATCACAGAATTGAATTTCAACTCGGAGACACGACTGCGGCCGTTTGTCATTCCGGGTTTCGGTCCGGATGGGAGGTGGACCTTGCAATGAGAATTGCGGCCGCCATCGCGATCCTGCTCGGTGCCTGTTTTCAGGCCAGCGCCGCCACCACGGTCACGAACAAGGGATTGCAGGAGACGGTTCTGTTCCGCAACGGCGATTCGTTGAAGGGAGAGTTGATCTCCTTCGATCGAACGAACGGCATTGCGTGGATGCGTCCCGAACTGAAGAAGCCGGTTCATTTTGATTTCGGCAGCGTGACCGAGATCTACCTGGGAACGCGCCCGGCGATGGATGCCGCGGACTCACCGACCCGGACCGTCCTAGAGTTTCACAATGGCAATGAGCTGGTGGGTTCGCTGCTTTCCATCACGAACGACCGGGTCATGTTGGATACGGCCTACGCGGGAAAGCTGAAAATCCCGTTGGACCAGGTGGCGACCATCCTGCCACGGGCAAGACATGACGGCGTGATCTTCAATGCATTGCACGACGACAAGGACTGGACGCATGGTGACATGAGCGTGATCCAGGGTGTGGCCGTGGGGGATTGGATGTATCACAACGGCTCGTTGGTCGGCGGGGCGGCGGCGTCGGTCGCCCGGGGGATGAATCTTCCGTTTCAGATGCGCATGGATTTCGACATGTATTGGCAGAACTCGTTCCAGATCGCGATCGGCCTGCATACGGATTCACTCGAGCCGATCAGCCTGAACGCCCGGGAGCAGGAACCGGACTTTGCGCCGTTCTACAGCTTCGCGATGTCGCAGTCGGTGGCCTATCTGCGATTGGTCCCCAAGACGGGACCCATCCGGCAGCTGGGGCAGCCGGAGATCCTGCGGCTCACGCCGGGAACAAATCACGCGAAGGTCAGCATCTTCACCAGCGACGTACGCAAGTCAGTGGCCCTGATGATGAACGGTCGGTTGATCCGGGAATGGATTGATCCGCAGGGATGGAGTGCCGGCGGGAGAGGCGTTCGTTTTGTTCATCAAGGTTTTGGCAATGTCCGCATCGCCAACCTGCGGGTGAAGAAATGGGATGGCAAATCCCTCACGCCGCCCCGGGTGCAGGCGAACGCCAATGTGGACGTGATGCTGTTCCGGGACACGGCCATCCTCGCGGGGCAGTTCGCCGCCTTTACCAATGGTGCCTTTCACCTGTCAACGGGCGGCGCGGTGAAAACAATCCCTTTCAACGAGCTCAATCAGCTCAGTCTCGCCACGCAGCGGCGCAGGGCGATGACCAACGATACCAACCAGGTGACGGTGTATTTCACGGGACGCGGCCGGTTGACCGGGCAGCTTAAAGGATGGGGACGTGACAAGGCGGAACTGTCCGTCCCGGGTGTGGGTGACGTTTCCGTTCGTGCCCAGGCGCTCGGGAGGATCAAGTTCTGACGATCACGGCAGGGTGATCTGCACCCGGTAGAAACGCGAGTCGGTGGCGCCGGTATCCGTGTTCGTGCGTGCAAAGTTCACTTCTGAAAAAGGCGCGCCGGTCAAAGGAACGAATGCTCCCGAGCTGAGGGAATCACGATGTTCAAGAAGGTAGGTGCGACCGGGAACGGAGGGGCGGAAGATGATGTTCCGCGATCCGCTGGTGAGGATGTCGATGTAGAACTGGAACCTGTAGTTCGCGTCGATCTTCCACCTTGGCGATAAGGGCATTCGCTTTCGCTGATTGGTCCGGCGTAAACCTTCGTAGCGGGTCCACGGCCTCTGACAGCGTGATCTCTGCCTTGTTGCCGGATCTTGTCGGGGATTGTCCGGAGGCGCCGGGATTCCCGTGGGAAAGTCTTCACTTGTGCGTTCTGGGAGCTCAACCTGCCTACATGTTCAAAGGTAATTCGCTCTTGCTGCATTTTCTGGCGATGGCAGCATTGACATTTGTGCCGGATCTTCTCTCTGCGGTCCCAAAGTCCGGAATAATTCCGGTTTCCGCGATCAATCACATGGTGATTCACGTGTCGGATATGGAACGTTCGATGAAGTGGTATCAGGGCCTGTTTGGACTCTCGGTTGCAGTGCGGATGAAGGACTCGGTCGTCCTGCAGGTCGGCAGCGGTAGGCGGTTTCTGATGCTCAAAGATGTGCAAGGCGTCAAACCCGGGATCGCCCGCATTGGCTTTGCCCCGAAAGGGACGGTGCCGGTCAATTCATTCGTGATGGTGAAGCCGTTGGGCGGGAGCTCTGCGCGCTGGGCCAAGGGGGAGATGGAATTCAATGATCCCGCGGGCATTGAAGTTGAGATTTCAAACCACAACGGCATCAAGAGTCCGACATCCACACGAGGGAAGGGACTGCTGCCGCTCGTTGACTACAACCACTTCACGGTCTTTGTACCGGATGCGAAAGCGAATGTCGGGTTCTATCAGGGCTTGTTTGATCTCCGTATCGACACCTATCAGGGACCGATGCCGATCATACGGGTTGGCGTAGGCAACCAGTTTCTCGCCTTCGTGGGCGGTCGTTCCGAGGCTTTTGTTCATCACGCATGCTTTGTGGTGGAGAAATTTGATCCCGATCGAATTCTCGGCTTGCTGGCCAAGCATGGAATCAAGCCGCGCGAGAACAAGCGCGGGCCAGTCGGACCCTTGCGATCTTACGTCGTGATGCGGATGCCGAATCGCGGCGGTGCACCGGGTGGAACGCCGGAACTTTATCTCACCGATCCGGACGGTGTTCTGCTACAGCTTCAAGACGTTCGATATTCCGGTGGTGGTGGCTATCTGGGTGACAAACGCGGCATGTCGAATAGAGCCAAATAGCTTGCTCTTCCTCGTAGCGGAAGGATTTTGGTAGGGACGCGCTGCGTCGCGTCCGCGGACAAGCGGCGGCTTGTCCCTACCTCCTGGATCGAAATTGGGAATCGCCTCGCTGTGTTCTTGCGCCTTTTCGCGTTTTTTGCGGCCGCAATTCTCCGGCCTGGTCGCGGTCAAAAGCGTTTCGCTTGCGTGATGCGGGGGAACCGTTGCACTCTCCCGCCCTCAAATTCTGGAATAGACAATGATTGATCTGAAACAAGACGCCAAATACTCCCTCGTGATTCCCACCAGCATGGGAACACGCCTGACGCCCGCCAACGGTCAACCCTTCCACTGCGGTGACACCTTCAAGCTGCAGGCGACCAGCGCCGAATCCAACGTAGGTGCCGTTTCTTCCTACCTCGGATTGCCGGTGAAAATTCTGACCGCCTTTGTGGAAGGCAGCCCGGTCTCGCGACTGATCAAGGACAACCTTGCGAGTCGACACATGGACTTCGAAGGTCCTGACGTGCCGCAGGGTGGACCTTGGGGCTATCGCCACCAGATCAACATGGCTGATAGTGGAACCGGTTCTCGTGGACCCCGCGTGTGGAATGATCGCGCGGGCGAAATCGGCTGCGAGCTTGACGCGAAGGACTTCGATCTCGACCGCATTTTTGGAGAAGAAGGCGCGCAGATCGTTCACATGTCCGGTCTCATCGCGGCGCTGTCGCCCAAGTCGACCCAGTTCTGTCTGGACGTCGCCCGCAAGGCCAAGGAGTACGGCAGCAAGATCTCCTTCGACTTGAACCACCGCGCCAGTTTCTGGAAGGGCCGCGAGGAAGAACTCAGCAAGGCTTTTCATGAGATCGGTCAGCTCGCCGACATTCTCATCGGCAACGAGGAAGATTTTCAGCTGTGTCTCGGCGTCGAAGGACCCGAAGCCGGCGGTAGCGACATCTCCGCCAAGATCGACAGCTTCAAGGAGATGATCAACCGCGTGAAGAAGCAGTTTCCGAACGGTTCCGTCTACGGCACCACGCTGCGCGAAGTCGTGAGTGTGAACCTTCACGAATGGGGCGGCATCGTTTCCGAAGGCGACGACTGGCATGTGATCATGCCCCGCGAGATCGGGGTGCTCGACCGTATCGGCGGTGGTGACGGTTTTGTCGGCGGACTCCTTTACGGCATCCTGCGCGGTTGGGAAGGTGAGAAGTGCGCCCAATTCGGTTGGGCGAGCGGTGCCTTGGCTGCCACGCTCCTGACCGACTACGGCCAACCGGCTGACGAAGACCAGGTGTGGAGCATCTGGAAGGGCAATGCCCGCGTTCAGCGATAAAATCGCTGGCCCACAATTGAATCACAAGAATGCCGCGGTTCATGCCGCGGCATTTTTTGTTCTGTCCAACTTCGGTAATGTTTCCGTAATGATTGCTTGGTAGAATAAGCGGCAACTCAACCGAACATCTCTGAAAGTTAAACATTTATGAAATATCGACTCCTATTCGTATTCGCGCTCTGCGGCTTCTTCATGGTGGCAGACACTCAGGCCCAGGGCTTCCGCAAAGGCGGTCAAAGTGGCCAGGGCGGCCGTGGTGGTCAGGGCGGTCCCGGTGGCCCGGGCGGTCCCGGTGGCGCCGAAGGCCGTGGTGGCAGAGGTGGTCCAGGTGGCGGACGTCCCAGTATGATGAGCTTCCTGCCCGTGCTTGCCGCGCTCGATGCAGACAAGGACGGCAAGATTTCCGCCGCGGAAATCGAAAATGCGGCTGCCGCGTTGAAGACCCTCGACAAGAACAAGGACGGAGAACTCACTGAAGATGAGGTTCGTCCCAGCTTTGGTGGCCGTGGCGGACGCGGTGGCATGCAGGGCCGTGGTGGTCAGGGTGGACGTCCTGGTCAAGGCGGTCAGGGTGGTCCCGGTGGATTCCAGGGACGTGGCGGACAAGGTGGCCCTCCCGGCCGTGGTGGGCAATCCGGTGGTGCGCAGAAGCCCAAGCGCCCCGAATTCGACAACTGATTCATCTCCATATCTGCGCGAAAAGGCGACGAGTGAACCTCGTCGCCTTTTTCTTTGTTCGTGCCCCAAGGAACGCGAGATCGTTTGGGGTAATATACCAATCTCGCGAATGGAAATGTGAGGTCTCCACTGTAGCCGCGTTGAAGAGGAAGCGAAAAAGACGTCCTTTTTGTTGATTCTCAAGCACAGACACCAATCGCGGCGATGGCATTCTTGATGCTCATAGAGACTCGCCCAGCCGGCATATGAAACAGGACGATTAAATGAAGAACACAACCTATCTGGCCCTGCTCACCGCCGTGTCCATGACAGCTCCATCTCATGCGGCCGAGCCACCGCAGTCATCGGGTGTTGAGCGACCTGAATCCAACGGCACAACCACTGACGAGGTGGAGGCCTTGCCGACGCGGGTGAACAGTCTCCCGATCGAAGAAGGATCGGATACGCCCTCGCCGGTGAAGGACGCCATTTCGATGATCAAGAACACGCAGGCGGAACTCGATCGCATCAAGGAAGCCCTCAAGCGGATTCAACGGATGAATCCGGATCTGACTTCCGAGCAGTTGAACGACGTAAAGGCGCGTCTGATGCATCGCGCCCGTGAACTGGTGACCAATGCCCGCAGCGTCAGTGATCGGATTGACGAGCTGCGTCCTCGACTGGCAGAACGCGGCGAAATATTCGAAGCATTGGATCGCCGGAAGGAAACCCGTCAATCCGCGATCAAGGCAGCGACCGGTCGCGAGCGTGACTGAAGCGGTCAGCGGCGGTTGATGCAACGTGGCCGGTTGCGAAACTTGTAAGACTTTCGCGACGTGGACACGCTCGGCGTGTCTAAAGCCGTTCAATCTCGGCTTTGAGCGGGGCGAGATCGTTGTCATCGAGGGCCATCTTTTTCACGGTCTTGCGGTCGCCGCGTTTGATGGCCCGCTCCACCCAGGTCTTCGCGCCGATGAGGTCACCCATCTGGCAGGCGTAACAGGCGAGGTTGTAGGGCACGATGAAGTCTTCCGGGAACTTGTGATAGGCCGGGAGCAGGCATTCCATGGCGTCACTGGTGCGATCGAGTTCGTGCAGGCTGTAGCTGCGATGGATCCAGCCAGCGACCTGTTCCGGGAGCTTGCTCAGAATTCGTTCGGCGATGGCCAGGGCTTCGTCCCATTGCTTCAGCCCGGCCTTGATCTTCCATTCGACATCAAGGACTTCCGGGTTCTCGCGATATTGTTCCGGAAGTTTGCCGAGCTCGGTGGATGCCTCGTCGAACGAGCCCAGTTCCGCCCAGCCGATGGCTGCCTTCACGTGGTGTCTCTCCGGGTAGTCCAACAAGGCCATACGTATCGATAGATTCAACCGGCGCGCTTGGCAAAAAACTTTTATCAACAATTGTGACAGGGTACCCAATAGGTCGTGTTCAATACGAACCCACAACGAATCCTGCGCATCGCCGTAATCGTGGCCCTCGCGTGTGTCTCACACCCTTCGGTTCTCGCGAATGACGCGTCACTGGTTCGCACGCTCAAGTCACATGTTTCGCATCAGCGGTTCAGTCGTGCGCATCTGGGAGTGAAGGTCATTGCGCTGCCCAGCGGACGCACGGTGTTCGATTTCCAGGGAGGCAAGCTGTTCAAGCCTGCCTCCAATGCGAAACTTTTCACGGGCGCATTGGTGCTGGATCGCTTCGATCCCGGTCATCGTTTGCAGACATCGTGTTACACAATCGGCAAACCCGGCGCGGATGGCTCGGTGGCCGGGGATCTGATCATCTACGGGCGTGGTGATTCTTCGTTCTCACCACGGTTTCACCGGGGCGATCTGCGCAAGCCGTTTCGGGCCTTTGCCAAGGCGATTCATGCGGGGGGCATTCGCAACGTGTCGGGGAATCTCGTGGCGGATTCGAGTTACTTCAACATTCCGCCCTTCGGATCGGGATGGACCTGGGATGATCTGTTGGAGACTTACGGCGCCGAGGTGTCCGCTTTGTCTGTGAACGACAATGTCGCCGATATCAACGTCTCGGCCGGGTCGGCGGTGGGAGATCCGGTCAGAATTGAATCGCGCCCGCGTCTGCTGCCGTTCCAGGTTTCGAATCGCACGATCACATCCGCGGCCGGCGGCGGCCGGCAATTGCACGATCATCGGCGCTTCCTGCGGAATGAACTGACGCTCACCGGATCGCTGGGGATTGACGAGAAGGGGGCACACTATGAGTTCACCATTCGCGATCCCGGTCTGTGGTTCGGACTGCTGCTGAAGCGCGAGCTTGAGGAATTGGGCATCAAAGTCGCCGGCAAGGTGGTTTCGCACGATTGGAATTCCCGCGTTCTGAATCCGATTCCGGCCGGGCAGTTGCATCATGTCGCATCCGTGACTTCTCCCACCATGCTGGAACTGAACCGGGTCATGATGAAGGATTCGCAGAATCTGTATGCCCAGTTGCTCTTGCTGCAGGCGGGCATACGGTTTCCGCAAACGGGAATGGATGCCCAGGAGGCCGCCATTAAGGATCTGGAACGCTTTGTGAAAGGCGCGGGCATTTCGAGCAATGAAGTTAATCTGGAGGAAGGATCGGGACTGTCGCGACGAACCCTGTTGACACCGGATGCTCTCGTGCAGTTGCTGGCGTACATGTCCCGCCATCCACGTGCCAAGGAGTTTCGATCCACCCTGACCATCGCGGGTCGGGACGGAACCCTGTCCAATCGGATGAAGGGCACAGCAGCGGAGAACAACGTCCGAGGCAAAACCGGCAGCCTCAACGGCATCAAGTCCCTGTCCGGCTACGTGAAGAATCGATCGGGGCAGGAATTGGTGTTTTCAATCCTCCTGAATCATCACACCCAGAGCGGTGCCAGCGCGCGACTTGCGCTCGACAAGATCGCGGTCACCTTGGCGGAGTCATCGGGAGTCTATCGCTGAGTGATGGTCGTATCGGCGGTTTCCGAACTGCCAGAGTGGTAGGCTGTGAAGGCTCAGCCTTCAACGGCGACTTGAAAGTCACCGCTACAATAGGAGGGCATCGCTTCGTCGATGCCGGGTTGTGGCAGACAAACTTCTCCGGTGCAATGGCGGAACCGACGAATCGTTCCCTCCAAGTTGTCGTCACTACGACAGGAGTTTCCAGACACGCAATGCTTCAGTGGCGCCCCAGGCTTGGGCGTCGCAGCCACGTTGGGTGTGGGGATGATCGCCGTCGACGACTTCGGGGATTTGGTCCAGGCAGCCGGTGGTCAGGATGTGTTCCATGCTGGCGAGGTAGGCCTTGGCTGTCTGTTGGGCGGACGGTTCGTCAGTCCATGCCTGCGCGAGGGCTTCACAAAAGACCGGAAAAGGCCAGGTCCAGGCAGTTCCGTTGTGATAGGCGGGCTTGCGTCGACTGTCTTCGTCGCCTTCGTAACGTCCGAAGTAGGGATGATCTGGATCATTCAACAGATCGCCGCCATCGGATCGCACAGGTAGGGGAGGAGTGACCGGCAAGGGCGCAAGCGAGCGGATGGCGCCGGGTATCACCAGGTGGCGTTGCGCCGCTGCGACTGTTTTTCTTGCTCTTTCGCCCTCAACCAATCCAAGGCTGATCGCGAGCAGGCAGTTGGATCGCAGTGCCTCATCGACCACGGCATCATTGGCTCCCACGTCGCTGGTATCGGCATTCAGGCAATCTCCCAGCCAACCCTTCTCCGGGATCCAATAGCGATTGGCCAGAGATGATTCGGACTGCGTGGCCAAGGCGGCCCAATCGTTTCCATTTACTGAATCTGCCTTGATACGAACCAGCGTTTGCAACAGGCGAATCCATAATGCCTGGATTTCGATCGGGTAACCGACCCGCGGTGTGCCGGCGGGATAATTTGTATCCATCCAGGTGAAATGGCTGGGGCTCCAGACGAGACCTGAATCCTTGTCCATCTTGATTCCGTTGGGTGTCCCCTGAATGATGTTGGTGGCGATGCTCTGAAGAACGTCGCGAATCGTGCGGCCGCTCTCGTCGACTGACATCTCGTAGATGGCGTCACCTTCGATCTCGGCCATGTCGTCGCACACGACGCCGAACCATAGCGGAGCGTCGGAGGTGTCGCGATTCGAGGCATTGGCGCCGTGAATGGTGTTCGGCAAGGTGCCGTCTTCCTCAAACTTTGCGAAGATTCGAAGGATCTCACGAACTTCATCCACCATGCCACCGGCGATCAGACCACGGGCGCAGATGAGCGTGTCGCGACCCCAGTCGAGGAACCAAGGGTAACCGGCAATCACGGTCTTGCCTTCATCGCGCTTCACCACAAACGCGGCGCACGCCTGGGTCAATCGGGTTGCAAAATCGGGTGCTTCGCCCTTTGGTGTATCATCAAGTTGAGGAGCGCCGTCGGTCGCCGTGGCTGAAACCACGAAGGTTCCTGATGCACCTTTGTCCAAGGGCAACTTGAACCAGCCAGGACTGAATCCGTCGCCGCTGTCAGTCATTCCCCGGCTCGATTCAACGGGATGCGGCAGGTTCTCCGACCATTCGGGGGCTGCAAAATACTCGGCGCTTGCGGAACTGATCTCGCAGTAGCGATCTCCGGAGTCGAGGGCGAATCCGTTGCGCTTGTCCAAGACTTTCACATTGTCTTCGAAGTGGGCTTCGGCTCCTCCGTTGCGCTTGGTTTCCCAGTGAAAACTCCGGTCTTCGATGTCAAATCGAACGGTCAGGTTGACATGACAACCGTCGGGAAGCGCCAGTCCGATAGGAGATGGTGTGGCTGGGCGGCTGAATTGAAACTCGACCCGGTTTTCGTCCTCCACCATCGCCACTCGCATGAGGACTTCCACGCTGCGCCCGTCACCGGCACTCGCCACGAATTGCCACTCAGCAGGGGCATCTGCGCGGACGGAGACCAGGTTGTTGTAATCCAACGGCGTGATGAATCCGTCCGCATCGATCCACACCCGCAGCCGTTTCACGAAGACGTGGCGATCCACCGGCAGGGAATCGTGCAGGTTGGCTCCAAGGACACAGTCATACTTCGACGTGGTGCGGCCCAAGTCGACGCACATGCGGCTCATGGCACCACGTCCATTGGTCAGCAGAACGATGTCGTCCGGTTGCGGCAAAGTCGTCAAACCACCGAGGAACGGAGTGATTGATTGGAACTGCACGTCGGCATCGATTGCTTTTTGGCCTTCAGTGTAGCGTTCCAGTTGGAGTCTGGCGGCGGCGGTGAGCTCCGACCGTGGGGCAAACCAGGCGACGTGTTCCCCGGCGACCGGAATGGATTCCACGTAGATCGGGAATTCAAAATCGGCGCAGTTCAGCTTCGCGCGAAATGGGGACTCGTCCCGCACGAGCAGCCAGTTGCCATCCGGAACGACGGTGGTTCGCGCCGCGTCTGGCTGCGCCCATTCAATGACATTGGGAAATGTGCCGCCGGACATCAGTGCCTTGAGCTCGGCGGGCAGAGCGTCGTGATATTGTTCGGGATCGAGCTTGGAGACCGCTGCCAAGAAGAGCGCCGGATCCGTCTCGACCAAGTCGGCGAGGGCCTGCCAGCGGCATTGGCCTACGTGACGGGGCCTGAGCACATTCACGATCGCTTCCAAGGCGCGGGCTCCCACGATCTGGCGAGCGGCGTAATCTTCATCCGCCAGTTCGCCGCGACCGAGGCAGAAGCCGGCACCCGGTTGCAGGGTGTAGGTGATGGTCTTGCCCTTGGTCTTGCTGGACGGTGGTTCTTGTCCCAACAGTTCCGTCGACATCTCCGCGAGCGGAAGGTCGGGTGATTCTTTCAGGGCGACGGTGGCTTTCTCTTCCGTGTTGGTGTTCACCAGGACAAGCACCGACGTGGCACCGTCCGCGGCGGTTCGCCAGAGTGCAAACACGTCGGAATCGTTTTCGCTCAGGCGCTTCAGATCCGCGCCGTCAAAGAAGCATGGATGGGTGGCGAGCAGTTGGTTGAGTCGGCTGAGTTCCGGGACAATGTTCTCGTCGGCTCCCCAGTTGAGACCGTGCGCGCCGTGGACCTTGATTTTTTCCGGTGCGAGCCATTCGACGCCACACGTGAAGCCGAAGCCGCCGCTGACACTGGTCAATGCGCAGAGACGGTTTCGTTGGAGCGACCAATCGCGGCCCTTGTCGGCGAGCCGGTTGTTGTCGTGCGTTTCGCTGTAGTGCACGAGCAGGCCGACACGTTGCGATTGCTTGAGCGCATGGTCGAGGTAACCGGCCACCTGCACACCAGAGTATTCCTGGAACAGTTCGGAGTAGGCCCATTGCATGCCGCCTTCAGTCAGCAGGCGCGCGGTGTCGTCCCAGGCGCCGCCAAGTCCTTCGAGCAGGAACACCGCGTCGGGGAATTCCTGGCGGGTTCGCGCGATGATGTGCTGCCACGCCGGTGCGGGAACCTTGTATCCGGCATCGCAACGAAAGCCGTCCACGCCGCGTCGACACCATTCCAGGAACACTTCGGCGAGATGTTCCCAAAGCTCGGCGTCCTTGTGCGCGAGTTCCACGAGATCGCCCCATTTCACGCCCCAAGCGCCCGGACTTTCGAACTCACCGGTTTCCTGATCGCGGATGAACCATTCCGGCTTGTTCTCAAACATCGTGGAACCCCAGCCGGTATGATTGATCACCAGATCGAGAAAGACCTTTCCACCGAGCCGATGGGCTTCGTGGGTCATTTCGCAGAACTGTTCCACGCCGGTGGATTTCTTGTCGAAGTCGACCAATGCCGGATCGATGCCGGTCATGTCCTGCACGGCGTAAGGACTGCCAAATCGTCCCATCTTGGCCATGGTAGTGGGCGTGGGGCTGACCGGCAGCAGGTGAACGATGCGGCAGCCCATTTCGTTGATGATGAACGGAAGCTCCTCCTTGAGATCGCGCAGTGTGCCGGAGGGAGGGATGATCGTGAGCCCTTCGGATTTCTCCAGTTCCTGAAACTCGGCCTCGCGTTTGTCGTCGATGGTTTCCGCCTTGTTCTTGTTGCCACCGAACATGCGTGGGAAAGCACAATAGATCGTGTTGCCGGAACGGTATCCGGCCGGATGGATGGAGATGCCGATATCGTCTCCCGCCGGCCAATGTTGAAACCCTTCCGGATCCATGGCGTAGGTTTTGGCGCTGAAGTAACCGACCTCGGTCAGCGGCAGGGACAGCATCCATTTTTCGCCATTCCAACGCATCGGGACATCGCGCCAGGACGCGCCCGCGAGGGGAACCTTCTTGAACTTGGATCCAATGATCTCGCGACGTTGCGCCGCGGCACGTCCGAGATTGGTGCGCAACCGCGCGGTCCAGCCTTGCTCGTGCCATTCTCTGGCGGTCGAGGAGGCAAGGCTGAACTCCACAAAATCCCCGGCGAAACGCACCATGCGCTCGCCTCCGTCCGGTTGCATCGTCAACTCGCTCATCTGCTCCGCGCAGGATTGCGAGCAACGCGAGCAATTGCCAACCCGGAATGGTAAAAATGGAGATTTTACTCCCGGCCGGAGCCTCCCGCGTCAGAGGTCTTTCAATTTGAGAGGACGGGATGGCGATGAAGAGAAGCGTACGGCGGGCGGGCACGTCCACGGTTTTTGGGAGCTCCGATCGTATTCGTGATCAAGTCACGATGTTGTCATCTTGCCGCCTCGGACGGTGGCGCCAATGACCAATCCACTGCCGATCAGGAAGAGGTTCTTCACGATGTACTGGCCTTCGAGCGTGAGGGCGTAGGGGAACTGGTTCCATATCATGTCCGGCAGCATGATCAGCGGCACGACGGTGCCCCCCGTCTGGCCGAAGAGCAGCAGCAGGGTAAGGCGTTTGAAGCGGTTGAAGATCAGGCCGAGTCCGATGAGGAATTCGACGAGAGCCAGCGCGGGCATCAGGAATCTGGTATCCAGAAAAGGTAGAGTGCCCTTCACCAGCAGCTTTTCTGGGCTCAATCCGGGGAAGATCTTGACGAAGCCGAACCAGGAAAAAATCGTGCCCAATGCAAACTGCAGCACCCGAATTCCGTGCGATGCCATCTAGGCCGTTATCTTTTGATCTACGCCGGCCAGATGCTTGCGGACGATCTCGTCCTCCAAGTCGCTCATGGTGACCGAGTCTCGTTCGGAAGCACGGGATCGTCGAGACAAAGAACGCACAGAATTGTGCTGGCGCGCCGCGAATCTGACTCCTTTAATCCGTGTCATTCCCAGTAGCTATGAAAGTGCGAATTCTGTTCCTTATCCTTATGGGCCTGCTGAGCAAAACGTTGAACAACGCGCAGGCGGCCGGGGCGTTGAAGGCCGGCGCGGCCAAGGTCGACATCACGCCGAAGAAATGGCCGGTATTCCTGGTTGGCTCCTTCTCGGAACGCGGCGCGACCAAGGCATTTGATCCGCTGCATGTGCGGGCGCTGGTGCTAGATGACGGCGATACGCGAGTCGCGATGGTGGTGGTGGACAATTGCCTGATTCCCCGGGAGGTGATGGATGAAGCCAAGCGTCGGGCGACGAAGGCATCCGGCATTCCTGCGAACCGGATCATGATCAGTGCCACGCACACGCACAGTGCTCCGGCGGCCAAGTCATCGACAGCGATCGGCTACACGGCCAGTCCGGAATATCTCAGCCAGATGCAGGACGGGATCGCGGAGGCGATTCGGTTGTCCGTGAAGCGCCTGCAGCTGGCGGAGATCGGTTGGGGTGTTGTCCAGGCGCCCAAGCACGTTTTCAACCGACGGTGGTTCGTTGCGCGGGAAGCGATGACCATGAATCCATTCGGCAACACGAACGACATTGTGAAAATGAATCCGGGGCGTCGTCCGGGATGGTTGAAAAAGCCTGCGGCACCGACAGATCCAGATGTTTCGTTCTTGTCGGTACGTTCGCGCAAGGGAGAACCGATTGCGCTATTCGCCAATTACGCATTGCACTACGTCGGTCGTGTTCCCCAAGGCGGGGTTTCCGCCGATTACTTCGGACGTTTCGCCAGGATGATTCACCAACGGATGGGCGGCGGAGATGAGTTCGTGGCGATCATGTCGAATGGCACGAGCGGAGATATCAACAACATCAATTTCCTGAATCCGTGGCCGCGGCGTGATTACTTCGAACAGCAGGATATTGTGGCGGATTACGTGGCCACGAAGGTGATGGAGGGTTTGCCCACAGTGAAGTATCGCCGCCGGGTGCCGATCGAGATGGTTCAGCGGGAGTTGTCCATCAAAAACCGGAAGCCGACGCCGGAGCGGTTGGCGCAGTCACGGGCTTTTCTTGCCGAACATGATCCGAAGAAGCTGCCTCCGCGGGCCAAGGCCTATGCGCAGTGGTCCATTGATCTGCACAACATGCCCGTGGCCGAGGACGTCATCGTGCAGGCGATCCGGGTGGGGGACGTGGGCATCACCGCGATTCCCTGTGAGGTGCTGGTGGAGATCGGCTTGGAACTCAAGGAGAAGAGTCCGTTGAAGACGGGTTTCACGGTGGAATTGGCAAATGGTCACTACGGTTACCTTCCGACGCCGCGCCAACACAAACTCGGCGGCTACGAGACGTGGCTGGGGACCTGCCGGCTTGAAAAAACGGCCTCGGTCAAGATCACCAAGACACTTCTGGAAATGTTGAACGAGGTCGCCAAGAACTGATTGAGCGGGGCGCAGACGATTGGGATTCGGAATCGAGAGATTACATTATGAAGAAACTGTTGAGTGTGGTTTGGGTGTTCGTGGCGATCAACGTCATGGACGGTGCCGAAGAAGTGCAGTGGAAGGCCGGAGTCGCCACTGCGGTCATCACTCCGCACCGGCCGATGCCGATGGCGGGTTACGGCGCCCGCAAGAAGCCGGCAGAAGGCAAGGATCAGGATCTGTTCGGCAAGGTATTGGCGATCGAGGATGCGCAGGGGAATCGAGTCGTATTCATCATGCTGGATCTGATCGGCGTGGTTGCCGATCTGCGATCGGCGGTGGAACAACGTTTGGAGAAACAGTTCAAGCTGCCGCTGCATGCCTTGGTGATGAACGCGTCACACACGCATTGTGGTCCGGCCTATGGACGACCCGAGTTGAAGGACTACTTCGACAGCATCGTTAACAAACTTGTCGCCGCAACTGGCAAGGCGATCGGCAGCCAGGCGCCGGCGCGGCTCAGTTATGCGCATGCCAAGTGTGGATTCGCGATGAATCGTCGCACTCCGACGGACAAGGGCTTTTACAATCATCCCAATCCGAATGGTCCGGTCGATCATACCGTTCCGGTGCTCCGCGTGGATGATGCCGAAGGCAAACTGAAGGCGGTGATGTTTGGCTACGCCTGCCACAATACCAGTGTGGGCTATCTGCGCTGGTTGGGGGACTACGCCGGTTTTGCCCAGCAATACTTCGAGGAAGCTCATCCCGGTGTGACGGCAATGTTCCTCATGGGATGCGGCGGTGATCAGAATCCCTATCCGCGTGGGACCTCCGAATGGGCTGCCAAACATGGTCGTTCGCTTTGTACGGCAGTCGAGGCAGCATTGGAAGTGACCCAACGAACTCTTCGTCACCAGAACGAGCTCAGCGGTCCGTTGAAAGCCGTGATGGGAACGGTCGATCTGGAATTCGTCCCGGAGAGTCGGGAGGACTTTGCCTATCCGGTTCAGGTGGTTCAGTTCGGCAAAGGACTTTCGATCATCACCTTGGGCAATGAGGTGGTGATCGATTATTCGCTCAGATTGAAAAAAGAACTCGGTGGCGAGGAAAAACCGGTCATCTGGGTCGCAGGTTACTCGAATGTTTATTCCGGGTATATTCCCAGCAAACGTGTGTTGTTGGAAGGCGGTTACGAGGCGCGGAG
>JAYPXF010000061.1:0-2149 GCA_038154405.1 Verrucomicrobiales bacterium | reverse complement strand
GCGCGGAGTCGTCCTTGGAAACCGACCTTGGAAGACCGGATCATCAGCAAGGTACACAAATTGTATGGCGAACTGAATCGCTGATCCTCGAATTCTGCCATGGGGATAAGACCCTCAGTTCTGCTTCCTGCGATCTTCAGCACCTTCGGGCTGACCGCTTACTATTCTTCATTGTTGGAGAACCGTGTGCCGGCGGAGATCGCCGTGGCCATCCTGATGTTTCCCATCAGCATGATTGTGCTGATTCAGATGGGGGACTTCTCAAACCGGTTGGTGAAACAGGTCCACTATTTTGCGGTAGCGCTCTACTCTCTGTTGGCGATCGGGATGGAGGTCATGATCCTGCGTGGTTTTCGACCGGAAGGTCTGCTGACGTATCGGGTGATGACCCATCTTGGATGGACCTTGGGCTGGGCGATTATCCTGAAGCAGGCGGGAGCACTCAAGAGCGATGAATCCTGAAGTGGTGATCACCAATTACGCTGCGCGGCATCACGATGACGTGGTCGCGCTGTGGAAATCCGTATTCGGATACGAGTCGCCGCAGAACGAACCATCATTGTCGATTGCGAAGAAAGTTGCGGTGGCCGATGACCTCTTGTTCGTTGCTGATTCCGACGGTCAGGTGGTGGGCACGGTTATGGGTGGCTACGATGGACATTGAGGCTGGCAAAGTTTTGTCCCATGTCGTTGTGAGGTTGATGTTCAACGTGTCCATGCCAGCCACTTCTTGAACAGCTTGGCGACGAATGGGGTGAAGCGGGTGCGGGCATAGGCGTCGCCGACCTTGCGGACGGCTTCGGCTTGCGTGGGGTAGGGATGTATGGCTCCGGAGATGGATCCGAGTCCGATCTTTTGGGTCATAGCTAAGGAGATTTCGCCGATCATGTCACCGGCGTTGGTTGCGACGATCGTGGCTCCGAGAATCTCGTCAGTTCCTCTCCTAGTATGGATGCGGACAAAGCCCTCGGTTTCGCCTTCAAGGATGGCGCGATCGACGTGTTCCATTTGTTGCTCAAACGTGTCTATCGCAATTCCTTTCTCCTTGGCGGATTCTTGGGTGACGCCGACATGAGCCAGTTCCGGCGAGGTGTAGGTGGTCCATGGGATGATCAATGAACTGTGCTTGGCCCGGCCCATGAACAGGGCATTGCGAATGACGGAACGGGCCATGAAGTCGGCCGCGTGGGTGAATTGATAAGGTGAACAGATGTCGCCAGCAGCGTAGATCCTGGGGTTCGTAGTCTGGAACTTGTCGTTGATCTGAACCCCCGCTGAGCCATGCCTGACCCCGACCTCATCAAGCCCCAGACCTTCGACGTTCGGCGCCCGGCCTACCGCAATCAGAAGTTTGTCGACGGTGATGTCGTAGCCTTTGTGGGGATCGTCGTAGACTATTCGAATCGTCCCGTCATCGTTCTTGGACAACACGACATCGCGGGCGCCTTCCGCGAAAGTGACTCCATCGCGTTCCATGGATTTCTGCACGATCGCGGCGGCGCCCCGGTCCTCCTTGGGCATCAATCCGCGACTGGACGTGACCAAGCTGACCTTGGACCCAAAGCGAGCGAAGCTTTGCGCCATCTCGGCTCCAATCGGTCCTGCGCCGATGATCCCGAATCGCTTGGGCAGTTCGGTGAGGGAGAACAGTGTCTCATTGGTCAGGTAGGGGACCGTGGCGAGTCCCTTGATATCGGGAGCAGAAGCGCGAGCGCCGGTGGCAATGACAGCCTTGGTAAACTTGAGCTTCTTTCCGTCCACTGCAACGGTTTCGGAATCGACAAATTTCGCCTGGCCCAGGAATACGTCGATACCGAGGTCGTTGAATCGTTTGACAGAATCGACCGGACTGATGTCACTCCGCAGCTTTCTCATGCGTTCCATGGCCTTGCCGAAGTCGATCGATATGCCTTTCGGAACATTGACCCCGAACTGCTCGGCATCCCGAACGGCGGCATAGGCCCGAGCGGCACTGATGATCCCTTTTGAGGGAACGCATCCCACGTTCAGGCAATCGCCACCCATGAGGGCGCGTTCGATGATCGCCACCTTGGCGCCGACGCCGGCGGCCCCGGCGGAAGCTACCAATCCCGCGGCTCCGGCGCCGATGACAACGAGGTTGTATCTGTCAGCCGGCTCGGGGTTGATG
>JAYPXF010000060.1:26690-27485 GCA_038154405.1 Verrucomicrobiales bacterium | reverse complement strand
GTTTCCTTCAACGAGGGTTTCACCCTTCACCTCGATACCGACCGCCACCCGAGCACCGGTTTCGGCATGTGGGACACCGGCGCCGACTTCATCATCCAGGGCAACGGCCTCTACGCCTACACCGGCAACGGCTCCGACTGGAACTGGACCTGGGTCACCACGGTGACCGCCGGCGTGGTCGGCAACAACGCCGAACTCAGCATCTCCCGCGCTGCCCTCGGCAACCCCGACAACTTCCACTACATGTTCTGGGGCGAGAACAGCGCGTTCGGTGGCACTGACTACGAGATTCTTCCGGCCACTGCGCTGACCGGCGGCGAAACCTACCTCTTCTTCGAATTCACCGACGGCAACAACAACAACGGCGGCGGCAACAATGGCGGTGGTGACACCACCACGATCACCCTCGACGGCAACCTCGCCGACTGGAGCAACATTCCGACTCACATCGTTGATGCCGACGACGTCACCGGCGCCGAGAACAAGTTGGACATCCTCGAGATCCACTTCCACAACGACGCCGACAACTACTACCTCGCCTACAAGAACGACGGCGATATCCTCCTCAACTGGGGCTACAACTTCTACCTCGACACGGACAGCCAATCTGGCACCGGCTTCGGACTCTGGGACATCGGAGCAGACTACCTCGTTTCCGCCGGCGACGTCTACAAATACACCGGCAACGGCAGCGACTGGTCCTGGGAATGGGTCGGCCCGCTCGACAAGGTCGTCAACGGCGACGTGATGGAAGCCCGCTTCCCGAAAGCCTTCCTCGGCAATACTGCTGCCACC
>JAYPXF010000060.1:19054-26680 GCA_038154405.1 Verrucomicrobiales bacterium | reverse complement strand
GCACTGCCTTCTACGGCGAGAACGTCGCCAACGGCGGCACCGCGGTTGATGTCGCCCCGCAGAACCTCGAAGGCACGGGCAGGGGCGAGACCTTCGTGAACTACACGGTGAAGTAAGCCGGAAACTCCAATCGCATTCGAAAGCCGCGGACACCCCGCGGCTTTCGTGCGTACCAGCGCCCTACGCGTAGCGGGGACTTTCAGTCACCGATGAAGGCGAAGCCTTCACAAAACTATCCCCCCCTCACCCCGGTGGCTGAAAGTCACCGCTACCACCAAAGGGCTTCCGTGTCTTCCGCGCATTCCGTAGTTTCCCTCGCGATGACTCCGCCGAAGAACGCCCTCATCGAAGCCTGGAACGCCGGCCGCTCTACACTCAACGGTTGGCTGGTGATACCGAACGCCTCCGCCACGGAGGTGATGGCACACCAAGGTTGGGATTCGCTGACCATCGACCTGCAGCACGGCCTCGCCGATTACCAGACGGCATTGGGCATGTTGACCGCGATGGTATCGAATCCGGTCGTGCCGATGGCGCGGGTAGCGTGGCTCGATGGAGGCATCATCATGCGGATGCTCGATGCCGGTTGTTACGGAATCATCTGCCCGATGATCAATACCAAGGATGAGGCTGTGAGATTCGTGCGCGCCTGCAACTACGCGCCGGCGGGAACCCGCAGCTACGGTCCCATTCGTGTGGGATTGAAAGCCGGTCCGGACTACTACAAGACCGCCAATGACGAGGTGCTGTCGATTGGCATGATCGAAAGCCGGCAGGCGTTGGATAACCTCGATGAAATTCTTTCGGTGGACGAGTTGAAGGCTGTCTACATCGGCCCGGCAGATCTATCACTGGCCCTCGGCTGCACACCCAAGTTCGATCAGGAAGACCCGATCGTGGTGCAGGCGATCGAACATGTGATCCAGACCGCGAAGGCCGCAGGCAAACGCGTTGGCATCCACAACGCGACGGTCGATTACGCGCGGCACATGACGGGACTGGGCGCCGATTTTGTCACGGTCGGAGCGGATCTCCGCCTGAGGGCGGCCGGCGCCAAGGCGGTCGTGGATGAGTTGCGCAGAAGTGCCTGACGATCCCGTTCGTTGGCGGTCGCTCATTCTTGATCCAATAAACGACTCGCCGACGCTGGTGCGCCATTGAATAGTTGCTTCTCTGACGTCCTCCAAATAACTACTGCCATGAATTCATTTACCCGCCTTCTGACATTCGCTTTTTCCGCCAGTATCGCGCATACCGTCTTCGCCAGTCCCGGTTCCTGGCCGCAATGGCGCGGGCCGGGGCGGGACAATCTCTCGACGGAAAAAGGTCTGCTCACCCGCTGGCCGGATTCCGGGCCGCGGGTGATTTGGAAATCCGACCAGGTCGGTGTGGGTTATTCTTCGGTCTCCGTGGCGGATGGCCGGATCATCACCCAGGGCGATCTGGACGGGGTGGAACACATCATCGCGTTGAGCGAGAAGGACGGATCCCTGCTTTGGGCCGTGCAGCCGCGTCCGGTGATCGCGCAATTGGCGGACAAGGTCAGAAACGACTTTGCCCGGATGGACAAGGACAAGAACGGCACACTCGATGATGTCGAAGCGGTGAGTGGATTGGGCTCGCGTTTTATTGGCGCCGACATGCCGGATCCGTCTGGCGATTCTGAGAAGATTGCGGTCGCGCGAACCGCTCGTTTTCTGAAACAGCTCGACAAGGATGGCGACGGTCAGCTTTCTCAATCCGAAATTCCCGTGAACGTCAGTGGAGAGATGGGCAAGCTGGACGAATCCAAGCGCGGGAACTTCAATGCTTTGGCTGAGAAACGAGCCGAGGAGGCCATCGCTGACCGGGATCAGGACGGCGACGGAAAGATTTCGCAGCGGGAAGCCCGTGGCAGCCTGATCCAACGCAGCTTTAACAATATGGATGTCCGGAAGAAGGGCGAACGTCGCGGGGACGGCCAGCTCACCCGCGAAGAGCTGGTAAAGTACTACGCTTCAAGGGAACGGGGTCGCGACGGGATTGTGACCGCTGCGGAACTCGAGAAATACTTTCTGAAATTCCACCCCGGTCGTGACGGCATCCTGACGGAGGCTGATCTTAAACGGGTCAATGGTGGATATCGTAACGGCATGGGCGACGGTCCGCGGGGGACGCCGACCATCGATGGCAAGGTGGTTTATGTTGAAGGCGGCAACGGTGATGTCTCCTGTCATGATGTCGCCACGGGCCGCACCCTGTGGCATCTGAACATGGTGGCCGATCTGGGCGGACGACGTCCGGGTTGGGGCTATAGCGAGAGCCCGTTGTTGAATGGTGACCATCTGATCGTCACGCCCGGTGGAAAGGATGGCGCCATCGCCGCTCTCAACAAGAACACCGGCGAGGTCGTCTGGCGCAGCAAGGACCTGACGGATGGAGCCCATTATTCTTCTGCGATTGTCGCGGACGTACACGGGGGGCGGCAGATCATACAATTCACGCGGGACCGTGTTGCCGGTGTGGATGCCCGGAACGGCAAGCTGTTGTGGAGCTATCAGAACTCCGCCAACCGCACCGCCAACTGTTCCACTCCGGTCTATCATGATGGTCATGTCTTCACGGCTTCTGCCTACGGCACCGGAGGTGGTTTGGCAAAGATCTCTCGCAACGGAGACACGTGGACGGCGGAAGAGGTCTACTTCGAGAAATCCATGCAGAACCATCACGGCGGTATGGTGTTGGTGGACGACCATCTCTACGGCTTTGGCGGTGGCGGATTGATCTGCCTGGATTTCAAGTCCGGCAAGATTGCCTGGAGCGATCGCAGCGTGGGCAAGGGGTCGCTCATGTATGCCGACGGTCATCTTTATTGTCTCGGTGAGCGGAATGCCCTCGGCCTGGTGGCGGCGAACCCAAGCGAGTATGTCGAAAAGGGGCGCATCAGCATTCCAAAGTCGGGACGGCCATCGTGGGCTCATCCGGTCGTTGCCGGAGGGCGCCTCTACATCAGGGACCAGAATTCGCTGACCTGCTACGACATTGCCGCCAAGTAGGACAGCCCGCCACAGTTGCGTTCGGATTCGCATCCATCGCGGAATCGCGGCAGTTGAAATTCGAAAACTGAGTCCGGTCTTACGTCGGTGTTCGTTCTTGAAACTTCATCTCTGCGCTCACGGGTATGGTGGCGCCTGGCCGAGTTTCTCAGTCAGCAATTCGCGTAGGTGGCCGGTCGCGCCATTCAGCAGATCGCGTGAGCTTCCCGTGTAGCCGGTCCAGGTTCCTAGTTCGGCGGGTGGTTTCAGGATCTTCTTCATCTTTACCAGATGGACGGGATTTTTGCCGGCGAAAACCTCCGGGCCGCCACAGATCAGGGCGCGGGCGAAGTTGTCCGTCTGCCCTTCCGGATTCTCGTTAAGACCTTGAAGGCTGAGTCCGGCAAGGAGGCGAAAAGGGGATTGCCGACCACTATGCCCGTGTCCGCGTAGCGTTCCTGAAGTGCGGCCAAGGCATCCAACGCTTCGGCGTGATCGCCCTTACGGATGGCAGCATTGGCGATGGAGAGCAGCAACCAAACCTTCTGCTTCTCGTTCAGGTTCGTTCTCGATTGCTCCGAGGCGGATTGATAGGACTTCAACGCTTCCGCTGGCTTGTCTGAACGCATCTGTTCGTCGGCCTTCTGAATCAGGTTGGTCTCATTCATGGCAGGCGGGGGAGGCTTGGGTGCCCCTGATTCCGGCTCGCCACAGCCGATGGGCAGACCCGAGATCAAGGTGGTCATG
The DNA here is from genome assembly GCA_038154405.1 of Verrucomicrobiales bacterium. Taxonomy (GTDB): domain Bacteria; phylum Verrucomicrobiota; class Verrucomicrobiia; order Limisphaerales; family JAYPXF01. Next base: position 22,919 of record JAYPXF010000060.1, on the reverse strand, counting down.
ACGGCGAGGGCTGGAAGCGGATTGAGGTCTGTGATCTTCATCAGAGCAATTCCAAGGCAAACTCTTTTGCGACTCGTCTGACCTTGGATCTTGAATTGCTGCCACAGAAGATCTGCCAGCGACCGCGGCTTGGAAACGCTCAAATGATCAGACCATTTTTCTCATACGGCTTCAGATCGTAGTCGTCATCGAGCTCTCCAAATTCTATGCGCTCGTAGTCTTTCTGTATAGCCTCGTATTGCGCGTTCGAGATCGATCCCTTGGCGGATTCAGCCACCCCGCCGCAGACTGCTTGCCAGCAGGACATCTTGAGTAGAAACGAGGTCATCCGTTTGCAGTCGAAGTACCATTTGTTCTCATGCGGATTCAATTGCCATACCTCCGGGTCGTTCCGTTTGGCGTCTGCGATCTTGAAGCCGTAGTGAACCACACATTGGTTTTCCTCACAGAAGATTGCCATGTCGTCCTGCACTTCAATGTTCGCTGGAGCGTAGGTGCGGTCGAATACCTGATGGAAAGGGGAATTGCCGGAAACCAGGTAGAAGTCCCGCAAGGGGCGGGGAATGGAGAAACCCAGTTTCTGTTCGGCGGCGTCAATCTCTTCAGCCGCTATGGTGTCCTTCGGTTTGAGCGCGCCGATGTTGTGGCGGAAGAAGCTGCTGATGGAATCGCGGAAGGCCGACTGGGGAGTGTGGTAAGGATCGGCTCTCGGGGCTCGCACGAGCACACCGTAATTCAATTTGAAATGGGTCTCGGTCTTGGTGTAGACTCGAAAACCAAGTCGCTCATAAAGACGAATGGCCGGATTCACTTTCAGGACCTGCAGTTCCACCCACTTGCCCTGGAACCGCGCGGTCGCCTGAATTTCGCGGATGATCCGTGATCCGATTCCATTTCCCTGATGTTTTGGCAGCAGATTGATTTCGCTGATGCGGATTTCGTCGTCCGATTCATCCACGATAAGGAAACCTGCATCGACGTCCTTGGATTGTCGCGGGGCGGGTATTCACGCGTTTGGCCGATTCCATGATAACCAAGTCGTAGTGGTATCGATACGCCTGCTCGTCCCATGCATGAGCATCATGCGAACATTGAACACGGGTTCCGACTGTTCCGGTGATGTAGTTGCCGCGGGTCAGGAAACATGTCGGCAGTTGGGCGGGCGGATCCTCGAGTTTCGCACGCCCATCCCACATGGGAGTCACTTGGCCAAGGTAGTGCAGCAACTCCGAGTCGGTCGGGGTGTCGGTAGGAGTCTTCTGATTTTCCTCCGCCCACCTGGCTTTGGCTGCTTCGATCCACATCCGATGAAACAGACAGGAGTTCATCGAGGTGATCGTCCGCGGTTTGCCCATTTGCACGGCAATCGATGCGCCGCAAGAAGAAGTGCGACGTAGTATTCCGTTGTTGCCAGCGTGTTTCTTCGTAAGGCTGCTCCGTTGTGCCGGTTTTCAACAATGGAAAACTCCAGACCTACTACCGCTGGGAGGGCTTGGCGGAAGGGCCGGTGCTGGTGTTGTCGCATTCACTGGGGTGTTCCAGCGAAATGTGGCAGGGACAGGTGAAGGCGTTCGGCGATCGTTTTCGGATACTGCTTTATGACCATCGTGGACACGGGCGCTCGGACGTGCCGGCTGGTCATTGGACGATCGGAGATTTTGGGAAGGATCTCTTGGCTTTTTTGGACCACTTGGCTTTGGAAAGCGTGCGCTTCTGCGGTCTTTCCCTCGGTGGCATGGTGGGAATGTGGATCGCAAAGAATGCTCATGATCGAATCGAACGGATGGCTCTGTGCAACACGTCGGCGAAGACAGAGAATTCGACGCTGCTCCGGGAACGGATCCGCCTGATTGAGGAATCGGGACTGGCCGCGATCACGGACAATGTCCTGGGCCGTTGGTTTACAGAGGAATTCCGGAAGGAGGCTCCCGATCGAGTGACTGAGGCGAGGCGGTGGTTGGAGGCTGCTTCCTCCGCGTCCTATGCAGCGACGAGCCGGGCGGTGTGTGATCTGGATCTGACCGAGGGGTTGAGCTCGATCGAGATACCAACATTGGTCGTGTACGGATTGCACGATCAAGCCACGCCACCCACATGGAATCTCAGGATTGCCGATGCGATTCCCGGAGCCGAGGCTGTCGGTCTAAACTCAGCTCACCTGTCGAACATCGAGGCGCAGGGGGAGTTCAACCGGGCTGTGTCGGACTTTTTGGCAGGATGATGGAATTCAGATATCATTCTGTCCCCCCATCATCCTGCCATTTGAATGCAGTCGACTGCCCTAGAACTTACCGTTTTCATTCTTCCACTCGGAGCGCGGAGGAACAGCCTCGTAGGTGTCCCAGTGCTCCACGATCGTGCCATCGGTAATGCGGAAGAGATCATAGAAGGAACTTTGCACGCCACCCAGTGAACCTTCGGTGACGCATAGCACGAAGTTTTCTTTGGCCAGAATTCGGTGAATCGTTTGCTACGCCCGGCCTTGCTCTTCATTGGTGGCGAGTTCTTCCCGGAGCGCGGGCAGGCCGTCCCTCATCTATGGATTATGTTCCGTGTAGTTGTCAGCACTGACGTAATTCTCCAATTGATCCAGGTTACCTTTCATCATGACGTCGGTGATGAACGATCGGATGAATTCCCGGTTCTCCTCCGTCCTATTGAGATCGGTGATTTCGGTGGAGCCATCAAGCATGGTTTGGCCGGATGGATTGGGGCCGTCCGGTTTGGTCTGGAGATTATCCCAGTGTTCCTCGGCGAATCCGTCCTCGAATCGGAACACTTCAAAACCCTCTTCGACTTCGTTGAAATCGTAGTCGGTGTGGGCGAACACGAAGTCGCCATCTTCGAATATGCGGACCAATTCCACATGGGGATTGAATTGCGACAGACGCTTGAACAGCTCGGCCAATCCTAAGTTGCCTTTCTTGGTCAACGGATTGTGCTGAATGTATTTGCTTTCATTGACCACCGCGGCCGCTTCGGGGTCGCCGGTCTCGATGCCTTTCAGCAGTTTTTAGATCCTATTCTTTTTGCTCATCTCGGGTTTCAAACTCGGTAGCGTGCGATGATTTCGGGATCGGGATCCATGCCGAGGCCGGGACCGCTGGGTATGGGGATGATGCCGTATTCGGGTTGAGGCATGTCCGGGTAGAGCCATGCCTCGGGCTTCACATAGAGATACTCGATCAGGCCGATCGCCGGCTCTAGTGCCGCCATCTGCAGCGTGGCGAGGTAGCCCGGGCCGAAGTAGGGAGAGTGGGGCATGATCGGCAGGTTGTGCGCCTTGTTCAGTTCGATGATCTTGAGGAATTCCGTGATGCCACCGACCTTGGTGATGCTGGGTTGGAGAAAGTCCGTGGCACCAAGCCGCAGCATCTCGGAGAATTGAAATGCCGTACAGGCGTTCTCACCGGTGGCGATCTTGATGCCGGTCTGGCGGAGCTCCGCCAGCGTCCGGTAATCCTCCGGCGGAAAGATCGGTTCTTCGAGCCAACGCGATCTGAGATCGATGAGTTCCGGTATGACCTCGCGCGTGTAGTCGACCGACCAGTCGCAGTTGACGTCGACGGTCATCGGCAGATCGGGGCCGATAGCTTCGCGGCAACGGCGGATCGCGGGTATCTCGATCTCGTGGAGTTTGATTTCGGGGAAGCCTTCGTTGGCGCCCTGTTCCGAATAGCGGGCAACCAGATCCGGATCGCCATAGCGGACGAGGCAGCAATAGGCGGGAATGGAATCGCGTTTGCGTCCGCCAAGATTTTCGGCGACCGAAACACCGGCGGCCTTGGCGGTGAGATCCCAAAGGGCAAGGTCGACGCCGGACAAGGCAAAGAGATCCGCCGGCGCTCCGCGGACCGTCCAACGA
>JAYPXF010000060.1:0-19044 GCA_038154405.1 Verrucomicrobiales bacterium | reverse complement strand
TGCGTGGGATCTCCTCGCTGAATGTGCGCGGGTCGTCGAGTTCACGTCCGACGAGGAGGGGAACGATGGAGCGTTCGATGATGGGGGCGACGGAACGGTTGCTGAAGTAGCCGAAGCTTTCCCCCCAGCCGACGAGACCGGAGTCCGTTTCGATGCGGACGAGGCAGAAGTCGAGGGTGTCCCATTTGGTGGGGAAGATGCCTTTGCCGGAGCTGCCGTCGTCAAACGGGACGGCGATGAGTATCGGGTCGACTTTGGTGATCTTCATCGTAGCGGAATTCGTGAGAATTTCGTTTGGCAGGATTGAGCGATATCCACGTTGAGTTGGGGAGAATGAGATTCTCAGGAATTCCGCTACATCGGGCTATGCAGGAATCAGTAGTTGAAAGTGATCGAGATGTCGCGGTGACCGGCATTTTAGAGATTCTCCAGGTCATTGAGATCCTTGGATCGTCCGCTTGCTGTCTTGTTGCGTTTGAGATCTTCCAGGGCGATCAACGGCACGTCTATGTCGTCAATCCTCCCGGACACCCGGTTAGCGTAACATTCTTCGAACTCAACACCGTCGATCCCGGTGTGAATCTCCAGACGGACAGGTGGCACGCCGATGCGGAAAATCCTGTCGGGTTCGAGAAACCGCTGTTCGTGTATCTCGGGGACGTTCAGACCAAACTCGTTGAAGGTCTCGACGAGCTTTTGTGCGTTACCTGCTTCCACCCGGATCCAGATGTCGAGATCTGCCGTGGGGCGCGGATATCCGTGATACCCGACCTCGTAACCGCCGATCAGCAGGTATTCAACTTCGTGGGCGCTCAGCAACTTCAAGAACTCTTTGAAGTCGGGTGGTAGCCGGGTCGTATCCATAGGCGATCTGGCGCATCAGTTCCATTGCGGCAAGCCGTTCGGCCGGAGGGCGGGAGAGCCCAAACTCGCGGTCGCCGCTTGGTGCACCGAGATCACTCGTTGAGATCACCGAACGATCCAATCGGGCTTCGCTGACGAGATCGGTTGCCATTGGTTCATTCTAACGCATGCGGGACGATCAGAAAGTGGAAAACGTCTGAATTTGGTTTGCCGTGACGCGTGAAGAAGATCGTTCGAAGTTTCATGCAATTCAGAAATTCCGAAGAACTGCGGTTGTCAATTTGCACCGCTGGCGAAGTGGCCGCCGATGTACTGGTTGGTGGGTTGATGGTTCGGGATGTCGGGATCGGCGAGGTGGTCGAGGGCGCGATCTTGAGGGGTGTAGCCGAGGCGGGTGGCGTTGCGGTTGTCGAAGAAGGGATTGGGATTGTCGGAGACGCCGTAGACGATTTGATGGCCAAGGTCGGGTTTGGTGAGGCCGAGGTGAATCAGTTGTGCGAGGTCGCAAGGGCTGGTCCAGGTGTGCAGGCGGCGTTCGTCGATGACCTCATTGCCGACGAAGCCGATGCGGATGGAGAGGATGTTCATGGCGAACTTGTCGGCGAAGCAGGAGGCACTGGCTTCGCTGAAGGCCTTGCTCAATCCGTAATTGCTGTCGGGTCGGGGCGGGGTTTGGTGGTCGATGGTTTCGCCCCGCTTGTAGAATCCGACGGCGTGGTGGCTGCTGGCGTTGATGATTTGTTTGATGCCGGCGTCTTTGGCGGCCTGGAAGACGTTGTGCGTGCCGATGATGTTGGCACCGAGGACTTCCTCGTAGGTGAAATCGGGGCCGACCTTTCCAGCGAGATGGATGATGGCGTTGGATTTCCGGGTAAGGGATTCGACGAAGGGGAGATCGGTGATGTCGCCTTGTTCAAAGGATTCGTTCGCGGATAGGTCGGTGATCTCGACGATGTCGGTAAGGAGTAATTGGGGATAGCGCTCCACCAGCAGCGGTCGGAGTAGGCTGCCGACAATGCCGGCGGCGCCGGTGAGTAAGATCGTGTTCATGCTGATCGGTGACTATTGAATCTGACGTAGCGGAATTTGCAAAAATTCTGACGGCCGTTGGATCGGAAGATTTTGCATCTTCCGCTACGTTGGATGACCGCGTTCGATCGGACGTACGAATTGCCAGGATCCAAAGTGTCTGCGATACCGGCTTCGGTTTCTCATGCGGCAGATACTCCGGATGACACTCTTGTTTCTGATGCTCGCCGAAACGTCGTTGTTGTCGGGGCGCGGAGTTGGCGCCTTTCTCCAGCAGCATTGCGTTCGGTGTCATGGCGCGGATAAAGCCAAGGGGAAAGTGCGGCTGGATCGGTTTTCCCATTTGGGAGACGAGGAGGCGGCGGAATTGTGGGAGCGGGTGATGGAACAACTTTCCGCCGGCGAAATGCCTCCGCGCAGGGAACCGCGTGCATCAGCGGGGGAGACTGCGTCTGCGAAGGCGTGGATCCTGTCTCGGTTGTCTGAGTTGGTAGATGGAAGCGATCAGCGAGGCGCGGCGATGCGGCGGTTGAATCGCTCGGAATATGCGAACACGATTCGCGATTTGTTTGGTATCGATTTCCCGGTGGGAGAGGCCATTCCCCAAGATGATTCCGCCCACGGTTTCGACAACGTGGACGATGCGTTGACGCTTTCGCCCTTGTTGTTGGAGAAGTATCTGCGAGAGGCGGAACGGATCACCCAGCGGGTGCTTTTGTCGACTAAACCGGAGACGATCAAGAAACGTTGGGTGGGGACGAACCTGGTCTATCACAAGAGCAAGCACATCCGTCATGGTCCGGCCGTCCGGTTCCAGATGGTCGGGCGCAACAATGGCGGCGGTGCGTTTTTTCCTACGCCGATTCCGTTCAAGCGGGACGGCTATATCACCTCGTCACCGGGGCGATATCGCGTGCGGGTGAAGGTGCATCCGGATGGACCGAAGGTTGGGCCCAGTGCGCGCTGGCGGATCGTCTACAAACCGACAGATTTTGCGACCAATCCGGTGGGGTGCGAGGATCCGCGGCTTGTGTTCGTGATCAACGGCGAATTTGCCGGACGGATCCATCTGACCAATCGCGAGCCGGCGGAATATGCATTCACGACCTTTGCTGAAGCCGGGCGGAAGTTTGGCTGGAACTTTGAGAATGGAGCGGGCGGTGTGCGGGCGGGATGGTATGAGAAATACACGGGACCGTCGGTGATCGTTCACTGGATGGAGATCGAGGGACTGTTGGTTCCGGAATGGCCCACACCGTCGCAACGGGAGGTGTTTTTTCGAGGTGAGGATGCAGAACCGTCGCGTGAGTATGCGCGGGAGATCTTGGAGCGATTTGCCCGGCGCGCATTTCGCCGTCCGTTGGCGGCGACGGAGGTCGATGAATTGTTGGCGGTATTTGATGCCGATCAGACAGCCGGGGGAGATTTTCGCACTTCGATCGCTGTGGCCATTCAACGGGTTCTTTGCTCGCCTCAATTCCTGTTCCTCAATCGACCGGGACGCGAATCACGAGACGGAATCGATGCGTACGAGTTTGCTTCACGGCTTTCGTATTTCCTGTGGAGCAGCATGCCGGATGACGAATTGTTCGCCGCGGCCACGGATGGTCGGTTGTTGCGCGAGCCGGCCACGCAGATACGACGGATGTTGCGCGACCCGAAGAGCGCGGCGTTTGTGGAAAACTTTGCCGGGCAATGGCTGCAGCTTCGCAAGTTGCAGGACGTCGCCGTGGATCGCGCGCTTTATCCTGACTTCAACGACTATCTGCGGACCTTGCTTCAGCGGGAAACGGAGACGTTCTTTCGCGAAATCTTGGATCACGATCTGAGCATCCTGAACTTTCTCGATTCTGATTTTGCCATGTTGAATGACCGTTTGGCGCATCACTATGGAATTGCGGGAGTAGAGGGGCCGGAGTTCCGTCGGGTGAAGCTCGACGAGGGTTCGCATCGGGGCGGGCTGACCGGCCACGCGAGCATCCTCACATTGACGACCTGTGGTACACGGACTTCGCCGATTCTGCGAGGTGTCTGGATGATCGAGTCGTTGTTGGGTCTGGAGGTTCCGCCGCCGCCGAAGGAAGTCCCGGAATTGCCGGTGGCACCGCGCGGCCGGGTTTCGCAGCGTAAGCGACTGGAGGAGCACCGCAACGTCGAGGCCTGCGCGCGTTGTCATGACCGGATTGACCCACTCGGATTTCCGTTTGAGCACTACGATGTGATCGGGCGATGGCGGACGGATTACGGACTGAAGACACGCTACAGTCGGGGCAAGCGCTCGTATGGTCCGCCGGTGGATGGCAGCGCCGAGTTCACGTCCGGGGACACGGTTGAAGATGCGGATCAGTTTCGCAAATTGATGCGCGAGGGGCGGCAGGAGTTGTTTGTTCGCGGTTTCGCGAGGAAGCTGCTGACCTATGCCTTGGGGCGTGGGTTGACCGCGGCCGATCGTCCGGTGGTGGATGAATTGGATGCCTCGCTCAAGCGCAATGAATACCGGATGGCGGTGGTATATGTGCCGATCGGCAAGAATCTCGGGGAATGGACTCCGCGGTTGACTGGCCGGGACTACGCCCTTTCACCGACGCTCAGGGAGCTCTCGGATTATCGTGACGACTTCACCGTTCTGTCCGGCCTGTGTCATCCACGCGTTTGGGGTGGACATCGGGTCGAAGGGCCTTCCTTCCTGACTGGCGCGGACATTCTGTCCGGAACGCCGGGTGCGGATTTCAAGAACACGGTTTCGGTGGATCAGATCGCGGCGGAACGAATGGGATCCACCACGCGCTTTCGCTCGCTGGAACTGATCAAGAAAGGCGGCGCCGCTGGTTCGCAGTCCATGCTGGCGTGGAATCGGGAAGGCGTTCCCCTAGTGGGGGAGCAGAATCCGTTGACGGCCTTCAAGCGACTATTCGTGGATGAGACGCAGGGCGAGAAAGAACGGTTTTCCGAACTGATCCGTCGGCGCAAGAGCGTGCTGGATGCCGTGTATTCTGGTTTTCGTCGATTGGAGAAGAACGTGGGGAAGCGCGATCGCGAAGTGTTGGATCAATACGCGACGTCAGTTCGCGAAGTGGAGCTGCGGGTGCGACGGGACGAAGATTGGTCCAAGAAACCGAAGCCGAGAATCGGCACGAAACCGCCGAAGGATATTCCCGATGGCGGTATCAAGGATCGCGGTGCGCATATTCGGTCGATGTTCGACATCATGACGCTGGCCTTTCAGACGGACTCCACTCGCATCATCACGTATGGCGTGAAAGATTCTGGCGTTCCGCTGACCGAAGCGGGAATCAATGTCGCCCACCACGGTCTGTCGCATCACGGCAAGAATCCGGACAAGCTGAAGCAGCTGGCAAAGATCGATCGCTTTCACGTGAAGCAGTTCGGTTACTTCCTGCGGAAACTCAAGGAGACACCGGATGTCGGTGGTGGTTCGTTGCTGGACAATTCGATGACCTTGTATGGCAGCGGGTTGGGGGACGGTTCCGCTCATTTGCACAAAAACCTGCCGTTGCTACTGGCCGGTCGCGCCGGAGGCCGGCTCAAACCGGGACAACATGTGGCCTTTGAAAAGAATGCTCCTCCGCTGACGAACCTGTTCGTTTCCATGCTGCGGCATATGGACGTACCGGTGGAATCATTCAGCGACAGCACCGGGGCACTGAGCGTCTGAGGTCGGTATCCTACGCGCGTCACAAGGCTGCCATATGAATTTGCAGTGCCTGCGACCGAGGTGTGGTGCTCCCTATTTCACGGGAGCTACGGAGTCTCCGATATCTGACATCTGATTCCGAATCATCTGGTCGAACCGGGCAATGGTCTGCTTCAGCCTTGGATCCTTGGTGCCGATCAGATTCGTCGTTTCATCGGAATCCTTGCGAAGGTTGTAGAACTCATCGCGTTCCGGATTGAGATAGTCCCTGACGAGTTTGAATTCGGCAGTTCGCCAGCAGCGCATGTGGGTCTGGGATTGGTGAAGCGTGCTGTATTCGCCGTAGAACGCATTCTCCCAATGGGCCGGTCGCTTGCCTTGGAGCAGCGGCAGCATATTGCGGCCGCGAACGATGGCATTGGCGGGAATCTTCACGCCGGCCATGGCGCAGACGGTGGGGAACCAGTCGAGATTGGATACGGTTTCGTTGATCACCTGTCCGGGTTGGATCTTGCCCGGCCAACGAACGGCGGTGGGAACCTTGATGGACGTGTCATACATGTTGGGACGCTGGCCTCGGGGGATGTTCGGATTGGTGACTTCCGGCAACGGTTTCACGACCCAGTGACCGTTGCCTTTGTGCCAGATGCCGTTGTGCCCCATGTTGTAGCCGTGATCGGAGGAGAAGATCACGATGGTGTCCTCACCCAACCCTTGTTGCTTCAAGGTCTTCATGATTCGGCCGAGGTTGCGATCCACGCTGCGGACGGACGAAAAGTACTCGCGGGTCATACGCTTGACGCGTGTGATGTCGAGATTCGGATAATCAGGATGGGGGATTGGCGTCTGCTCGTCGGTCATGTTCGCGTAAGGTGCTGCGTCCTCTTCGCTCACGGGTAGCCAGCGGGTGTGCGGGGCACGGGTGAACCAACAACACAGGAAGGGCTTGTTCCGCTTCCTCTCGAGAAACGTGATGACTTCGTCGGCGAGAATGTCTGCGGTCAAACCCATGAAGCCTTGGTCTCGGCGTCCTTTCTCCATGACCGGATCCACGGTTTTCCAGCCCCCGTGACGATGTCCCATGAAGTAACGGAAACCGAATTTGGTCGGATGGTAATAGTTGGGTTGACCGAGATGCCACTTGCCGATCAGGGCGGTGTCGTAACCGGCCTTCTGAAGGAGCCTCGGCCAGACGACTTCGTTGGGATCGAGTCCCCATTCGGTGCCGCCGAGTCCGGTTTCCGGGAGCCAACTCTGGTAAGGTTTGATCCAATCGGTGATGCCGAGCTCCGTTCCATAGCGACTGGTGAAGAGGCTGGCGCGGGAAGGGCTGCAGACGGGCGTGACTGTGAAGCTGTTCGGAAGATACGCACCACTTTTGAACAGTGCATCCATGTGCGGGGTTTCCGCCAGCGGATGACCCGCGACACCCACGGCCCAAGGGGCCTGGTCATCGGTCAGGATGAAGAGGATGTTCGGGCGCTTGGCCGCCGAGGCGGACGTTGCGACCAAGGCCAGACAGAGAAACAACAGACGCATCTTGGACATGTGGCCATCGAAGCACGGCCGATCTCAGATGTGCAAATCAGAATGGCCATCTTGGAGGGCATCGCTCCGGCGATGCCGCTCGGGCTTGGCAGGGATGAGGGCGGAACCGACGGGGCGGTCCCCTCCATTGATCGACGCTTCTATTTCTTCTCCTTCAACCCGGCGAGGTATTCGATGACGTCGCGGAGCTGGCGTTTGGTGAGGATGTTGCCCATGGTGGGCATGATGGAAACGACCGGAGTCTTGAGAACGATGTCTGCCTTCTTCAGTTTGAGCACCTTCTTGTCCGGGAGGCGCACTTCGATGTGCGTTTTGGTTTCGCTGCGGAACTGACCTCCGATGACGTCGTCGCTGCCTTTCATCTGTACGTTGATGGTGCCGTAGCCCTTGGTGATGATCTTGTTGGGCTCGATCATGGAATGAAGGATGTATTCGCGACCCTTGCTGCCGACGTTTTTCAGATTGGGACCGATGATGCTGCCGCCCTTGGTGTTGTCCAACTTGTGGCAACGCACGCACTGTGCGTAGATGTGGGTCTTTATGATCTCCAAACCGGCCTTGGCGTCTCCGCCTTCAAGACATTCGGTAAACTGATCGGTGTATTTCTCGGGATCACGCTTCTTCTCAAAGCCCGTGAGATTGTTCGTCGCGTTGAGTTTGGTCGCCGCTTCGATGATGTCGAGTTGGATGGCGGCGGGGACCTTCCCGGTGGAAAGGTTGTCGGCCCATCGCTCCACGACCTTCTTCGCATTTGCGTGCTTCATGACGGCCAAGGTGCCCAGCGCCATCTGCTTCTCGTAGGTCGACTTCGACTTCCGGAGCACGTCGTCGAGGATCGGAATGGCCGGTCCTTCGTTGACCAGGGCGAAGATGCGGGCGCCTTCCGCTCGCAGTTCCGGCTTCTCGGATTTGAGTCCGAAGATGGCGGCGTTGGTGGTGTTCAATCCCTTCAGCGCTACGACCCGCAATGAGGTCGGTGCCTTGCGGTTGTAGAGCAGTGCTCGGAGGGCACCGGATTCCAATTCGATGCCGATGGACGTGGAAAGCGCGATGGCTTTCTCGATCAACGTGTTGTCGGGCGATTTGAGAAGTTTGCTGATCTGCCCGCTGATTGACTTGGCGACCGGAGCGCAATCACGTTTCGCGATGTTTTGACGCCGACCGTCCACGCGGTCGAACAAGGGAGGTTCGATCCAGTTGGAAAGTGCCTCCAAGGCTTCGAGTCGCATCTCCGGTTTGGCGTTCGGGTGATGCACGTAGCTGGCGACGCGATGGGCGTGTTCGGGGGATCCAAGTTGCAGGTTGGCATTGATGGCGCGGCGGACATGGCCTTCGCCGTGATTGTTTCCAAGGGCGGCCGCCAGATCGGTGAGGGCGGCGGGATTGGTCCAATCATCATTGATAGCGCGTGCGGCTTCGGCGGCGACCCAGTCGGACGGATCATCGAGGAATATGGCGACCCGCTTGTCGGACGTTTTGCGCAGGGCGACGACGGCGCAGAGGCGGACGATTTCGTTGTCGTGTTGTCGTAGCTGACCGAGTTGTGAGCTGTAAGCAGTGCCGGCCAGGGCAGTGACGATGGCGTGCCGCATGTAGACCTCCTCGGGTTTCAATCGGTCGGCCAGTCCCACCAACTTCTGGAAGGCATTGGGCACGGCGTGTTTGCCGACCGCGAGGGCGGCCTGAAAACGACCGCGTGGGTTTTTCGACGACAGATGCGCAATCAAGACACTCGCATCGAACGCTCCACGCGGCAGATCGCTCAAGGTCTTGAGAGCTTGCACGACTTGTTCCTCGTCCTCGCTCTGCAACTTGGCGACGAGCATCCGTTTCGACAACGGATCGTCCTTGAGTCTCGCCAACTGGCCCATGCCCCAGATGGAATGAATCTTGGCGAGCTGGTTGACCTTCTTGTTCTGGTCGGTGCAATTGACGCAGAAGATTCGCGAGTTGCCGCGCTTGACCAGTTCGAACTGGGCGCCGAGCCGGACCCGTTGGTCGATGTGCCCGAGGAGGCGACCGAGTTCCTGGTCTTCTCGTTTGGAGAAGCCTTCGGAAAGAATCTTCTTCACCTCGACGCGGGCGGCGTCCTGTGCGTATTTCGGGTCGTCGATCTTCCAGATGTGACCTTTCTGGTTGAGCGGATAGCCACCGGCCCAGTCGACGGCGTAGAGCGCGCCGTCGGGGCCGAAGTTCCAGCCGATCATGGCGATGCCGTTGCCGATCTGGTGGCTGTTGATCATCTCGAATGATGCTCCCTTGGGTTGGACCTGAAAGGCCCATTGCGTGCCGCGCGGGGCTTCGGTCATGAAGAAGTAATTCCGATAAGTGGGACTGAGGGCGGTGCCGGGGTTGTAAACAAAGCCACAGGGACCGTCCTCGTAGTTTCGGATGGGCGGCACGATGTAGGCGGGTTGTCCCTTGTGGAACGGGATGCTCATGCCTTCGTCCATCCACGGATTGTAGCCGCTGCCGCGATATTGGAAGTTGTTGCGCCAGCCCGCGTCCATTCCTTCCACGATGTAGACGAAGCGTTCCTTCTCGCCGGCCTTGTCGGAGTCGTTGTCCACGCCGAACCAGTTGCCGTATTCGTCGAAGGCGATCTCCTGCACGTTGCGCAGACCGTGGGCGAACACCTCGAAATTGGAGCCGTCCGGGTCGCAACGCATCATTCCTCCTTGGTTGGGGTAGTGATGGCGGCGTCCGGTCCGATCGACGACGCTGATGCCCTTGTCCCCAATTGTCCAATAGATGCGGCCGTCCGGTCCGATTCGCAGGCCATGCATGTCGTGTCCGCCATAGGCGATGTGCAGACCGAATCCGTGAGCCATTACCTCACGTTGGTCGGCCTTGCCGTCGCCATCAGTGTCGCGCATGCGCCAAATATCCGGGGCAACGGTGGCGTAGACGTCGCCTTCGTGCCACAGGACGCCGGCAGCGATGCCGGTCACCTCCGAATTGAACTCTTCGGCATAGGTCGTGCGCTTGTCAGCCGTGCCGTCGCCATCGGTGTCTTCGACCTTGTAAACCCGCTCGGTGAGAAACGTGAGATCCTTGATGTCGTGAGATCCATCGTCGTTGTAATCCTTTACGCGTTTTTCATTCGCCTTGGAGTTCTCGCGGGTGAGGTGTTTGTGGAAGTGGGCGCGCTTGTCCTCGACGGTCTGGAAACCGACGTCGTCCGGGATCCAATCCCGGTTGGCGCGGATGTCCAGGTCGTTGGCTTTGCGACGTTGCGTTTGGGTGACGTAGGCGGTGCCTCGGTTGTCGAAGGCAATGGCAACCGGATCCGGCAGAAGCAGGTCGCCGGACCACTTGGTGAACTTGAGCGAGCGCGCCTGGTCGGAGAGTCCGTTGCTCGGATCAGGGGAGATGGGTTCAGGGGCGGTTTTACCGAGGAACACGGCGTGGATGTTGGCCCAGTCGTTGGCGTTGCTGCCGTTGACGACAATGCGGACACCTTTCAGCTTGGATTTCTTGAACCGGTAGAAGGACGGTTTGTCGCCTTTGCCGGGACTGGTGTAGGAGCCCAATGGTTTGTCGCCCGGTTGACCGACAAGATCGAATTTGTATTTGCGGGAGCCGGAGACGAAGCCGATCGAAATACCGTCAATCTCGCGTTCCTTGTCAAAGTCGACCTGCAGCCATTGGCCTCTGCCTTGGGCGGCCCACTTGGTGTTCGCGAGACCGTCGAGGACGTTGCGCGGAGAATGTCCCGTTTGAGTCTTGCTGGCCGTCGCTTTGGCAATGCCGGCGACCGGGGCGGTGTTATTTACGGCCTTTTTTTTTGCGGGGGCCTTTTTCTTCTTCGGTGGTGCCGGCGCGCTGACGAATTTCTGGTCGACAACCTGTTTCACTTCGACTCCGCGAAGTTCGAAGTCATCCCAAAGACCCAGATCATCGAACGAGCCGAGACCGATCGAGCCCCATTTGAAGGTCGTGTCGTGGGCGACCTTCTGCGGCTTGGTCATGTCGTCGAAATAGATCTCGATCAGGCCGGTGGAGACCTTGCGGACGACCATTACGTCGTGCCAATCCTTGGTGTGCCAAGGCACACCCACATCGGGCGTCTCGGTGATCTTGGTGCGCGGCGCCTTGTTGACGACGAAGATCTGGCTGGAATGCGGATCTGGCTTCTCGCCGAGATGCACGTAGTAGAACTGCGATGGATTCTGCCAGCCGAAGAAGATGCACATGTCGCGATGGCCGCGGGTGGTTTGCAAAGTCCGCACCTTGGCGGTGAGGACGAAGTCGCCGACGACCTTGTCCTTCAGGAGCGTCACACTGTGCGGGCTGCGGAAGGGCGGCTGATAGTTGCTCTTGCCGTGCAGATGATAGACGTGGTTGCCATCCTTTTGTTTGTCGACGGTCCACTTCTTCGCTTCGGAAGGGTTCCAGGACTTGGCGCCATTCTCAAATCCGTCCTTGTGGATGAGCTTCAGTTTGTCGGCGGCGTGGGTCGAGAGAAGCGTGCCGACGAAGGCGATGACGGGAAGGATGTGTTTCATTGATTCTGAGATTGGTGACGGAAATCTGTATGGATCTGTCAGCGCCCGAAAAGCTCGGGGGCGATGCACTCGGCGAGTTCCTGGGAGCGGGCGAGGACATCCACGGAGGATTCGCTGCTCAACGCGTTCATGGCGAGATCACGCGCTTCGGACATTTTCAAACGGCGGATGAGATACTTGAGTTGGGGGACCAGGGGCGGGGCGGCGCTGAGTTCGTCCACGCCGAGTCCCAATAGAAGAGGAGCCATGACGGGATCGCTGGCCATCTCTCCGCAGACACCGACGGGGATGCTGTTTCGATGGCCGGCATCGACGGTCATCTTGATGAGACGTAGAATGGCCGGGTGGCCTGGGTCGTAAAGATAGGCGACCTTCTCATTCATCCGGTCGGCGGCGAGCGAGTATTGGATGAGATCGTTGGTGCCGATGCTGAAGAAGTCGCAGCGCTTGGCCAGCACGTCGGCGACCATCACGGCGGACGGCACTTCGATCATGGTGCCGACCTTGATGTCGGGATCAAACTCAATGCCTTCGTCCTCGAGTTCCTTTTGATACTCACGCAGGCGGTCGTTGGATTCGTCGAGTTCCTCCACGCCGGAAATCATGGGATACATCACGCGGACGTTCTTCTCGGAACTGGCGCGCAGGATGGCGCGGAGCTGGGTGCGGAAGATGTTGTTTTCCTCGAGGCAGTAGCGGATGGCGCGCCAACCGAGAAAGGGATTCATCTCCGGGGCATCGGTTTCCATCTCATAATGGGCGGGGAGTTTGTCACCGCCGATGTCGAGGGTGCGGAAGATGACGGGATGAGGGGCCAATGCACGGGCGACGTCGCGGTAGACCTCGTATTGCTCGTCCTCAGTCGGGAGTGTCTTGCGATTCAAAAAAAGGTATTCGGTGCGGAAAAGACCGATTCCCTCAGCACCGGCAGCGAGGACTGTCTGGGCATCCTGGGAGCCTTCGACATTGGCGGAGACGGCGACGTTGATGCCGTCCAAGGTGACCGAGGGCAGGGAACGAATTTCACGCAGCCGGTCCTCGACCTGACGTTCGCGTTGTTGGAGCTGGCCATATTCGTAAAGGGTCTGCTCGGTCGGATTGACGATGATCAGCCCGTTGTAGCCGTCCAACAGAATGGTTTGCCCGGATTGCAGTTCACGGCTGGCGGAATGCAGTCCCACCACCGCGGGAATGCGCAAGGACCGGGCAAGAATAGCGGTGTGCGAAGTCTTCCCGCCGATGTCCGTGCCGAAGCCAAGCACCATCTTCTTGTCCAGCATCGCGGTGGTGGACGGGGCGAGATCGTGGCTGATGATGATGTGAGGTTCGGGGAGATGGCTGAGATCGTGGGTCTCGGCGGCGCCAATGAGATTGTTGACCACGCGATGCTTGACGTCGCGCAGGTCGCTGACGCGTTCGGCCAGGTATTCATCCTCCAAGGCGGCGAGCGTGGTGGCGTAACGTTCGGCAACGGTGGAGAATGCGTATTCGGCGGTGACGCGTTCGCCTCCGATCATCCGGACGACGTGGTCTAGCATCGACGGGTCATCGAGCACGAGGAGATGAGCGTCGAAGATGCCGGCGTCAGCCTCGCCGATGGCTTCCTTCACCCGGGCGTGGATGATCTGGAGTTGCTGCCGTGTCTGCACGAGGGCGGCCTCGAGACGCTCCAGTTCGTTGGGCACGCGGTCTTCCGGAACCAGCTGTTTTTCGATGCTGGCCTGCTGGCCGCCGAGGAGGAGGACCTTGCCGACGCAGACGCCGCGGGACACGCCAATGCCCCGCAGTTTCACTTCGCCGGTTGCCTCGTTTTCAGACACCCGGCGAGTTAAGCGCACGCCGGTTTTTTTTTGAATCCAATTATTCCGGCGGAATAGCGTGTCGATCCGGTGACATTGCGGTAATCTTGCCAAAGTGAGTTCGGAACGGGACATACGAAACCTTGCCTTGGTGGGATTCATGGGCGTCGGAAAATCCACGGTGGGCCAACAGCTCGCCAAGGAACTGGATTTTCGCTTCGTGGACACCGACGAATTCATCGAGGAACGCACGGGTATGAAGATCAGCGAGATTTTTGCCACGGCGGGGGAACCGGCATTTCGCGAACTGGAAGGCAAACTGGTTGAAGAGATGGCCGAGTGGAAAGATGTTGTGATCGCCACCGGTGGCGGGTTGGTTGCGCAGCCGGGCAACCTGGATCGCATGAAGGAATATTCGATGGTGTTCTGCCTCTGGGCGGGCCCGGAGGCCATTCACAATCGCACGAAATATCAGACGCATCGGCCCATTCTGCAGACCGAAGATCCTGAGGCGAAGATTCGTGAACTGCTCGCCACCCGCGAACCGTTCTACAAACAGGCCGATGTGCTCGTGAACACCGAGCTGCGTCCCATCCGGGAAGTGTCTTCGTATATCGCCCATCAGTTTCGCGATGCTCAGCGGCAGGCCGTCACCCCGTGACCGCGAAGGAATCCATCCGGCGTCTGGCGTTGGAAATCGGCTTCGATGACTGCCGGTTCAGCACGGCTGAACCACCGGATCATGGAGCCGCGTATCAGCACTGGATCGAAAACGGTCGGCACGGGGAGCTCGGGTGGATGGAACGCAATGTCCACAAACGGCTGGATCCGACGGAAATAGTTCCCGGGGCAAAGTCCATTGTTTGTCTGACCACATCCTATTCCTCCGATCGTGAATCCCGTCCGACCGCGATTGCTCGCTATGCCCGCTACCGCGATTATCACGACGTCATTGCCAAACCGTTGAAGCAACTCACCGCACACATCAATGCACTGTTGGGTGAGGAGGCGAAATCAAAGGCTTCCCTCTGGTACACAGATACCGGACCGATTCTCGAACGGGACGCGGCGCAGCGTGCCGGCGTGGGGTTCGTTGGCAAGCACACCAATCTGATCAGCCGGCGGAATGGAAACTGGATCTTCCTCAGTGAGATCATCACGCGGTTGGAGATCGAACCGGATGAACCGGAATCCAATCATTGCGGCAAGTGCGCGGTCTGTATTGACGCGTGTCCGACGAACGCAATCACCGCACCCTTCGAATTGGACGCGCGCAAGTGTATATCCTATCTCACCATCGAACTAAAGGGTTCCATTCCGGAAGAGATACGTCCGGCTATCGGTCATCGGATCTATGGGTGCGATGATTGCCTGCAGGTGTGTCCGTGGAACCGCTTTGCGCGGGCCGGTCGTATCATGGCTGAACATCGGCGCAGCGATCTTGATCAACCGGATCTGATCGAACTGCTTTCGTTGGATGAACAATCATTTAGGGATCGCTTCCGGGGCACACCCATGTTCCGGACCAAACGGCGGGGAGTGTTGCGAAATGTATGCGTGGCGCTGGGGAACGTGGGAGACCGATTGGCCTTGTCGGCTCTGGATACCGCAACGCGTGATTCGGAACCCCTGATTGCCGAACACGCGACCTGGGCGATTGAACAGATTGAAACCCGGGAGGGTTGAACGTGTTTGCCTGTGTGGAATGGGTTACTACAATCCGGTCCCGCCGCCATGAATCCGGCCATCGATCTCATCAACATCTATCAACGTTGGATTTCTCCCTACAACGGATTCTTCTGTTCCCATCGCGTTCATCATGGCGGGGACTCCTGTTCAGAGGCCGCCAAGCGAATTATCAACGAGCGGGGACCGTTCGCCGGCCTGCGGGACATCCGACGGCGCTTGCGCGGGTGCGGTCAGGCGGCGGAGGCGATCCGTTTGGCGCAGGGCGAAGATGCTCGCATTGGTGATGGCCAAGGGTTCTTTGCGGCGGAGTCGAGGAGGAAACGGTCCTGTCGCGCGGAGGATCTGCCGTTGGCTCCCTGTGACTACACGCCGGGATGTGACGTCGGTGGATGCGATTTCTGAGGGGGATGAAACAAATTTGCCCGGCGGGCGTTTTTCCCTACGATGCCCTCCGCCACGAGCCAAATGAGCACCGCCGACGAACTTGAGAAACTGCATCGCCTCCACAAGGAAGGGGTGTTGTCCGACGCGGAGTATGAACGGGCCAAGAAGACCGCGATCGAGAACGAGAAATCGGTGGGGGCGAAAATTGACGAGGCGGTGAACGATGTCATCAAAGATGTTCCCAAGTATTGCATGTTCATGCATTTGAGCCAGTTTCTGGGATACGTGCTCCCCGTGTTGGGACTCGCTGTGCCGATTGTCATGTGGGTTCTGCGTCGCAATGATTCCCCGGATATTCACCGGCATGGGATCAATATCGCCAACTGGATCATTACTGAACTGATCTACCTCGTCATATTCTCCATCCTTGCCGGCTTCATCATCGGAATTCCACTCTTGGGGGCACTCGTCGTGTGCAGTGTTGCTTTTCCCGTGATCGGCGCCATCAAGGCCCGGGACGGGAAAATCTGGACGTATCCGTTGACCATTCCCTTTTTGAAACCAGACGAAATATGACCCGTTGCATCCTCGCGGCCGTTGCCGCCCTTGTTTCCGTTCCCTCACAGGCCGCCACCATCCACACCTTTGCCGGCACCGGCGTGAAGGGTTTCTCCGGTGATGGCGGACCGGCCACCGTGGCCAAGATCGACAATCCGTTTGGCGTCGTTCGAGGACCGGACGGTGACATCTACTTCTGCGAATACACGGGACAACGGATCCGGAAAGTGAAGGGCGATGGCACGATTCAAACGATCGGCGGCAATGGCAGCACCGGCTACACCGGAGATGGTGGTCCGGCTCTGAAGGCGTCGCTGAACAAGCCGCACGAAATCCGGTTCGACAAGAATGGTGATCTCTACATGACCGACATGGCCAATCACGTCATCCGCAAGATCGACATGAAGACCGGTGTCATCTCCACCATTGCCGGCACAGGCAAGCAGGGGCATTCGGGCGATGGCGGTTCGGCTACGAAAGCGCGATTGAGCAAACCGCACAGTCTGCAGTTCGGTCCGGACGGCCATCTTTACATCTGTGATATCGGCAACCACGTCATCCGCCGGGTGAACATGAAGACCGGCAAGATCACCCGTTTCGCCGGCACTGGGAAACCGGGCAAGACTCCAGACCAATCTCCGATCAAAGGCACGCCGCTCAAAGGACCGCGCACGATTGACTTCGACGCCAATGGCGACATGTGGCTGGCAACGCGCGAGGGTAACCAGGTCTTCCGCTTCGACATGAAGAAGCAGGTGATCCACCACATCGCCGGAACCGGTAAGAAAGGATTCACCGGCAATGGCGGTCCCGCGAAGAAGGCGACCCTGAGCGGACCAAAAGGCATCGCGATCGACAAAGCCGGCAACGTTTATCTTGCGGACACCGAAAGCCACACCGTCCGCATGGTGAACGCCAAGACTGGCAATCTGGAACTCATCGCCGGAACCGGCAAAGCCGGAAACGGTAATTCAAAAGACCCGCTCAAATGCGCGATGGATCGATTGCACGGCGTCTACATCGATCATGATGGTTCCCTCTTCATCGGCGACAGCCAGGCACACAAGCTACGCGTGATTCGTTGGTGAATCCGAAAGCGCCGTCTTGCCGGCGCACAGGATGCTGGCGCGAGTGAGTGCGGTGCTACTTCTTGCAGATCACCTGTTTGGCGTCGTTGGGGACGGGGGTGGAGGTCTTGGTTCCGTCGGGCCAGGTGACTTGGACAGCCACTGGCTTGTATGGGGTTCCCAACACCACGACGGGAGAGTCCTGTGACCAATAGCCGGAGCCGGACGTGATGGGGCGGGCCGGTCCGAGTTTGCCGCCGGCGAAACTCAGGCGGACGGTTGCGCCGACGCCGGTTGGATTCGTCTTGGGTCCCTGCAGGCTCACGCGGAGACCGGGCTTGGCGGACTTGTTGCGGAATAGGCGGGTGTAGGATCCGTTCTGCGTCACGGCCAGATCGGTGCGGCCGTCTCGGTCGAAGTCGGACACGGCGGATCCGCGTTGCTCTCCGTAGATCTCGATGCCGGATTCCTGGCCGGGCATCGACTTCAGGTCGCCCTTGCCATCGCCGATGAGCAGCAGTCCGCGGCCGCCGTCCATGCGCGGGGTCTCCCGCTGGGAGGCGAAGAAGTTCTGGGCGAGGAACACGTCCTCATTTCCATCCCCGTTGAAGTCGGCGATGTTGATGCCGAACACCGGGGCAAACTGTGCTTCGACGGGAAGCGAACGGGTTTCAAACTTGCCGCCGCGATTCAGGAAGAGGGTGTGGTCGAGATGGCCCGCTTCGAGCACCGTGCCCTGCTGCAGGCAGTCCCCATACACGTCGTGGAGGCTGCGGGAACCAAACACCTCATACGTGGGATTGCGCGTACCGATGAAGGGCATGGCGTTCATGCTGCAGGAACGACCGCGCTCGGGGACCATCTTCTTGGTCAGCTTGTCGAAGTGATACTCGACGATATCGACCACGCCGTTGGTGTCGAAGTCGGCGTAGGCGATCTTCAGGGGTTGCTCCTTCGAGTACGAGTACTCGTATTTGCTGTTGCGCCCCCAGTTGCCGGCGACGATGTCAAGCCGTCCGTCACCGTTCAGATCACCCAGTGCGACGCTGTTCCACCAGCCGGTTTCGGCGGCGGTGCCCCATTCCTTGGTGGCGTCGCGGAACTTGCCTTTCTCGTTGATGAGCACGGTGACCGGTCCCCATTCCATCGCGAGCACGAGGTCGGCATCACCGTCCGCGTCGAGGTCGCCGAACACGGCTCCGGTGACCATGCCGATTTCCTTCAACACCGCGCGGTTTCCTTCGTCGAGACGAAGTTTTCCGTTGTCGTTGAGAAACAGCCGTGAATCGGCCGGTGCGGGATACCGGGCGGGGATGCAGCGGCCACCGATGAAGATGTCGAGATCACCGTCACCATCGACATCGGCCGTGGCCAGCGGTCCGCTGGTGGAAAGGTGGCCGGGGATCGAGACGGTGTTGGTGAGTCGTTGAGCAGGATCAAGAATCATCGCCGAATCCGGTTCGGAGAACTTCTTTTCGCCCCGCTCGTAGTTCGACTGGCCGACGAGGAACGACATCTTGCCGTCCTGGGTGGGCCAGCTGAGCACGGAGGTCTGATCGAGTTCGGAAGGCACGGCGGCAGCCCGCATCTGGTAGCCTCCCTTGCCGTCGCTGAGCTGCGCCACCACGCGACCGCCGACACCGGTGGTCAGGACCAGGTCATCCCAGCCGTCTTCATTCACATCCATCCAGGAAAGTCCGGGGCTGAGTTGGCTGAGCCGGTTGGGCAGCAACGGCTGATAGGCGAAGTCGTCGAACGGTTCGTCGAGGTGCGGAACGGGGAAGGCTTGTTTGGACTCGGGATCCCGCGCCAAGAGCAAACCGTCGGCGGGTTCGAACAGCCTATCGGGACGCACTTTCTTGGGATAGGTGTAGGACTCTTCCTCCGTGCGCTGGGTGATGGTGTAGCGGTGATTGGATTTCACGTTCTCGACCAGCGTGCGT
>JAYPXF010000059.1:14816-27664 GCA_038154405.1 Verrucomicrobiales bacterium | reverse complement strand
ACGCAGGCTTCGCGTGACACCTTGGGTGAAAAGATTCGAACGCCCGAAGGATTCGTTTTCGCCTTCAAGGCCCCTTTCTTCACCAGACGCGTGAGAAGCGTGCGGACCGTATTGGCCGCCCAGTTCTTTTTTGAGCGGAGCGCCTGAGTCACTTCTTGCGATGTTTGCGGCGCTGAATCCCACAGAACTTCCATCACGATCCACTCAGATTCGGAGATGTTGGTTTTGCTCATGCCGGAAACACTACACTTGTAGTGAGGTGGCGTCAACTACAAGTGTAGTGCCGCGTCGGATTGATGTAGCAAAATGATCTGAGAAATCCGCGGTTCATGCGCCCAAGAAATATCGTTAAATCCACCGGTCTGCGGCAGCAATAGGGCGATTCTAGCACTTTTGCGTTGTCGAAATTCGTTTTGCTGCTTTGTGCATGTATAAGCCGTCAATCAACACGTCGAACAGGTGATTCAGGCGACGGTTGGAAGCGACAGATTGAACTTATGAGCAAGACAAAGAATGCCGTTGCCGCCACGGCGCTGTGCGCCTATCTGATTGCGAGCCTGCCCGTGTTCGGAGCAGACGTGAATCTGCCCATTGCCAAGGATCTGGGCTCGCATGGCGTGACGCAAGCTCAGCTCGACGGGCTTGATGCGATCATGCTCCGGACCATCAAGAAGGGGACGATCACGGGCTGCTCCTTTTTGGTCGCGCACAAGGGGGAGATTGTCTATCGCAAGGCGCACGGGGCATTCAAGACGGACGAGCAGGTCTTGCTGGCATCGGTCTCCAAACCCTTCGCCGCATCCGTGATCATGGCCTTGGCTGAGCAGGGAAAACTGAATTTGGAAGATCCGGTGGCCAAATACCTGCCGGAGTTCAAAGGGATACGGGTGAAAGGCAGCCAGCAGCCCGCGCGGCTGATGACCATTCGCCATACGCTCTCGCACATGGCAGGCTTTTGGGGAAACAAGAAGATCACGCCAAAGAAGATGGCGCTCATTCGCGATTTTAACCAAACTCTGGCAGAGTCGGTCAAAGGCGCTGCGGAGTACGAGCTTGTCTCTGAGCCGGGAACGAAATGGACTTACTCCGGAATCGGATATTGCGTGGCGGGTCGTGTGGCGGAAGCCGCGCTTGGCGACCAGTCATTTGAGAAGGTCGCGCAGGACGCCTTGTTTCGTCGCCTGGGTATGAGCGATACGACCTTTGCGCCCACGCCGGAGCGCCCGTTTATCCTGGTGGGTGGATCGCTGCGTTCAAGCCTGGACGACATGGCGGTGTTCGGTCAGATGCACCTGGACGACGGCGTCTATAACGGAAAGCAGATTCTTTCCAAGGCTTCGGTCACCGAGCAGCGGCGATTGCAGATACCCGAAGAACACTTCAAGGCTCCTGGATTGGGATGGCACAGGGGCTTCCCTGATGAGAATGGCTTGGCCGATCTCGTTTTTATCAGCGGCGCAACGGGGCCGCGTTTCCAAGTGGACCGGAGACGGCAAACGGTGACCGCTTTTCTGGTGCGTACGAAGCTGCGAAAAGTCGTGCCTCTATTTACCGACCTCAACCAACACGTCGAAAAGATTTTCCCGGTAGCGGATGGAGAATAGAAGATGATGAGAAACATGAATCACATAACCATTTAGAGCGTTAATTGATGGTGCGATTTTTGATGACAATCCTGGCCGCCGGTCTGTGTGTCTCCTTGCCGAGGGTGCAGGGTGCGGATGGGCCGGCCGGGGATTCTGGGAAGAAGGCTGCGTCGAGGCCGGTGGATGTATCGGCGTTTGCACAGGAGATCGATCGGTTGGTGGCCGATGAATTGAAGCGACTCGATCAGGCGCCCCGCCTGGAGATTGACGATTACACCTTCTGTCGCCGCATCCATGTGGACGCCATCGGCCGTATCCCGACGATTGATGAACTGGAGGATTTTGTTGGCGATGACCGGCCTGACAAGCGTGCCCGGCTCATTGACAAGCTGCTGCACTCCAAGGGCTATGACAGCCACTGGTACAACTACTGGGCAGATCTCCTGCGGGTGAAGGATGTGGGCGACAAGCTGCATCACTCCGGGAATTTCTCGGAATGGATCAAGGATGCCGTTCGACGCAACAAGCCGTACAACCAGATGGCGCATGAGTTGGTCAATGCAAGCGGCGAACTCTACAAGCCGGGCAACGGTGCCACCGGATTCTACGCCCGGGAACCCATGCCCTTGGATCATCTGGCCAACTCCGTGAAGACCTTCATGGGCATGAGCATTGAATGCGCCCAGTGCCACGATCACCCGTATGAAGACTGGACGCAGCAGGATTTCTACAAGCTGGCCGCGTTCACTTCCAGGACTCACCTGCGAGTGGACCCGTTGCCCCAGGATGAGAGAAAGACCTACGCCAAGGATCGCCGCCTACTGAAGCAAAGGGATTTCGATGAGTGGATTGTCTACCGGGAATCCGTTCGCGTAAAACATGCCGCCATCTACGGCAACGGCACTGGCTTCATGCGCTTGCCGCATGACTACCAGTACGACGATGGCAAACCTCATGAGGTCATGGAAGCGGATGTCCTCTTCGGCAACATGCCCAAGGTGAATTACCAGATGACCAAGGAGAAGCTGGAGTCGCTGCCGAAGAATCAGTTCGGACCGGGGATCAACGCCCGCGGTTCCATGGCGGACTGGATGACTTCCACGGACAACCCCATGTTCACGAAAGCGACGGTAAACCGCCTTTGGCACAAGATCATGGGAACCGAGCTGGCGGGTCAATTGGGCGGCCTGACGCTGAAAGCCATGGGGCAACATCCCGCGCTCACTGAGAAACTGATCTCGATCATGAAGGCGTCGAAATATGACGCCAAGCTGTTCCTGGGCGCGCTCTTCAACAGCCGAACCTATCAGAGCAAGGCGCTCGCCTTGAGTTCTACGCCTCCTGCGTATGTCCTGGACGGGCCTGTGGTCAGGCGGCTGGCGGCGGAAGTGATAGTTGATTCATTCCTGAGTCTGAAAACGGAGACGCCGGACAAATACGTGGCGACAGAATTTCGTTGGGACGGGTTTACGCACTTCTACGACAAATCGCGGGACATGACGGTCAAAGACTTTGTCGATTACTCGATCAAGGGACCAGGGCGGGGGCGCTTTCAGAAGCGTGAGGAACGAGAAGCCATGAAACGGAATGGTGATATGGGGCCGTATGAGATGTGGCGCGTATCCATCTTCGGCCGGAACTACAAATACCATTGGATGGCCATGCTCTTGGGAAAATCCAATCGTGAGTTGATCGATGGAGCGAATGTGGAACCGGATATCCCGCAGATTCTGTTCATGATGAACGGGCTGGGCATTCCGGAGGATGCCTTGATCCATCGGAAGCTCGGCAGCGCCAAGAACCAGAGGGAAAAAATGGAGATCCTTTGGAAGGCGATCCTGGGCCGCATGCCCACGGGCTCGGAGAAGCCTTTGTTCGAGAATGCTCCGGATGACGTCATGTGGGCCTTGCTCAACTCCAATGAATTTCGATTTGGGAGATAAGAAGATGAATCGCAGAGAATTTGCTTATCGTGTGGGCTTGGCGGGCGCGTCGCTACCATTCCTGAATGCAACGGGCGCTTCGGCGCCGACGGCCAAGGCAACGTCGGTCATCTATATCTTTCTGTCAGGAGGCTTGAGCCAGTACGATAGTTTCAATGTTGAAGTCGACAAGCCCGTCCTCGGGAAATCGACCATCATCAAGAGCAATGCCGATGGGATTCGGGTCAGCAACTACTACCCGAAGCTGGCGAAGCAGATGGACCAACTCCTGGTGTTGAACGCCATGAAGACCAATCAAGGCGCTCATCCGGCGGGGATCTACAAGATGCTGACCAGCTACAACCCGCGTTCCACCGTCACGCATCCGGAGTTGGGTGCCTGGGTGAACAAGTGCCTGACGCGCGAGCAGGACAGCCTCCCGAACTTCGTAAGCATCGGCAGCGGACGGGCTGGTAGCGCGGGGTTCTTCCCCGGCCAATGGGCCGCTTTGCCGGTCAAGGATCCCGACCAGGGAATTGATTTCGTAAAGCGAAACGAATCGGTGGGAGAGAACGCGTTCAAGAAGCGTCTCAATATCCTCGATGCCTTGAACGAGGATTTTCAAAAAGGCTTTGGCACCAAGGAAACCAAATCGTACGTCGACACCTACGCCGGTTCCTTGAAGTTCATGAACTCGCAGGACATCGATGCCTTCGAGCTGCAGAACGAGAATCCCCATATCGTTGACCTGTATGACAAGAGCGACTTCAGCCGCAGCTGCCTGCTCGCGGGACGTCTGGTCGAACGAGGTGTGCGATTTGTCAAAGTAAACCTGGGTGGATGGGACTACCACGATGCCATCTATGACAAGATGCCCGCCAATGCCAACAAGCTTGATCGCGGCTTGTCCTCCTTGCTCGCGCACTTGAGCCAGAAAGGACTGCTGGATTCCACCTTGGTCGTCGTATCGACCGAGTTCGGTCGAAAGCCTGACGTGAATCCCAACAAGGGGAGGGATCATCACCCCGACGGTTTCACCTGCCTGATGGCCGGCGCTGGCGTGAGGGCCGGTCAGATCTACGGATCGACCACCAAGGATGGGAAGTACGCGGACGAGGATGTCTTGGACGTCATTGATTTCAACGCCTCCATCGCCTGGCGCCTCGGCATCGATCCCAGCTTGGAGGAGAACTCAGCAAGTGGTCGCCCCTTCGAACTGGCCAACAAGGGCAGGGTGCGCAAGGAACTGTTCAGTTGAAGTCTTGTGAGCGAGTTCGCTCGATTCAAATCGTCAAATTCCCTGGCGGGCGGCAGAGATGGGATATGGGATTGATGAACACTGTAGTGGAACAGGAACGATCGGAAATGAAGCACCCGACATCGATTTTTCTCCGCCTTGCCAAGATGACGACCACAAGAATCGCCGCGCTCCTGCTGGCACTCACGCTTACGCCGCACTTCACATCCGCGGCAAATCCGCAACCAGGAACAAAGAACAATGAACAAAGAAAGTTCGCGAAGCGACCCAATGTCCTGTTCATTGTTTCCGATGATCATGGCTGGGGGGATTTGCAATCGAATTGGGACAAGACCGAGGTCCGCCTCCCGACTTTGGAGGCTCTGGCGGCCAAAGGCGTGCGGTTTCCGAATTATCACACCGTCCCGCTTTGCGGACCGTCGCGCGCTTGCATGTTCACCGGCCAGTACTCTACCGAGAACGGTATGTGGCGCGGACCCGGCAAGACTCCTCTCGGGTCGCCCGGATATCGCGGCATCAAGCGCGACGTGAAAATGCTATCAGAGCATCTCTCCAAGGCCGGCTACAGAACGGGGGCCTTCGGCAAATGGCACTTGGGCGCGCTGGCGGGGGAAGTCCCGAACGACCGCGGGTTTGATGAGTTTCACGGGTTTCTCGCAGGTGCACATCCGTATTGGATCAAGCCCGGCAGGTCGAAGATCATGCACAATCGCAAGGCGGACCCAAGCTGTGAAGGACACGCGACTGAGTTGTTCACGCAATGGGCCGAGACGTTCATTCGCAAGAACAAAGACGCCCCGTTCTTCTGCTACCTCGCCTACAACGCCGTGCACGGTCCGCTGCGCACGGACAAATCAAAACCGGCCTCCGCGCCCGAGGCTTGGGTGAATAAGGCGCTCGACCGCGGTGTCAGTTTCCTGCGCAGCGACTACGTCGCCATCCTCGAACACATGGATCACCACATCGGCCGCCTCGTCGACCTGCTGGATGAACTCGGCGTGGCCGACAACACCCTCATCGTCTTCGTCAGCGACAACGGAGGCTGCACCATGGATGAAGGTGCCGCTGGCGGTCGTTTCCCTGGCAATAACGGACCTTTCAGCGGAGGCAAAGCCACCACCTACCAAGGGGGACTGAATGTGCCGTTCCTCATGAACTGGAACGGCCACTTGCCCGAAGGGATGGTCTCGGATGATCAGGTGATGCACTGCGACATCTTTGCCACCTTGTTGGACGCCGCGGGCATCGCAGTCCCGAAGATGAACGGCAAGAACCCGGTTCGAGGAATGTCCCTCATGCCGCACATGCTGTCCGGCGGGAAGAAAACCATTCCAGAACGAGGCATGATCTTTGAGCTGTGGGGCAACATCGGACTCCGAAAGGGGAACTATAAACTCTGGGCCGACGTCGGGAGGGATCACTCCCCGGATTGGCCCGCCTTGCTCGCGGCAGTGAAGCAAACAGATCTTTCCCTCTTCGATCTGAACAAGGACGTCGCCGAACAGAAGGATCTGAGAACGAAGCTTCCAAGAGTTTACGCCTCGCTCAAAACGGAACTGATCGATCATCTCGCCAACGTGAACTCGGAATATCCCGGCGGCGGAAGTTCCGTGGCTGCGCCCAAAGAGGAACCCAAGCCACGAAAAGCGAAATCCTCCCCGTCTCCAAACCGCCCGACGATTGATCAGTTCTTCAAGAGCCGGGACCGGAACCAGGACGGAGCGATCACACTGGAAGAATTCATCGGGAACCCGAAGGGTCGCAACGTTCCCGCATTGACCAAGCGGTTCAAAAAGTTCGATGCCAACGGTGACGGCAAGCTGCAGCCGGCCGAATTGAAAAGGTAATCGATCAGGAGCCTGGGCAGCAGTCAGATGCTCTCGCGGTTGAACGCCTCGATTACCGCGCTGTTGTCGGCGTCTCCGAAACCCAGTTCCCTGGCCCGTTGGAGAAGATCGCGATGCAAGGTCGTCAGGGGAATTTTCGCGCCGCTGCGTTTGGCCTCGGTCAACATGAGATCGACATCCTTGATGTGCTGGGCCAGGCGGGCTTGAGGCGGGTGATAGCGGCGCTCCGCCATACGCTCGCCCTTGCCGGTCAGGGCTACGGACGCCGCCGCGGTCTGCCTGAGCACGGAAACCGCCCGGGAGCTGTCGAAGCCAAGGGACTCGGCAAACTGCAGGGCCTCGGCAATGACCGCGCGGTTCAGTCCGAGAATGAGATTGTGAACCAGCTTGAAGCGTGAAGCATTTCCCACGGGACCGAGGTAGTGTGCACCGGCGTCAGTCAGGTCCGCAAAGAGCGGTTTCAGCGCGTCCGCAATCGTCTCGTCGCCACCGATCAGGATGCCGGCTTCGCCCGCCCTCAGAAGCGCGCTGGATCCGGCGACGTTGGCTTCGAGGTAGTGAACGTCCAGTTTCTGCAGACGTTCGGCCAAGGCTGACATTTCCTCCGGAGAGCCCGTGGTCGTATCGAGCACGACCTGTCCCGGTTTGAGAACGGATTCCACTTCGTCGATCACCAGCGTGGATTCACGACTGGTCGGCAGGCTGAAGATGACCCGCGAGCAATTCACAAACACCTGGCTTGCGTCGGGACACAACTCGACCGGCAGATCATCCGGCCGCCTGGGATCGAATCCAAGAAGCGGCCGGCCAGCCTCGTGCAGGCGTTCGGCAACAGCGGAACCGAGGAGGCCAAGACCGATGATGCCGATCGGTTCACTCATGGTGCTTCAGATAGTCTTGATGCGCCGCGATCGGATCGTAGTCGGAACGGTCGGCATGATCATGGATCTGGACGCCGAAACGGAGGCGGAGTTCGTTGCCTTTGGCGAGGTTCACCTTTTTGTGCCGGTTTGCCTTGATGTCCACGGGAAAGGGATTGGCGACGAGGACTCCATAGTCGCGACTGTGCGACCAGACTTCGGGGTTGTCCGGAGCGCTCATGATCTGCACGCCCACGCTTCGTTTGCCGACGGGCCCAAAGTAGTCCCACCACTTGTCGACCTTGCCCCAGGTGCCCTTCCCGTTTGCGCCGCCGGCGGCGCTGAGGATCGCTCCCGAGCCGTACTTGACGGTGATGGGCGTCGCGACGCGCAGGGTGAGGCCCATCTCTTCCTTCACACCGAAGAAGATATCCTTCGACGCGCGGAGCCGGGCGTCGATCGTGATCAGGAACCCGTGTTGATTGCGTTGCAGACGGTATTGTGCCGTCTCGGTGCAAAGTTCATTCCCATCCCCATCAAGGTAGCGGTTCCGGGCGATAAACTCCGCCTGCGGACCAGCCGCGTTCACGGCATCGAAAGCCTGATGGACCACGGAGCCTTCGCGGTTGTGCCAGAAATTGACGCCGTCCAACACTGCGAATCCGAGCGACAAACCCGGATGCATGTCCCAATGATCGCGGGAATCGCCCTCCCGAGGTGGGAAGTTGCGGGTGACCAGGATGCCGCCGGGCGTCTTGAGATTGGCGAAGAACGGACGCCAGACTTTTTCGTGACGATAGTGGTAGGTGGCGACGTCCTGTCCATTGAAGGCGATCGTGAGACGGTCATCCGCGCAGGAAAGTTTGAAGCCTTTGGCGCCTCCAAAGGTCTTTCCGCTCAACCGGTCCGGTCGAGGGCTTTGAGCGGCCGCCTTGGACCGTTCCTTCTTAGGTTTCTCGACCGGCTTTGCCGAGGCTTTGTTGGCCGCGACTACGACAGGTTTTGCCTCCAGCAAATAGCGTGTGATAGCAGCGACGTCCGCTGGCTTCAGAATCGTGTGAAAAATGTTCGGCATGGCGGATTGATGCGTGCCGACGCGAGTCTTGATGTCGGCCTTCATGATCTCCTGCGCGTGCCCGCCGCCAACCGCCATCCGCAACGCCCGGCCGGTTTCCCCGAGAACGATGCCGGAGTATTCGTCGCCGCTCTTCAACGTGACCGTCTGCGCCGCGAAGCCTTCGGTGATCTCTGCGCTGGGTTCCAATATCGAACGCACAATAAACGCCGCGTCCGCCCGCCCGCCGATGCCGGACAAGCCTGGCGCGAAGACGCTGCCCCGCCCTTCCATGCGGTGGCACACCGAACAGGTCGCGCCGGACTTTTGGAAAAAGAGATTGCGGCCGTGCTCCACGCCTGCCTTGGCCACCAACGGAAGGACGTCGGCGACGCGGGTCGGTTTCGCGGGCGGGCTCAACACCTGCGGCTGAACGATCAGAAGGTAGTTCCCTTTGCGGCCCTCAACGTCCTCGCGATTCGGTCCAAAGAAGTGTTTGCCCGCCGGGAAGCTGGCCTGATAGATCGTGTGTCGTTTTTCGACCTGCAGCGTCATATCCGTCTTCTCGAAAACTCCGCGTGCCCATTTTGGCAGCTTTTCCCCGCGCGTGTCGTCCGCCAAATAGACGGTCGAGGGATAGCGCAGATGCAGGGTCGCGCCCGTTCCGGCGACCTGATCGGCGTCGTCGTTGGCTCCGCGAATGAAAGTCTCACCCAACAGGATCTTCGGAATGTCCGTGATCCGATAAGCGCGATCGGTGTAGGCCTTGACGCCGTCCTCCAGAGTCGCCTGTTCATACTTCCGCCCGGAAACTGTTTTGACGCTGTGAACCACGTAAAGCGGCCGGAGCGCCGGCACCTTTGTTCTTTTCGCAGGGCTTTTGCCGCTGCCAGCCCTGCCCGCGAGCGCAGGACCCTTGATGATTCTCGTTGCCTTGCCGCCCAGTCGTCGAACCGCCAACGCCGCCGCGCCCGCGTCCGCATCCTTCGAGAACAGCCGGATCTCATCGTCGCGCAGCCGATCGTCCTCCAGCAGGGCCAACAGGGCGGCGCGCCGGACAGCCGGACGTTTGTCCTTGAGTGATGCCCGGAGTTGCGATTGCGGCGACAATGCGCGAAGCGCCTGCCAAGTTGAGTAGTAAACAACGCGGTCAGTCTCCTTCGCGGAGCGCGTGATCAATTCGTCCGCATGATCGCTCGCGCCCAATTGATGTAGTGCCAACACCGCCTCATGCCGAATCCGGGCATTGTCATCCTTCAACTGCCCGGCGATTTCCCTCGCCACGCTCGCGTCCCCGCGGTGGGCGAGGATGCGCAGGGATTGGATGCGGGCGTTTTCACTGTTGAGCTTCATCGACGGCAAACCCTCCGGCATTCGTCCCAGCGCCCAGAGCCCCCAGGTTTCCAATCGCTTGTTTTCCGGCTCTCGTTTCATGGCCGCCAACAACTCCCTCCGAACCGAAGTTCCGCGGCGCACCAGTTCCTCCTGCGCATCCACCCGGCGCGCCGCCAGAACGCCCTTCAATTCCTCGATCAATCCCGCAGCGGAGAGTTCGGCGATCGTTTTGAGTTTTCGCGGCGCCGGATCGAACGCCCGCGGCCAAAGACGATAGATGCGGCCCTGATTGGCCATCTCGCCGTCCTTCATCACGGCTCCGTAATCCCGGCCCCAACTGGAGATGTAGACCGCGCCGCCGGGGCCAACCTCGATGTCCACCGGATCAAAGCTGCGCCCCGCGCTTTGCTGCATGGAGCGACCGCCTCCGGCATGCGCGAACAAATCAAACTTCTCCTTGGACGGTTGCATCCAGGCGCCCTTCCACCGGGAGCGATAGATATACACCTCACGGCGCAGCCAATCGTTGATCAGGAAGATGTCCCGATACTTCGCCGGCCAACCGGGGACATTGCAATGAATCACGCCCGTTCCCGATCCCTCGAACAGGGGTCCGGCCGAGGGCGCGGAAGGCAGGTGATCGTCGCCCTTCCAATCGTAGCTCCACATGTGCCCCCACCCGAAATGCGAACCATAGAACGGGTTGAAGATCTTGTCGCCGAACGTCTGGTCGTTGTCCGTGCCCAGCCAGTCGAAGCCGTCATCAAAACAGATGTCCCACGGATTGCGAAGACCGCGGGAAACAATCTCAAGCTTCGAACCGTCAGCGTTGCAACGCAGGATGCCGCCGCACAAGCCCCAATCATCACGGGGATCGTGGTAACTGTTTTCGTATTCGCCCCTGGAAAAAACAACCGGCTTGGGAAAGTCCGGCGCGTCCGGCAGATGAGCTCCCCAGAGATCCCGAAACGGTTTGGGAGCCACCGGCTTGGGCGGACGACTGTGTCCCTTCGAGTTGCCCTTGGACATATAGAGTTTGCCATCCGGCCCCCAATTCAGCCCGTGCAGGCCGTGTTCGAGATTGCCCAGGTCGGTGTAGAGGCGGACATATTCATCCGCCTCATCGTCCCCATCCAAATCGCGGACAATCGTCAAATCCGGGGCATTGGCGACCCAGAGGTCCGGCCCCTTCCAGACCAGCCCCTGAATGGAATTGAAACCGGTCGCGAACCGCTTCCGTGCGTCCGCCGTTCCGTCACCATCCCGATCGGTCAGGATGTAGACCGAGTCGCCCGCGGTATCCGGCTTGGGCGAGCGATACTGCGGCCCCATCCCGACACAGAGCCGTCCTCGTGAATCAAACGCGATCGCGCACGGATTGCGCACCAGCGGGTCGCGGGCGAAGAGCGACACCTTGATGTCGTTCGGCGTCAACGGATGGGCATCATTCGCCGAAGCGACATTTGACGCTCCGAGCACAATGCAAACGGCGGCGCTGGCAATGAAGGGTCGTGCGGTCGTCATCGGCAAGGGCCTATTACTACGACGCGTAAGCCAGGCCGAACAGCGCGATTTTTGCCATCCACTTTCAACTCCAGGAAAATCCGGCCCTGATCGTAATCCACGTGGCTTCTTTTCGACAGAATGATGGGGGAGATCGTTTTTTGTCCGCCTCTTGGTGGTTTCAAACTAATCTCGGCGTCTGACCTCAGAAGCGTTTCAGATGAACGGAACCAAATATGATGCCGCCATCGTTGGAGGTGGGCACAACGGACTGGTGGCGGCCTGCTACCTGGCCTTGGCTGGGAAGTCGGTGCTGGTCCTCGAACGCAACGCGGAACTCGGCGGCGCCACGCAATCCAAACGAGTCTTCGACGGCGTGGACGCGAGGCTCTCGGTCTATTCCTATCTGGTCAGCCTGTTTCCCAGGAAGATCATCGACGATCTGCAACTGGGCCTGGAGCTGCGATCGCGTAAGACCGCCTCGTGGACACCCGCGATTCAGGATGGGAAGTTCCGTGAACTGTTGATCCGCAACGGTGATCCCGAGGCCAATCGGCGGGCATTCGTTGACCTGACAGGAAGCGAGGATGATTACCGGGGCTACCTCGAACTGCAGGAGTTGCAGGAACAGGTGGCCTCTGTCGTTTGGCCAACCCTGACTTCACCGATGGTCACCCGTCGAGAAATGCGGGATCGCTTGAGCGGCGCGGAGCTCGGTGCCTGGCAGGCACTGATCGAAGAACCCGTGGGCAACGTCATCGAACGATTGATCTCTGATGACCTGATCCGCGGTGTGGTCTTCACGGACGGCAGGATCGGTGTTTCCACCTATCCCCACGATCCCAGTCTCCTGCAAAACCGGTCCTTTCTCTATCACGTCATCGGCCAGGGCACCGGTGAATGGCGGGTTCCGGCGGGTGGCATGGGGGCTGTGCTGGGGGAATTGCTACGCGTGGCCGAAGCGAGCGGTCGCGTCTGCTTTGCAACCCGCGCCAAGATCAACCAAGTGCACCCCGATTCCAAAGGTTGTTGCGTGAGATACGAAGTCGACGGCAAGCCGCAGGAGATCGATGCCAAGGTTGTCCTGTGCAATGCGTCCACGCAGGAATTGGCGCGGATGATCGGCGATTACGACAGCCCCGAACCGGTAATCGAAGGCGCGGGATTCAAGATGAACATGCTCCTCGAACGACTCCCCAAGCTGCGCTCGAATGCTTGTGATGCCCACGAGGCCTTTGCCGGTACGGTTCATATCGATGAGGGCTACGAGCAGATGTTGACCAGCTATCGCGAGAGCATGGCCGGCGCGATCCCGACCAAACCGCCGGGAGAGATCTACTGCCATACCTTGACGGACAATTCGATTCTCTCCGAGGAACTGAATCACCGTGGCTATCACACCATCACCTTGTTCGGCCTGGACCTGCCCTATCGCATTTTCGAGCAGGACAACGACATCACCCGAGCCGAAGTCGTAAAAAGG
>JAYPXF010000059.1:13132-14806 GCA_038154405.1 Verrucomicrobiales bacterium | reverse complement strand
TTTCTCGCCGGTATGAACCAGTTTCTTGAGGAGCCGATCGAAGACTGTCTTGCCAGGGACGCGAACGGCAAACCCTGCCTTGAGGCGATGAGCGCTGTCGATCTCGAGAACAAGATTCATCTACCCAAGGGAAACATCTTTCACGGAGACCTCACCTGGCCTTTCGTCGAAACGGAAGACGAGGCGGGTCAGTGGGGGGTGGAAACGAAGCATGCCAAGGTGCTTCTCTGCGGTTCCGCAGCCCGCCGAGGCGGTGCTGTCAGTGGCATCCCTGGTCACAATGCCGCCATGAAAGCACTGGAGATTCTATCCCCGCCCGTTGGATCCCAACAGAGCGGGTAGAAACTGCGCCGTAAGCCTTGAGACCAGTAGCCAAAACTGAGAGACGAAACTCCAAGACCGAGAGATTGCAGAGTTCGTTTGTTTCCAGTAGAGCAACCGCCATGAAACCGCTGATCGTGGCCATTGTCAGCCTTGGCATCGGAGCCCTACATGCCCAAACGGGCATCCATCAAGGGCGCTACCAGAAGAACCTTTCCTACCAGGGCCCGATCACCGGGGATGCGATCATCTACACCTTGTATCTCCCTCCGAACCATCGTAAAGAGAGTGGCCCTTATCCGCTCATCATTTTTCTCCACGGAGCCGGCGGCGGCAATTCGTCCTCCGAGGTGTTGCGGAGCTATGAAGCAGCCAGGAAAGAGGGTCTGATCGGGGAAGCGATCATCGTTTTCCCGGAGAAGTATGGCGGCACGGTGTGGCGGGATGGAGCGAAGGAGAAGAGACCGGAGACCAACGTGCTCAAGGAACTGCTGCCTTGCCTCGAGAAAGAGCACGGTGCCACCAGCGATCGAAAGCAACGGACCGTCATGGGCTTTTCCATGGGCGCCGCAGGATCGATCTATTGGGGAGCGAAGCACCTCGATCTGTTCTCAACCGCGGTTGCCTTGGATGCGGGCGAAGGCAGCAGCGTCACCGATTCCACCGCCCGGAACTACGTACCGGAGTACGCGAAGAAGACCAAAGCGATCCGCAAGTCCCTCCGGCTTCGGCTGGTTCAGGGAGGCCTGAATACCAGACGCTTTCGCGAATCACTGGACAAGCTGAAGATCGAATACGAATACCAGCAACTACCGCGTGAGATCTCCGCTTACCCCAAGGACTCTTCGTGTTTGAACCAGAAGGATCCCACCAGAAAGTTCCTGCATAACCCGCGGTGCATGACGGAAGGAGATTGGGGGCGGAAAACCTGGTCCTTCATCGGCAAGAATACACCGTGATCTGGCCGTTCCATTACCATCCCGATCGGTCAGGATGTAAACCGAGTCGCCCGCGGTATCCGGCTTGGGCGAGCGATACTGCGGCCCCATCCCGACACAGAGCCGTCCTTGTGAATTAAACGTGATCGCGCACCAGCGGGTCGCTCGGCGTCAACGGATAGGCGTCATTCGCCGAACGACATTTGACGCTCCGAGAACAATGCAAACGGCGGCGCTGGCAATGAAGGGTCGTGCGGTCGTCATCGGTAAGGGCCTATTGGTACGACGCGTAAGCCACGCCGAACAGCGCGATTTTGGCCATCCACTTTCAACTCCAGGAAAGTCCGGCCCTGTTGCGCTTGTGCTTTGCATCCAAGGTTCTCAAGTCGACGGAGGTTGCGGTGAAGCGGCGCCC
>JAYPXF010000059.1:0-13122 GCA_038154405.1 Verrucomicrobiales bacterium | reverse complement strand
GCTTGGGAATGAACTGTGGGCGAACCTGGAAGTCATCCGGCCATCCACTGGATCAACGGTTGGAATGAATGCCGGGAAAACAGCCTTCGATTCAGCCTCCCGGCACTCGGTCGCACAGTTCCTTAATTTCAATATTCCGGAATGACACCTTCGAACCGTGGCCCAGGAAACCAAGATGCCCCTTGGTTGGCCGTTTGAATCTCGCGAGATTCCGGTCTTCCAGTATCACCGTGCCGTTCAAGGTGATGCGGATGTGATCTCCCTGCATCATCACCTCTTGACGATTCCATTCCCCGACCGGTTTCAGGAACCCACGTTTGGCGGCGATGAGTTTGTACAGTGAACCGTGATACTGTGCGGGCTTGAGCTTCTGATAACGCGCGGCGGAGTTGTCCAGAATCTGACTTTCAAATCCCTTGCCGTGCGGTTTGCCGGTCAGTGGACAACGCAGGGCAATGCCATTGTTGGCTCCCGGGGTGAGTTTGAATTCCAGGCGAAGAACAAAATCGCCGTATTCTTTTTGGGTGAAGATCTTTCCGCCCAGTTTCTTGCCGGGCCGGGAGGATAGCACTCCGTCCGCGGCTTCATAGCCGTTGGTTTCCCCGACCCAACCGCTCATGGTAACGCCATCAAAAAGAGAAACGAATCCCGCCGACCCGCCTTGGTCTGAGCCCCGGGCCAGCGGCCCGCACAGCACGAATAAAGTGAGAAGAAGGGTTGTCCTGGTCATCGATCTTGCCAAATCTAATCCCACAACCATGAACCAACAGACCACACGTCGTCACTTCACAAAAACGATGGCATTGGCGACCGGCGCACCCTTCATCAGCCGGCTGTCCTGGGCGCAGGGATCGCCCATGCAGAAGTTGCAATATGCCGCGATCGGAGCTGGCGGACGCGGTGCTGCGGATATCAATTCGCTGACGGGGCGCCAGAGGGTTCATTTGATCGCGGCGGCTGATGTCGATGCTGGCGTGCTACCCAAGCTCACGGCCAAGCATCCCGACCTGAAGACTTTCTCCGACTGGCGGGATATGTTGGCGAAGAGGCATCGCGAGTTCGATATCGTAAGCGTTTCCACCCCGGATCATATGCATGGGATCCAGTCGATCAGCGCCATGAACTTCGGCAAGCACGTCTACGTGCAGAAACCTCTGGCGCAGAATATCGGAGAATGTCGAGCCGTTCAGGAAGCCGCTCACCGCAATCAGGTGGTGTTGCAGATGGGGACGCAGGGAGCCTCCAGTTTGCATGACCGATTGGGCGTGGATCTGATCCAGCGTCAAATGATCGGGAAGGTCAGCGAGGCCTGGGTCTTTTGCGGCAAGAGCTGGGGAGACACGAAACCGCGTCCGAACCATGAGGATCCAGTCCCGGCGGAATTGGACTGGGACGGTTGGCTGGGAGTTGGGCAGCGACTCCCTTACATTGACAACTACTATCATCCGAAGAACTGGCGTCGCCGACAGGAGTTTGGCTCCGGCACGTTGGGCGACATGGGCTGTCATATCTTCAACGCCATGTATCGAGGTCTTGGGCTTACATCCCCGCACCGCGTGCGATCGGAAAAAGCAGTTCCCAATTCATACAACTGGACCAGCAACGAACGGGTTGAATACCGATTTCCGGGCACGCAGTTTACTGATGGCGAACTGAAGGTCCACTGGGTCAGCGGTCGCGAGCGGGCACCCAAAGAGCTGATCGCCCTCATTCCCAAGGGAGTGAAATATCGCTTTGGTTGCCTGCTCAAAGGCAGCGACGGTGTTTTGTTGCTGCGCCACGGGAACTCTCCGATCTTGTTGCCGCAGGAAAAATTCAGCGATCTCCCATCCCGGTCATTCGAACCCATCAGCCATCATCAAGCGTTCATCGACGCCATCATTGATGGGAAGACTGATCGCCTGATGTCCCCCGTTGATTACTCGGTGTCGTTGACCGAATTCATTCTGCTCGGAAACATCGCCATGCAACATTCCCGTCGATGGCTGGAATGGGATTCGGCTCAAACCAAAGTCACCAACCACGAACCGGCGAATCGACACATCCACAGGACCTATCGTTCCGGTTGGGCCATCATGAACGCCTGACATGACTGTGCGTATCCTCATCCTATTGAGCCTGCTCCTTTCTTTGGGCAGTGGGCTCGCCGAGAAGCGCTTCAACGTTCTGTTCATCATCTCCGATGATCTCACGGCAACTGCGTTGGGCTGCTACGGAAATCAGGTTTGTCGGACACCCAACATCGACAGGCTCGCCGCGGGAGGAACGCGTTTCACCAGTGCTTACTGCCAGGCGACGTTTTGTGGGCCATCGCGGGCTTCGTTCATGTTCGGCTACTATCCCTATGCGACCAAGGCCACGGGATACACCAGCGGACGCAAGGAAGTCGGGCCGGACAAAGACAGTTGGCCGCAGTACTTCCGCAGGCACGGATACCACAGCGCTCGCGTTTCCAAGGTGTTTCACATGGGCGTTCCCACTGACATCTCCCCCGGTCGCGATGGAGCGGATGATCCAGCTTCTTGGGATGAAGCCTTCAACAGCCCCGGGCCCGAATCCAAAGCAGCCGGAACGGGAGAGACGCTGGAAAACAACCCGGGCGGGAAGAACAAGAAAATCGCCGGCGGCAACCGCTTCGTCTACGTGAAGGCGCATGGCGACGACCTGGTGCACTCCGACGGCAAGACGGCAAAGAAAGCCGTGGAACTCATCGGGAGATTCAAGACCAGGGACAAACCGTTCTTTCTCGCCGTCGGTTTTGTGCGACCACACGTTCCCCTCGTTGCTCCCAGGAAATACTTCGAGCCCTATCCGTTCGCCGACATGGTCCTGCCGCCGAAGATCCCCGGCGATTTCGACGACATCCCCAACACCCCCGGCAACCGTCGCACGTCCGCCAAGCTGAAGCTCGATCTCAGCCAGCAGAAGAAACTCGTTGCCAGCTATTACGCCTCCGTCAGCTACGTGGACGCGATGACCGGACGCGTTCTCCGCGCTTTGGAAGAAACCGGACAGCGCGACAACACCATCGTCATCTTCACCAGCGATCACGGCTACCACCTGGGCGAACACGACCTGTGGTCCAAAGTGAGCATTCATGAGGAGTCCGCTCTGGTTCCGCTCATCATCTCCGCGCCCGGCAAACGCCCCGCCATTTGCCACTCGTTCGTGGAATTGCTCGATCTCTATCCCACCGTATCCCGGATCTGCGGGCTCAAGATCCCCGGCCAACTTCAGGGCAAAGACATCTCACCCATGTTCGACGATCCCACGGCCAAGGTCCGCGACGCCATCCTGTGCAGCGGCAATGGAAGACTCTATCGCAATGAGAAATGGGCGCTGCTGGACTACGGCAAGAACGGAGAACTCTACGACATGGAGAAGGATCCGAAACAATACACCAAGCTTTACAACCACGCTGAATACGCGCCCGCACTCGCGGACCTCAAGACCAAACTCTCCGAGAAGTTACGCGTCATCAGCGACAACGAATTGAACAATAGTGCAGAATGAAGCGAAGGAATTCCCTGCTCGGCCCAGGCATCCTGATTGCCTTGCCGGCGGTTGAATCCATGGGATGACCCTCGCCAAGCGTGGCGAGGATGAAATGCGCTGTTTTCCGTTCTAGTCCTGCGACCCACAGGTCGCCTCGCCAATCCAGACAATCCAGATGTTTCTCATTTGCGCTCTTTGCGTGACTGCTTGAACAACCAGGTCATGAAGTCTCTTTCCTTGTCGCAACGTTCGCCGCTGTATTCGGTGGAGCCGTTATCCGCGCCGGGAATCATCTTGCCGGAGACGCCATGATTGTCGCCCTTCCAAGTGGTGAGTTTCATGTTCCCGCCCAGCTTCTTCATGCCGGCGAACACCTTTCGATCCTTTTCGATCGGACAGACCCCATCCCGATCACCATGGAACGCCCAGATGGGTATGTCCTTGATCTTTGCCGGGAAGATGAACTCCTCCGTCCGTTTCAATCCGCTGCCCGCCGACGGCGCCGCAGCGGCAAAATATCCGGGGTCGAGTTGAATGAAGATGTAGGTGCCGTGTCCACCCATGGAATGGCCGAGGCAATAGATCTGATCGTTGTCGACCGACGGCAGAGTCCTTATGAGTGCCTGGATCTTCTTCAAGTGATCGGCATTCCAGAGTCCGGGCGCCTGGGGAGCAACCACGTAACAGGGAAAGTCCCGGCGTCGTTGCTGCTCCGTCAATTGACGGTTCCAGTCTTTCAGCTGTTTCTTGTTGTCGTTTCCTTTCCCTCCCGCGCCATGCAGTGAGACGATCACCGGATAGCTCCGCTTGGCATCGAAGCCGAGCGGCTTCATCACGCGGAACGGCATCTCCTCAAAGATCTGAGGTTCGTAGACCGCGTCCCATCGTCCGGCCGCGTGCACCGTGAGTCCGGCAAACAGCACTCCTACGATCATCAATCTTTTCAACATGGTCATCGAATCTTTCATTTTCATTCTCCGGGGGCAGCTGAACAAGAAACAGAGCACTTGGAAAGCGGAACTGCGAGGGCCCGGATCATTCAAACGGCGATTCCCGGCCTGAATAAGATTGAACTGGACTGAGAGCTTCATGAAATGAAGAAATGTGGCATGGCATACGACGACACTCTGATCGTAGATCACATCAAGGCAACGCACAGCACCGACCTGCTGAGTGAACGGGAAAAGCACCTCGTGGGTCTGGCGGTGACCATGACCCGCGGTTGCCAGGTCTGCACGAGAAACCGGGTTGAGAAAGCCAGAGGCATTGGCATCAACGACGACGAACTGAATGCACTGATCGCGGTGACCGCAGCGGTCAACAGTGGTGTGACGGCCGCCACGGCGCGCGTCGCGTTTGGCATGCTCGACGCGGAAAAGGCTGCAGCGTGTGGAGATGTTTGTTCGCCGAATCCCGCCTGACCCACATGAAGGAAGCCGTAAAGCCCGGCACTGTCGGCGAGGAACAGTTTGTCGTCGAAGAGAAGCATCTCATTGACTTCGTCAGTGACGGAATGCCGGCGATTCTCTGCACCCCGTGGCTGGTGTGGTTTCTGGAACACGCCGCCCGCAATGCGGTCTTGCCGGTGTTGGAGCCGGGCGAGAGCACGGTGGGTGTGGCTGTCAACGTGCAACACCTCGCCGCAACTCCACTGGGAGAGAAGGTGATCTGCCGTGCCCGGGTGTTGTCGGTCGAGGGAACCGAGGTTTGCTTCCAACTGGAGGCGCACGACGAACACGAACAGATTGCCCGCGGCACCCATAGGCTGCGCATCATCCAGGCGGCCCGCCTCGCCAAGAAAGTCGAAGGCAAGAGACGCATTTGACGGTTACCCGGCGGATCAATGAAGCCGATCTTCACCCTGTACATCTTTTTCCTGATGACCCTCGTCCCCGTTTGCGGCGCGGACGACCTTCGTGAAGTCATCGCCAGCCACACCGATGACCAAGGCGTGCTCCAGCTATTCCGCATGAACGAGGATGGCTCCGGCAGCGTGCAGCTGACGCATTCGCAAAAGGGTTGTCGCATGCCAAGTGTTTCACCAGACGGTAAGCAACTGCTTTACGTGGAACAGATCGGTCATGGATTGGCGATCTTGCTGGCGGACATTGACTGCAAGAAACCCCGCGTTTTGG
Source organism: Verrucomicrobiales bacterium (assembly GCA_038154405.1). GTDB lineage: Bacteria > Verrucomicrobiota > Verrucomicrobiia > Limisphaerales > JAYPXF01. The sequence continues at coordinate 7,492 of JAYPXF010000059.1, read as the reverse complement.
TTGATGAAGGAATGAACCTGTTGCCTTCCTGGGTGCCGGATGGACGTCATATCGTCTGGATGAAAACTCGGCAGGAAGAGAAGGGACAAGACCCTGCGAGCAATAGTCAGATCCATATCATGGACACCCGGACGGGCAATTCACGGAGACTGTTCAGCGACCCGGATCAGATCAAGTTCAGCAATGCGATGCCTGCGGTATCCCCAAATGGCCAAAAGGTGGCCTTCGTATCCAACCGGAGCGGCGCTTTTCGAATTTGGGTGAGCAATCTCGACGGTAGTGAGGCCGATCTGGTTTCGCGACCGCCGTCGGAGCAGCACCAACGACTCAAACAGCCAAATTAACAAAAAGTCCCAACCTGGTCGCCAGACGGTCAACCGATAGCCCCATGGGAAGGCGTGGAGATGATTCACATGAGCCCATACACCGGAATCCAGAATCGCAAGCGGGACCAGCAGATCTCCGCGACTTTCCACGTGTGGGTTGTCCGTGTTGGCACCAAGCAACGTCGAAGGATCGGACGTGGTGATGATCCCACCTGGTCACCAGATGGCTTTGTCACCCGGGCGTTCCCGGATCCTCAACGAGGAGGTCCGAAAATCATGATCGAAACCGAGTCCGGCGAGAAGGAGTTGCCCATTGTCCCAAAGAAAAGGAACTGTGGGCGATTCACCTGGCTGCCATGATTTTGCAGGCAAGTTTCAGGAAATTACGGCGACCTTTGGTTTCCTGATGGGGGAAATCGACATCGAAGGACGGAGCTATGCGCGGGCGATTCGATCGAAATCTGGGATTTCTTGAAACGTTTTCGGTGTTTGCGACAAGATTTGACGGTTCCAAATGACTAGCACGATTGAAATGAATCGAAGAACTTTTCTGCGCGGAATAGGCGTTTCGATCGCCTTGCCGGCGTTTGAATCGACGGGAAGACCGTCGTCAGGCGCGGCACGGGCGAAGCGCTTCGTCTGTGTCGCGCCCAATTATGGCATGTATCCTGGTGGCTTCTTCCCGGAGCGGACCGGTGTCGATTATGCGATGCCTTCCCTGCTGAAGTCCTTGGAATCGCACCGGAAGGATCTCTCGATCTTTACCAACCTCGACCACCCGGAGGTCGGCGGTGGGCACGGTTGCTCCAACACCCTGCTCAATGGTGTCGAACTCAAGGACTCAAAGGACAACCCACAACGGATGTTGTCTCTCGATCAGCATCTGGCGGAGAAGTTAGGTGCCGGAAATCGCTTCCCCTCGCTGCTGTTGGGTTCGGGAGGTGTTTCGTGGTCGCGCGCGGGCATTCGGCTGCCGACGGATTCCAACCCCACCCAGATCTTCGCCAAGTTGTTCCTCGATGATCCGAAAAAGACGAAGGAACGGAATCGCCAGTACATCGGGGAGGACGCCAGTATCCTGGACGTCGTTCGCGAGGATGCCCGTCGGCTTGCGGGGCGGCTTACCAAGACCGATCGCGACAAGCTGGACGAATACCTCACTTCGGTCCGGGAGGTGGAACGCCATCTCCAGCGCAAACAGGACTGGATCGACATCGCCAAGCCGCGCATGAAGGACGAGGTGATCAAGGGCGATGGCGATGATCGGATCGTCGATCTCACCTATCCTTACAACACCGAGGTGCTCTACGACCTGATGGTGCTCGCCCTGCAGACGGATTCCACCAAGGTGATTTGCTATGGTCATCCCGGCGGCAACCGCCTCTTCCCGTTTGAAGGCATCACGCTGGGATACCATTCCCTCACCCATCATGGAAAAAGACCGGACCTGTTGAAGGAGTTGACGATCATCGAATCCTTCTATGCCGAGCAGTTTTCACGTTTCCTGACGAAGATGAAGAATACCCGGGATGCGGAAGATCAGCCGCTGTTGGACTCGACGGTCGTGATGTTCGGCAGCGGAATGGGCAATGCGAGTTCTCACTCGAGCCGCAATCTGCCCATCATGCTCGCTGGCGGTGGATTCCGGCACGGTCAACATCACCGCTTCGAGCGTCACGGACGTGATGGTCGCCCACTTTCGGACCTTTATGTCACGATTCTCCAGCAAATGGGGATTGAGCGGGACCGGTTCTCGACCAGCACGGGCAACCTCAATCATCTGCTGACATGATTTTGCGGCTGTTACTGATCATCGCCTGGGGTAGCGCGGCCAGGGCGGCGGAGCAACCACTGGTCCCGTTCCTGAAGACCTATTGTCTGAAGTGTCACGGCGAGCAGAAGCAAAAGGCGGATCGACGCTTCGATCAGCTGCCAGGACAGATTGGCAAGATTTCGGATGCGGAGGCCTACCAGGAGATCCTCGACGCACTCAATCTGGCGGAGATGCCACCGGAGGACGAACGGCAGCCTTCGTCGGAGGAACTGAAACGCATCGTCACGTGGTTGACCGACTCGTTGCGGGAGGCTCGCGACGCGGCCCGCGAGAACGTTGGGAAAGTGGTTCTGCGCCGGTTGAATCGCAGTGAATACCTGAATACGACGAGAGATCTCTTCGATTTCAAGATGACGGACTTTGATCCGACTACGACCTTTCCGGCTGACGATTCCGTGGATGGATTCGACAACAACGGCGAGGGATTGGTGACGTCCGACTATCTCCTTCGCAACTACCTCGCCGCCGCACGGAAGATCGCGGACAAGGCCATTCGACCCGGTCCACGTCCCGAGAAGATTCACTACCAGGCCAAGGGACAGGAGATCAACGGACACGCTCGCGGCCTTCGGCCCGAGATTGCGCGCATGACCATCAAGAATCGCCAACCGTTGGGCTTGCGGACTCTGGACAAGCGCAAGATCCCGGCCGACGGTGAATATGTCATCCGGTTCAAGGCTTTGGCTTACAATCGCAAGTCCCGCTACAAGGACGGAGACCTGCGCTACAACTCCGGTGAGCCGATGCGCCTGTCGATCAGCATTGACTCGCGAGAACTCGGCGCGACCTCCCACCGTATCATCGGTGAATACGAGATTCCCGACGAAGAGATTGTCGAGATTGAGCACCGAGCCTGGCTAGACCGCGGCTTCACTTTTCACCTCCACTGGGCCAACGGGCCGCATGGTTCTTTCAAGCGCATCATGCGCAAAGTACTGCCCAAGTACACCAAGGACGCGATCTATCCGCTGCGCAATCCACCCGAGATGTACATCGGTTCCGGTCCAGAGTTGCACGTCTACTCGCTGGAGATCGAAGGTCCGTTTTACGACGAATGGCCGATGCCGGGGTTCGCCCGCTACTTCCCGGATCCCCCCAAGCGTCCGGACGTGGAATACCTCGACGCGTCTCTGATGCGCCTGGCGCAAAACGCTTTTCGTCGACCGGTCACCCGGGCTGAGCTGGATCCTTATCTCGCGCTGGCCAGACGCCATCTGGCGGAGACCAAGGATTTCTGGAAGGCGGCCAAATATGGAGTTCGTATGCTCTTGGTTTCACCCAACTTTCTCTACCTGCCTGAGCAGGGCACCGGTGCCTGTGGTCCGCACGAATTGGCGTCTCGTTTGTCTTACTTTCTGTGGAGTTCCCTGCCGGACGATGAACTTCGCCGTTGCGCCGACGATGGTTCGCTGATGCAGTCCGCCACCCTGCGCCAACAGGTCGATCGAATGTTGAATGATCCCAAATCCAAATCCTTTGTCGTCAACTTCGCCGAGCAATGGTTGGGGCTGCGCAAACTTGGAGAAATGCCACCGGATCCGGAGAAGAATCCCGCCTACTACGCGGACAATCTGGAATCGGCGATGAAAGATGAGACGCATCGGTTGTTTGAACACCTGCTCGCTGGAAACGGCGGCCTGATGGATTTCATTCACTCCGATTACACCTTCGTCAACGAGGCGCTGGCCCGTCACTACGGGATCAGCGGGGTGCAGGGAGACGCCGTACGCAAAGTCGCTTTGCGGCCCTCTCATCGGCGTGGCGGCCTGCTCGGGCACGGCAGCGTTCTAACAGCCACCTCGAACGGTGTTGAAACCCAGCCCGTGCTGCGCGGCGTTTGGATTCTCGAAAACCTACTCGGCACGCCGCCCAATCCGCCGCCGCCGGATGTCGACCCGATCGAACCGGATACCCGTGGGGTCAGCACGATCCGCGAGTTGATGGAGAAACATCGCAACAATCCGACCTGTTACGAATGTCATCGCAAGATGGACCCGCTTGGCCTGGCGATGGAGAACTTCGACCATGTTGGTGCTTGGCGTGATCGCTACGGCAAAAAGCTGCCCATCAATGCTCAAGGCGAAATGCCGGACGGCGCCGTGTTTGACGGAGTCGACGGTATCCGCACCTACCTCAAGGCTCGCCCCGATCAATTCACCCATTGCCTGACTGAAAAGATGCTCACCTACGCCCTCGGCCGTCGCCTCGGCTTTACTGACCGAGACGATCTCGACCGCATCGTGCAGGCCGTCGCCAGGAGTGGTTACAACCTTCGCAAACTCGTCCACCAAGTTGCTGCCAGCAAAGTTTTCCACAGCAAATGAATACCAACCTCGTAGCAGCCGACGTGAGGAGGCTCACTCTGCCGCAGATAAACATCAGAGCCTTCTTACGTCGGCTGCTACAGTGTGCCGTCTTTGGATGCTTGTTGCTGAGCAATGCCCAGGCCGCCGACCAACGCCCCAATATCGTTCTCATCCTCGCGCACGACCTGGGCCGCGAAAAGATCGGCTGCTATGGAGCGAAAGGGCCGACACCCAACATCGATCAACTGGCCGCGGAGGGCATCCGCCATGAGACCGCTTGGAGCATGCTCGATGGTGATCGCTCCCACCAAGCGCTCATCCATGGTCGCTATCCCAGTCGACTCGCGACCGGACAGCCCACCTTCGCCGAACTCCTGGTCAAGTCCGGTTACCACCGCGATGACCACGACTTCGAACGCAAATTGAAATTGCCCGCGAAGCGACCTTACCTGCTGCTTTGCCAACTCCCCCAAAATCAGAAGGTAAAGCGAGTGGACGAACTGGTCGGCGAGTTGGCTCACGCTACCGCGGACAAGAACACCTTCCTGCTGTTCACCAGCGCCAACAGTGAAGGCGCCAAGATGGACATCAGCGCTCACGTCCCGTTCATTATTCGCGCTCCGTTCCTCGGAAAAGGCGGCCGGGTTTCGCGAGACCTGGTTGATTTCACCGACCTCTTTCCAACGATCATGGATCTCACCGGTATCCGCCCGCCCGCCGGTCTGAAGTTGGACGGTGTCTCCCTGGTCCCCAGCCTCCGCGGCAGCGACGATCCCTTCGAGAAACGAAACTGGATCGTCTCCGAAACATCGGGCTACCGCATGGCCCGTGATTGGCATCATCTCGTCGACACCAACGGCCGATTCCACGACCTGGAAAAGGATCCCTTGCAGGAACGCAAGGTCAGCGTGCTGGACAAACAGGCTCCTCATCGTCAACAACGATTGCAGATGATCCTCGGTCGATTTGCCCGCGAAGAATGACCTCGCAAGTGGTTCGGACTGAATTCACCCTCTTTGGTCTCCATGAAAAAGCCGCCTCCTGGAACCGAAGGACGCGTTGCGAAGATGACCTTCGCGTCAATCTACCCTCACTATGTCACCAAAATGGAAAAGAAGGGGCGAACCAAGGAAGAGTTGAACGAAGTCCTCAAGTGGCTTACCGGCTACACTGAAAAGAAATTGAAATCCTTGATCGACAAAGAAGCGACCTTGGAGACCTTTTTCAACAAATGTCGGCTGAATCCGAACGTCCACCTCATCAAGGGCTCCATTTGCGGCTATAAAGTGGAGGAGATGGAGGACGGGGTGCACAAGAAGTGTCGGTATATGGACAAGCTGGTCGATGAACTGGCGAAGGGGCGCAAGATGGAAAAAATTCTGCGGTCCGAATAGTTCAGAGCGATGGCTTGTTCTGGAGGGATTAATTGAATCCCGGATGACACGGATTTCGCGGATCTACAGCCGAGCATTGCCCGGCTTTTTCTTATCCGTGCCATCCGCGTAATCCGTGGTTAAATCGATCCGGAATCTTTTTTGTCCAATAATCCGACCTTTGGTGGACCTGATTTAATTCATGCCGACTACCGACGACATCGACGATCATGAACGCTTTACGCGGCTGCTTTTGGAGAGTGAGCCGGTGATGTTGCGGTCGATTCTGGTGGTGGTGCCGAATCGGGCGGATGCGCGGGAGATCATGCAGGAGACGGCGGTGGCGCTTTGGCGGCAGTTTGCTTCCTACGATGCCAAGCGGCCGTTCGTGAATTGGGCGATGGGCTTCTCGCGGATTGAGACGCGGCGGTTTCTGGCGCGGCAAAAGCGGCGGGCGCAGTTGTCCGAACAGGCGATGGAGGTGTTAGAGCGGGAACTGGAGGGGGACACGAGCTTTGCCGGAGCGATTGAACGACATCTGGCGACGTGCATGCAGAAGCTGACCGACAAGCAGCGGGGATTGATTCAGGGGTATTATCATGAGAATCGCGATGTGGAGTGGTTGGCGAAGCACGGAGGTCGGACGGTTGAGGCGGTTTACAAGGCGATCCAACGCATTCGGCGCGATTTGCAGGAGTGCATTGAAAGACAATTGAAAAAGGAACTGACATGACGGATTCACCGGATGAGTTGATCCAAAAGCATTTGGACGGACGAACGAGCGCGGATGAGGCGGAGTCGCTGTCGGCGCGGATCGTGACGGACAAGGACGTGCGGTCGCGGTATTTGCAGGCGGCGCAGATTCACGGGGCCTTGGCGGATGAAACGCTGGCCTTGGATATGGATGAGGAGCCCGAGACGACGGTTGCTGAGCCGGAACCGCAGAAGGTGATCTGGCAGTTTGCCTGGCCGCGGCAGATTGCGGCGGGTCTGGTGGCGGGAATTTTCGTGGGTCTGCTGGGGGCGGGGATGGCCTGGGCCATTGGTTCGCCCAAGGCGGAAGCGCAGGTGTTCGACATCGCCCACGGCGATTTTGAATCCCTGGCCGAAGGACCGACTCCGACGCAGTTCCCGGTCCGCTTCGGTGAGTGGGCCGGCAATCCCGCCGAGGTGGTCAAGGAGGCGAATGGAAACAAGCTTCTGCGATTCGTGCGGACCGCCAACGTGAAGGACAATCCCGACGGGTTCGCGTCCAATTGCTCCGTGTTCCAGTTGGTTGACCTTTCTGCTCTGCGCCAACAATGGAAAGCCGACCAATCGCGGTCACAATTCTCGCTCAAACTTTCCGCGCGTTTCCGTCGCGACCCGGCGCCATCCGATGCGGATCTGCACAAACCCAAGGCCGTTCTCCGCATCTTTCTGTTCAATGCCGAGCCCGGTTCGATTGGTGAAGCTTGGCCCCAGGTGGTTCGACAGGCCGAAGCGCTGGGGAAGAAATCCATCAAGCTCGAAACGGGAGACGACGCGGCGACCATTTCCACCTCCTGCATCCTGGATTCGGACGCGACGGTCGCCCTCATCGCGGTTGCCGCCACCTCCGGTTTTAGTTCCAAGACTTCAATTCCGCTGGGCGGCTACTTCGTGGATGACGTC
>JAYPXF010000058.1:8177-28165 GCA_038154405.1 Verrucomicrobiales bacterium | reverse complement strand
ATTCTCGGCGCCATCTGTGATTGGCTTCGATAAGGGTTTTCGAACACACCCTAGGATGAGTCCAATCTGAAATCACCCTATGAGCAAGAATTCCAAAAGATCGCCGAAGCCAGAGGGCTCGGAGAAGAAGCGCGGCGGGCGACGGCAAACGTCGGAAGCGATTGAGCCGCACGAACTCGCCGGTCAACTTACCTCGAAGCAGCGGCGACAGTTTGTCCGCGAGTTGGTAAACGACTTGCGAGCTCGCGACGGTGGCCCGAAGTGAACAGCTCACAATCCCTCGGTGCGCTCCGATTACACCAAAACTCCCGCCAACCGGACAAGCAGAGCAAAATGCACGAATTGATCCCGTGCACGCGCCCCTTCCGCGCGCGGTTTTGCGGTTTCTACCGTAAAGGTGTCGGTTCCATAATTCTAACCTCCTCTGCCTAGTTGAGGGACACGGAACGGAGCCAATTCGATGATCACCCAGTTTCGAAGGAGACCTTCGGTCGTGAAGGTGGCGCGGTCGGGAGACCGGCCACAGGGACGAAGGTCGCGCACTGTTCCCGTTCACTGATCACTGGCGTCGTGCGGCGGAATCCTGCAACCTCCGCGCGTTGGAAACGGAAGGCACATACCTGCAGCGACATGGGCTGCGACTGGCGGCGTTGGGATGCGGCGTGTTGCTGGCGCTGGCGTTTCCGCTGGCGAATGTCGCCGGCTTTGCCTGGCTGGCGCCGGGCGGATTGCTCTACGTGGGATTACGCCAACCCGGCGGGAAGGCGTTTCGACATGGTTTTCTGTTCGGTCTGATCTTCTGTCTCGTTGCGCTCTACTGGCTGCTCTACATGCCGGTGACCGGGTTTCCCATCGCCGGTTGGTTGGTGTTGGCGGGTTACCTGGCACTATTCTACGGACTATGGCTGTGGTTCTGCGCGCGTTCATTGCCGGGGACGTTGGCGGAATTCGCGGACGGACCATGGCTGCACAGGACCATCTGGATCATGGGCGCGGCCGGGGCCTGGACGGTCATGGAGTGGCTCATGTCGCATCTGCTCACCGGTTTTCCGTGGATCCAGATCGGCGTGACGCAGCATCGGATGATTCCGTTGATCCAGGTGACTTCCTTCGTCGGCGTTCCGGGGCTGTCGTTCCTGATCGTGTGGTTTTCGATCTCGCTGATGTCCGCCCTGCACGGTCTGGCGCGAACACCACGACGGCGTCATCTCGCGTGGCGAGAGATCTGTCTGCCGATGATCGTGGTCGCGATCGTCTTTGCGGCCGGGAGCTCCCGGGTACGCAAGCTGGACACACAGATTGCGGCCGGATCACACGGACTCAAGCTGGCACTGATCCAACCCAGTTTTCCGCAGACGATGTTGTGGGATGAAAGCACTTCCACGAACCGCTTCGAACGCGTGCTCGAACTGACCGAGGAGGCCCTGCAAGCCAAACCGGACGTGCTGATCTGGCCGGAGGCGGCGATGCCGGGATTCATCCGCTACGATCAGGAGATCCATGATCAGGTGATCGGCCTCGCCCGCACGAACGATGTCTGGATCATCTGCGGCGGGGACGATGCACGGTTTCGCGAGGATGCACCACCCGGAGGCCGGCCAGATTTCTTCAACTGCACCTATCTGATCAATCCGCAAGGCGAGGTGGTCGCACAATATGCCAAGCGCCGCCTCGTCATGTTCGGCGAATACGTTCCCTTGGCAAAATGGCTTCCTTTCCTCAAGTGGTTCACGCCGATCGGTGGTGGTTTTACTCCCGGCGAAGAAGCGGTTCCGTTTCCCATCAAAGAGCATGAATTGCAGACGGCCACCCTGATCTGTTTCGAGGACGTGTTCGCGTGGCTGGCGCGGGATTCGGTGAAAGCGGACACGGATTTCCTTGTGAACATCACCAATGACGGCTGGTTCTCGGACAGCGCCGAGCAATGGCAGCATTTGGCGAATGCGATCTTTCGTTCCGTGGAAACCGGACGCCCGCTGGTTCGTTGCGCGAACAACGGCATCACCTGCTGGATCGATCCGGTCGGGCGCGTCCATACCGCGGGATTCTCCGATGATCGATCGGTCTATGCGGAAGGATTCAAGGTCTTTGAAATGACGATTCCCAAAGAACGGATTGAGACGGCCTACTGGCGTGGAGGAGATTGGTTTGTCTGGGTCTGTGTTGGGTTGGCGGCATGGATGTTTTGGATGGGGCGGAGGGAGCGAGGGCAAGAACCTGAAGCAAGCGTCGCTCCTTCGGAGCTCTGAAGAGGACTCGCGGGTACGGATTCGACGGGCTCACCGCGAGCGCTCTCACCACCGAGTGATGGAACGCTGACGCTACGAGCGCACGCTGCTCAGGATTACTCCACCAAGTCGGAGATCTTGAGTCCCTGGATCACGGCGTTGACGCCTTCGAGTTTCTTGGCGCGGCCGTTGGTGGCGAGGTTGGCGATGCGGCGCAGCGACTGGACCAGGCTTTATGCTTCCTCGAGGTCGACGGACTTGTGATAAGTACGACAGAGGCGGGTGAAGTCGACGCCTTTGACGATGCGTTCGCAGGCGGCGGCTACGATGGTGGCTTCGTCCCGCCGGATGTGCCAGTCATCCATGATTGCACCCACGATGGCCTGACGATCCTCTTCATCAATCACGAGATCACTGTGGAGAACCCACGCCATGAAGCCGGCACTCAGGCAGATCTGCCAGAGATTCTTCTCAGGCAAACGGACTTCGTTGGCCTGTTTCCGGATGTAGACCAGGTGATGATACACCTCGTTGTTGGTGTAGTCGTCGACGTGTTGTTCGCGCTCAGTGCCAAAGCTCCCACGCCGGCGCTTGATGGCGCTCTTCATCCGGTGCTTGATCGAGCGGAAGAAACCACCGGTCTTGGCATTCACGGCCTCATGCACCGCATTGATGAACTCTTCCTCCCCCACGGACACTTCGCCGTCAGATGCGACCAGCTGGTTCAACGTGTCAAAAATATACTCCCTGTCCTTGCGCCCCTTGACGTCCACCAGCATATCATCGAGCAGCTGTTGCGATTCCTCGGCATCGATGGGCGACTCCATGTAGACCATCAGCTTCTTCCACTCATCCTGACTGATCTCGGGAATACCGAAGAGCAGGTCTTTCAAGGCGTTGAGTTCCTCGTTGGCAAGACGGCCGTCCGCCCAAGCGACGGCGATGAGGACCTTGGCCAGTTTGAATTTCAGACTGTGGGAAGGCATGCGCTGTGGGCGGAGTATTATCCGTTCAACCACTTGCTGATAAATGAATCGTCCGTGAGATGCGGATAGGCGCGATAGAGGCGGTCGATCTCTTCTGCCTGGCCGGGACTGAGAACCTCATCTGGATCGAGGCAGACATTCGTCCGGAACAGTCCCTGGCGCCGCAGAATCTCGTGAATGGCCGGGATGCAACCGCGGAATCCGTTGGCGGCGTCGAAGATGACAGCGTTGCAATCGGTGACTTCGTTGGCCAGGCGCATCAGGTCCTGCGGAACCGGCTCCTTGTTCGCGGTGATTTCCCGGCAACGATTGAGAATCTCCACAGACCTGCTGGTCCACACGGCCCAATGCCCCAGCAATCCGCCGACGAACCGGCGCTCCACGGTCTTGTGCCCGACGTTGAAACGCCAGGGAGTGAGCAGATCCATGACGATGTTGTCGTCATTGCCGGTATAGAGAGCGATGTCGTTACGGCCGGCTTCAGCTAGAGCGCGAATCACATCGATGGTCTGATAGCGGTCAAACGCCGCAATCTTGATCGCGATGATGTTCTCGATCTCGGCAAACTCGCGCCAGAATTCGTACGGTAGCAGGCAACCGCCCACCCCCGGTTGCAGATAAAAACCGAACACAGGGATCACTTCGGCCACGGCGCGGCAATGTTGGACAACCGCATCGACCGGCTTGCCTTTCATGGCGCCGAGATTCAGCAGCCCCGCGTGATAACCAAGTTTCCCAACGGTCTCGGCCTCGTGCACGGCCTGTCGGGTGTCGCCGCAGATGCCGCCGACGCGCACGAGCGGGGTTTCCCTTCCTTCATCGATGCGATCCATTTCCTCGGCCGCCAGGCGGAGCACCGGCTCATACAATCCGTACTTTGCGTCACGAATGGCGAACTGGGTGGTGTGAACACCGATGGCGATACCGCCCGCGCCGGCGGCGGAATAGTAGCGCAGCAGACGACGTTGGCTTTCCCCGTCAAACGTTCGTTCAGAAGTGAGAGCCAACGGGCAGGCGGGGATGGCGATGCCGTTGTCCAGGGTGGAGCGGAAATCGTGGGGCACGGGGATTACGATTAGGAGTAAGAATCAGGATTACGATCGAGGCACTTGATCACTGGTAGTTCCACTTCATGACCCAGGGATCGTTGTAGTCCTGTTGGAACTTCTTCAGCTTCGCTTTGTATTCCTCGAGGATCTTCTGGTGACGCGGATTGTCGGCGAGATTGTATTTCTCGTGTGGGTCCTCATCGATGCGGAACAGCTCAAACTCGGGACGCTGAACATATTCACCGACCGTCTTTTGTCCGTAGTTGGCGTCCATACCCAGCTTCCACTGCGCCTGCCATGACGGCGCCCGCCAGAGGTCGGAGGCGAAGGGGTATGGCAACTGATAGGCAATGTTCCAGATGAGCTTCCACTTGCGGTCACGCACGACGCGCATAGGGTAATACATCTGGATTTCGTGAAAGGTGTGGGACGCGTTCACGACATCCCAACCCTTGGGCTTCTTCTGATCGAGGATGGGCAGGAAAGAACGACCGTGGAACTGATAGGGAACACTCTTGGCATTCTTGCCGCGACCGCGCTTGCGGGTGGCGAGATCGGTGGTGCGATTCTCCCGATTGAACGCTCCGGCGAAGTCGAGCAGCGTCGGCGTGATGTCGATGAAACTGATCATCGCGTCATTCTTGGTGCCGCGGGCCTTGCCATAGGGATTGCGGACGAGGAAGGGCACCTTCATGCCGCCTTCGTAAACCGTGGTCTTGCCACCCGCGAAAGCCATGCCGTGATCCGACGTTAAGAGAATCAGCGTGTTATCGTATTTGCCGGTCTCCTTCAGGATCTTGACCAGACGGCCAAGCCCTTGGTCGATGCGGGAGACGGACTGGTAATACTGAGCCAGTTCCGCCCGACAGGTCGGCGTATCCGGCAGGAAGGGCGGCACGTTCACTTCGTCCGGATCGAAGAAGACCTCGTCCACACCGGGATAGGCACCCTTGTTCGGTTTGTTGCCGAAACGATCCGGCTTGTAAGGAAGTTCATCGGCGAAACCACCGCCGCGATGCGGATCCGAGGTGGCGAAGTAGAGAAAGAACGGCTGGGAATCATCGGCGGTGATGAATTCCTTGCAGTTGTCCGCCATCTCGACCGGGCTGCGGGAACTGCCGGGAATCTTCGTCTCAAAGAAATAGACCTCTTCCGGTCCATTGTGGTGCTTGCCAATGCGCGCGGTGCGGTAGCCTTTCTTGGCGAGCAGCACGGGCAGCGTCTGCACCCACGGATAACTGCTGAACTTGTGATAGCTGTGCAGATGGCCGTAGTGACCGTTGGCATGATTGTGCAGACCGGTCAGCACAACCGAACGGCTTGCGCTGCAACTGGCCGTGGTGCAGAACGCATAATTGAAAAGCACCCCATCGGCCGCCAGCCTGTCCATGTTCGGCGTCACCGCGCTCTTGTCACCGTAGCAGCCCATGGTCGGGCTCTGATCGTCGGTGATGAACACCACGATGTTGTTCCTGGCGGCCTGAAGATTGGCGGTGGAAACCGCGAACCCCAACGCAAGTGCGCATAGCTGAAGCGTGCGACTGATCATGGGCGGACTGATAGGGGAATACCCAGCCCGTCGCAAGCTGGAATCAGCGTCAGAAGAAAGAGTTGCGACGATCAGAAAAGACCAACTCAGCCTTGCAGCAGTGATTCAAACCGATCATACGCCGACGACCATACTGCTTCGTCGGTCGACTGAAAGGTCTTCACGTCGAAGGATGTCGCCACGATTCGTCGGCCCTGTTCCAAACCTGCCACGGCACCGTCGACAATCGCCTGCACCAACACATTGCCGATGGCGGTCGCCTCAGCGGGACCGGCAATGACCGGAATGCCGCAAGCGTTGGCGGTGAACTGATTGAGCAGCTCGTTCTTGCTCCCGCCACCGACGACGTGCAGACGATTGATTCCACGACCGGTCAATGATTCGACCCGCAACTTGGTCCGGCGATAGAGCAGCGCCAGACTTTCCAGGCAGCAGCGAACGAACTGCCCCGGTGTTTCCGGCACCGGCTGTCCGGTCTCGCGACAAAAATCCGCAATGGCAGCCGGCATGTCCGCCGGCGCCAAAAACCGTGCGTCATCCGGATTCAACAACGACCGGAAGGGCCCCGCCTCCGCCGCCATGCGGGTCAGATTGGCATAGTCATAGGCCTGCCCCTGCGCCTCCCAGACGCGGCGACATTCCTGAACCAGCCACAGGCCGATGATGTTCTTCAGCAATCGGACCGTGCCGCCGAATCCGATCTCGTTTGTGAAGTTCAAATTCCGGCACTCGTCGTTGATCAACGGTTCGCCAATCTCGACCCCCATCAACGACCAGGTGCCACTGCTCAGATAGGCCCATCCATCGTCACCGATCGCGGGAACGGCCGCCACGGCCGATCCCGTGTCGTGCGTGCAGACCGACACGACATTCAACCCGTCCAGACCGGTCGCGTCGGCGACTTCCGCCTTCAGCGGTGCCAAAGACGTGCCCGGCTCGACGAGCTCAGGAAATTTGTCGGGGGTGAGGTCGATCGCTTCCAGCACCGTGTCCGACCAAGTACGCGTGACCGGATTGTAAAGCTGGGTCGTACTCGCCATCGAAATCTCCGACCTTATCTCGCCGCAAAGGAAGAAGTTGAACGCGTCCCCAATCGTCACTACCTGCCAGGCACGCTGCAACCGCTTCGGAGTCTCCATCGCCAGGTGGTAAAGCGCGTTGATGGGGATGAACTGGATGCCGGTTTCCGCAAACACTTCCTCCCACGGCAATCGGGCAAAGACCTTCTTCACGCCTTCCGCAGTGCGCGGATCGCGATAGTGGAATACGGGTTCCATCAATTCCCCGTTTTCGTCCAGCAGCACGCAGTCCAATCCCCATGAATCACAACTGACGCTGCGGGCCTGAATCCCCCGCTCCCCGGCAAGTTTCAATCCCGCCTTGATGCCGTCCAACAAAGCGGGAACGTTCCAATAATCTGAATCACCGTCCTTGATCGGCACGTTGGGAAAGCGATGGATCTCTTCCAGCGCCAACGAATCGTCGGCCAGCGTTCCCTGCATTACGCGACCGCTTTCAGCTCCAAGATCAACGGCGAGGTAAGATGGCATGCCGATTTAATAGCGATCCGTCCGACGCGTGGCAAAGGCGGAGTTCAACGACAGGCCGGCCAGCTCCATCTCAGGAGGGCATTCTAAGCGCGAAAGGCTTCCAAGACCGGACCGACCTCTTCCACACCCGTCGGTTTCTCGACCAGTCCATGATGCACGTAAGTCAATCGGTCGGCGTCCAGTCCCAAGGAATGAAGAATGGTCGCGTGAAACTCGAACGGGCTGACCGGACGCTTGGTGGCAACATAGCCGATGGGATCGGTCTCGCCGATGATCTGGCCACCCAGGATTCCGCCACCGGCCAACCACGTGGTGTAACCGGCGGGTGAATGATCACGACCGTTGCCGCGGCCTTCCATGGTCGGCGTGCGACCGAATTCACCGGCCCAGACAACCAACGTGGAATCAAACAAACCGCGCATCTTGAGATCCTGCAACAACGCAGCAATCGGTTTGTCCGTAATGCCCGCCATCTTCGTGTGATTGCCCTTGATGTTGCCATGAGCATCCCAGCCACCGATGCGGACCTGAACGAAACGAACTCCGCGCTCCACCATCCGCCGCGCGAGCAGACATCCTCTGCCCGACGTGCTGGTCGAGGATTCATTGAGCCCGTAGATCTCGCGCGTGATCGCGGATTCACCCTTCAGATCGAACAGCTCCGGTGCCGCGGTCTGCATGCGGAAAGCCATTTCGTAGGAACGAATGCGGGCCTCCAACTCACTGTGACCTCCGACGGCGTTCAGGTGGCGGCGGTTGAACCAGTCGATCAATCCCAATTGCCGTTGTCGTTGCCCATCGGTGACACCCTTCGGCATCGCAACGTCGCGAATGCCTTTCACGGGATCCACCACCGTTCCCTGAAATCGCGAAGGCAGAAACGCGGGCCCCCAACCGGCACGCTGCGGATACTGCATTCCGTCCGAATGGAGGTTCATGGTGATGAACGCCGGCAAATTCCGGGTTTCGCTCCCAAGGCCATACACCGACCAGGCACCGACGCTCGGTCGATCGCCGGCGCCCGTTCCGGTCAAGGCCACACACTCACCCGGACCATGCACGGGATTGCGATGGACCATGGAACGGATCACGCACAAATCATCGACGTGCTTGGCGGTGTGAGGGAGAAGAGTCGAGACCGGAATGCCGCTTTGTCCGTGCTGAGAGAATTCCCAGTGCGACGCCATCAGGTTCTTGAGACCGGCGCGTTTGATCTTGGGAACATTGCGAGCCAGACTTTCCGGCACGTCTTTCCCGGCCAGCTTGGCCAGCTCCGGTTTCGGATCGAAGGTATCCACCTGGCTGGGACCGCCGGACATGAACAGGAAGATCACCGACCGGGCCTTAGCCGCCAGATGCGGACTCACTGCCGCTGCGGCTTTTCCGGAATCCGCCAGCAAAGAAGTCAACGCCACCGACCCGGCGCCGATGCCGCCAAGGAATCCGCGCCGGTTCAGTGAAGCCGTGTAGCGGTTATGGGATGTAGACGAATTCATTCAGGTTCAGCAGGGCTTGGCAAAACTTCACCAGTCCATCGGACGAAATCAATTCCGCGCTCTTCGCAATTTCGTCATCGGTCGCATTGCGACCAAGCGCCAATTCGATCGCCAATCGTGCCTGTTCCTTCGCCCGGCTGTCCTTGCGCCAGACGCGCTTGGCAAAGGCTTCACTCACCCGCTGGGAAAAACCGGAGTTCAGCAGAAAAAGCGGCTGCGATGCCACGGTGGAGGTGGCGCGCCGTGAACAACTGACCACCGCCGACGAACTGTCGAAGAGCGTCTGCTGATGCGGCAGGTTGTCGCGCTTCTGCTGCAGATAGATGCTGCGGCGATCGGAAGTCTCCGCCGCTTTCAGCCCCACACTGGGACCGGCCATCTTGCGGTCGAGCAAACCGGCGGTCGCGAGCATGGAATCTCGCAAGGCTTCGGCTTCCAGACGCCGTGGTTGCCAACGCCATAGGTAGCGGTTCTCCGGATCAATCTCCGCATTGCCCGCCGACCACGCAGAGGATTGCCGATAGGTCGCCGAGTTGAGAATCAGCCGGTGAATGTGTTTCGTGCTCCAACCATTGTTCACCAGTTCAGTGGCCAGCCAGTCCAGCAGCTCAGGATGCGTCGGCATGGTGCCGTGTTTGCCAAAGTCGTTGGAGGTCTCCACCAACCCTCGGCCGAAATGCCATTGCCAGATGCGGTTCACCCACACCCGGGCGGTCAACGGGTTGTCCGGACCGGTCAGCCAATCGGCCAAGCCCAACCGGTTGTGGGCTTTGGTCGCGGTCTTGAACACCGCCGGCAAGGCCGGCTTGATCTCGGGCCCTTTGCTTTGAACGTCTCCCCGCACGAGCAGGTGGGCCTTGGTGTATTCGAGCGACTTGGGATGGCTCGGCAGGGGCCATCGCATTTCGTGCGGCGCAACGTCAATGCGATTGGTCGACGTGATGGGGGAATAAAAACCCCACACCTGCGGCGCCTTGTCGATGCGCTTGCCCAACTCATCGTACTGTTTCCGCTCTTCCGGGCGCATGCCGCCGACCACGGTCTTGGGAATTACGAGAATCGGCTCGGGATGCCCTTGCTTTCTCTTCATCCGTACGATGCGGGCGTGAACCCCGTCAAAGATCTGTTGTCGACGCGCGATCAGCCTGCGCAGTTCGTTATCGCGATCGAGCACGAGGTTGTTCGGCTGCCCCTGGACGAAGAACGCCTGCAAGCCGTAATAGTCGCGAATCGAGATGGGATCGAACTTGTGCGTGTGACACTGCGCGCACTCAAAGGTCAGTCCCAGGAAAGCCGCCGAGGTCGTGTTCACCACGTCCACGAGGATGTCGTTGCGCTGTATGTCCTTGTCGAGTTCGTTGCCGCTGTAGCGGGCGGCGGCCATGAAGCCGGTCGCTATCACCCGCTCTGTCTTGAACGGCAATTCATCACCAGCAATCTGCTCGCTCAAAAAATCATCAAAAGGTTTGTCCCGGTTGAACGCATTGATCACGTAATCCCGGTAGCGCCACGCGTGTGGTCGATCGCGATTGTGCTGATGCCCGTTGCTCTCCGCCCATCGCGCAACATCCAGCCAATGTCGCCCCCAGCGTTCGCCGTAGTGCTTTGAGGCAAGCAATTCATCCACCCTCGCAGCATCGCCTGCCGGTGGTGTCCCGATCAGGTCCAACCACAACCGCCGCCGTAACGTGCCATCATCGGCCTCGGGCGCCGGTTTCAATCCGTGCTCCGTCAGTTTCCGACCGATGAACGCGTCCACCGCATTTCGCCCCCACTTCCTCTCCGGCACCGACGGACGCCGAATCGGTTGAAACGCCCAGTGGTCGGTCTTGGGAGTCGGAGTCGGCAGCAATTCCTCATCCCATTCCAAGCCCTCGTTGATCCAAGCCTTCAGGCGATCGACCGACTTCGCAGCCAGCCGCGCCCCCTTCGGCGGCATGCGCTTGTCGGGATCGGTCGTCGTCACCAGATCGATGAGGTGACTTGCATCCCCGTTGCGCGGCGTCGTCTGGTTCATCGCTTCGTCCCAAACATCCAGTCGCACCCCACCCTTTGCCTTCCGGCCCTCATGACACTTGAAGCAGTTCTCCTTCAAGATCGGAAAAATGTGCTCCCTGAACGCCACGGTCTTCTTCACCACGGGCGGCGGCTTAGGTTTGTAGACGTCCGTCTGGTCCACTTTGGGCGGTAATCCCATGATCTCCTCCCAATTGTCCGCCAGTTCAATTCCCGCCACGTAGATGCGGTCGCTCGTTTCGGTCTTGGCCCCGGTCGAAAAGCCGATCCAGTTCACCTCGGAAATGCTCTTGGCCGACTTGGTCGAGGCGTGGGGCTTGAACTCTGCTTCAAATTCAGGATCCACCCATATGTCCAGGGCATCGAACGGCTCAACTGCTCCGGGTTTGGTTTTCCACAGGCGGCCAACAATCTGATATTCCCGATCCCCCATCAGTTCCGTCTTGGTGAATTTCTCCTGCCGCGAGGAATAACGCACCATGAAACGATTCTTATCCCCGGCCACGTGAATCCCAATGTTTGGGATCCCGGAACTATGCGTCGCCGTATCTCCACCTTCCGCAACATCGAACCAGAACACAAAGAACTCACCATTCCCCTCCCCGGGTTGATCAATCGAATCCGCCGCATAGCGAACGCGGAATTTGGCAAACAGCTCCTCTCCCTCGAACGGCTCCTTCAACTCCCGCCGGATCGGATTGTTGCGATTGCCCGTACCGCGGATCTCGAAAGAGACCAAGGCAGGGGCGATACCGGACTGGCGCCAGTCTTTCTTGAATGGCACAGCACCGTGGGCAGGCACGATCGACACCAGACAGATCACAATCTTGATCCACCAGGAAACGATTGAGTTCGCGTCGGTCATCGTTTGTCACGCTTAGCACAGGTGCATGCGCCGCGCCATATCGAATCGGGTTTCGATTCACGAACTGGCACTCGTATACTTCGTGACCGCGTAGCGCCAGAGGAGTTCCGAACACAGGAAGATGGCGCAGCCAACGCTCACCAAGGTCACCCACTCGGTGGGCACGGTGGTCTTCTCGATCAAGACTTTTACGGGGACGTTCGAAATCAACAGCATCGGGATGACGAAAGTGAAGGCGACCTTGAACCACCCGCTGAACGCGTCAGCCGGCAATCGGGCGATGTTGAAAAGGTTGTAATATCCCCAGATGATTCCCTGGGCTCGCACCGTCCAGAAACTGATGCAGGCAAGCATGGTGATCAGCGATGCATGAATGAGCACGCCCACCAGCACCAGGGCCAGAAACCCTGCGACCTCCGCAAGACCGGGCACGTGGTTCAGTCGGTATCCGGCATAGGCCATCACCGCCAGCGCCGACGTGGCATTGACGAAGCCGCCAAGATCCACATTGCGCAGCGACACGAGAAAGCGGGTGTTCACCGGCAGCAGCAGCATGAAATCGAGTTTGCCCGTGCGGATGTTCTCGGACAGCTCCGTGATGCTGGTGAGGAAGAAGGCTTGGAACAACTGCTGAATGAAATGACTGCCGCCCATCAGCATGACCACCTGCCACTTCGTCCAAGATCCAATGCTTTCGGTATGCAGATACAACACGTTGATGAACACGAGCTGCATCGCGAACCATAGGGTCTCCACGGCGATCCATAGCAGGAAGTTCACCTTGAAGGTCATTTCGCGCACGACGCTGTTTCGCCACATCGCGACGTAGATGCCGGCGTAGCGTCCGATCGGGGTGGGTGCATCCTTGTTCATCCGCCGTAAGCTCCGTATTTGCGGATGCCGCGCGACCACACGACCCGCGCCAGGCACCAGGCTAGAATGATCCAGATCGCCTGGATGCAGATTCCCGAAATGATCTCCGGACCGCTCGCCCGTCCCAGATAAATGCTGACCGGGAAATAGAGCAAGTAAGGAAACGGCGTAAACTGCAACGCCGAGTGAACCGCCGGCGGGAGGATATCCAGCGGGAACATGTGACCCGCGGCGACGTATTCGAACGCGAATAGCATGAAGATCACCGTGGCCACCTCGAGAATCCAGAACGCAAGCAATGCCAAGGTGTAACTAATCAGGAACTGCAGCACCGCGGTCAGCGCCACGGACACCAGAAAACAGATCGTCGTGATCACATCCGGCGACCATAGGAAGTGTTCGCGCAGATAGAAGATGAAACAACCGACCGGAACGAGCGCACAGAGGGTGTAGATTGTGCGCCCGGAAAAGAACAGCGCGAAGCGGTAACCAAGATAGTTGATCGGTTTGACCAGAAACTGACTGATCGTTCCCTCGCGAATGTCCGCCGCTATCTGCCAGTCGTCTTCCGTCACCGCCGTGAACATGTCGACCAGCGTCACCACGAGGTAATACGATATCATCTGCGACAATCCGTATCCGGCCACGTCGCCGCCTTCCCCCTTGCCTTCATAGATCGCGCGCCAGACGAAGAGGATCGCCATCAACGGGATCAGACCGAAGGCCGCGCGGAACACAAAGTTCGCGCGGTACACGAGCGTGTTCTGCAACCCGATGTTGAAGACATGTAGATACTTGCGCACGCGGCCCGGATTCTGGCGGGGTCACCCGACGAGATCGAGAACGGCCTCCGGCGGTCGGCCGATCCGCGCAACCTTGCCGTCGCGAATCACGATCGGACGTTGGATCAATCGCGGATGGAAGATCATCGCCTCGATCAGCCGGTCGTCTGACAGGGTTTCGTCGGCCAGACCAAGTTCTTCGTATTCGTTCTCGCCATCACGGATCAGCCCGCGGGGAGCCGTGCTCAGGAGTTGAATGACCCGCTTCAACTCCGCCGCGTCGGGTGGATTGTCCAGATACAGGCGGATCGTCGGTTCAATTCCGTTCTCCTCGAGCAGCTTCAGTGCCGCCCGGGATTTTGAGCAACGGGGGTTGTGATAGATCTCGAACGTGGCCACGGCCGGATTCAAGCGGCTCGGGCAGTTTCGCGCCAGTCTTTACGCTTGGGGAAATCGTCCTGCGAGGTGAATCTCTGCCGCGAGCAACATGAGCGTACGTCCACGAAAGAAATACACCGTCTACGATCTTCAGCAGTTGAAGGGAAAACGCTGTCTCACCCACATCCACGTGAAATCCGGCGATGAGGCGGCGGCGGCGGAAGCCGCGGGGATCGACCTGATGAGCAGCCCGTTTGATTCGCACACGGCGCAGGCGAGATTCCCGGAACTGGTCGCGGCCGCGCCGGCAAGCTTTCTCTCCGGTTCCACGCCCCATGGAATGGCGACTCCTGAAGAGGCGATCCGCGTGGGATTCAAGGCATTGGAAATGGGCGCCAGCTCGGTCTACTGCTCGGCCAGTCCGTTCCTGATCGAGGCGATGGCGCGTGAGGGCATTCCCGTGGTGGGGCACATCGGGATGGTTCCCCGGCATGCCACCTGGACCAATTATCGCGCGATCGGCAAGACGGTCGAAGAGGCATGGATGCTCCACGGCAAGCTGAAGGAACTGGAGAGCGCCGGTGCGTACGCCGCCGAAATCGAACTGGTGCCGCACAACCTCGCGTCGTGGCTCAGCAAGAACACCCCCATGCTGTTGATGTCCCTCGGCTCCGGCACCGGATGCGATACGCAGTTTCTCTTCTCCTGCGATATCCTGGGCGATTACGACGAGCGCATCCCCCGGCATGCGAAGAAGTATCGCGACTTCGTGGCCGAATACCGTCGGCTGCAGGACGAGCGGATCGCCGCCTTCAAGGAATACGTCGCCGATGTCAACGAAGGTCGCTTCCCCGAGGAGGGCAACCTGCTCGAAATGAAGCCCGAACTGCTCGAGGAGTTCGTGTCGTCCATACCATCGGCGTAGTGTGATTTCCTGAGTGCCCCACCGATTGGTTTTCATCCGTGCAACCTGTATTCTGATCTCATGAACTTCGTCGTTCGAACGACTTTCCACACCCTGCTGACGGGATTTCTGACCCTGTCGCTGCACGCCCAGAATGCCGATTCCAACGTCGTTCCTTATGCTCGGTCCGTCGTCGGACTGATGCCGCTCGCGATGTCTGACGGGCGCAACCTCATACACACCAGGCAGTTCTATCCGTTCGAAGGGAACGCGGAGAAACGACGGAATGCGGATCTGTCGACGCAGACCCGGAACGTCCTCGAGTTCACCCAGCAAAGGCTGCGCGGCACTCGCACCAGCCTCCACCTCGCGCTGCGCGTGAACGTCTACCTGACCCGGGACGCGGACCGCGCCAGCGTGCAGGGTCAATTGGAGAGGTTCTTCAACAATCTCACTCCGCCATTGACTTTCGTGACCACCAAGCTGCCGGAGCCGGATGCGAAGATTGCCATGGACGCGATCATCCAGACGCTCGATGCGCCCGACCTCTACAAGATCCCGGAATATCGCTTTCAGTCTCCCAAGCAGGGCCGCTTCGGCGGAGAGATGGGGTTGTTGCCGATCGGATCCCGGATCTTCGTATCCGGTCAGGCCGTGCGGGCGGAGAATGTCCGGGAGGCGACTCGCAAGACCATGGCGCAGCTCGGCGAGACGTTGAAATGGTTGAAGGTGGAATGGAAGGACGTCATCCATGTGAAGTCATTCCTGAATCCGATGGAGAAATCGGAAGACGCCCTGCAGGAGATACGTTCGTTTTTTCCCTCCAACTCCGTCCCACCAATCTCCCTCGTCGAATGGCAGTATCGCAACCCGATCGAGATCGAACTCGTCGTCGCCGGCGGCCACGACGATCCAAAGCGACCCGCAATCGAGTATCTCACTCCCGAGGGGATGAAGGCATCCCCCGTCTACTGCCGGGTCGTCCGGGTGAACCGCGGCAAGCTGATCTACACCTCGGGCATCTACGGCGCGCCCGGAAAAACCGCGGAGGCCGAAGTCCGCGACATTTTCCAGGAACTCAAGAAATCCGTCCCCGTGTTCGGCTCGGACATGAAGCACCTCGTCAAGGCGACCTACTACGTGTCTGATGACGGCGTGAGCAAGGCACTGAACAATCTCCGCCCCGACTATTACGCCCCCAAACGCCCCCCCGCCGCCTCCAAAGCCAAGGTCACCGGCACCGGTCTCGCCGGACAAAAGATCGCCATCGACATGATTGCCGTGGCGCCCAGGTGACAACGGACATCCGAGCTACAATCCAAACCCAACGCCACGCCAGTGAACTGCTTGCGTGCGAAAAGGACCTTTATCCCTCGATCGGATGAAGTAGTATCTTTCAACACCCAGAGAATGAACATCCATATCCATCGCAATGGCCAGAACTTCGGGCCGTACGCGCTGGAAGAAGTGAATGGTTATCTGGCGGAGGGTTCCATGTCGCCGCGAGACATGGCCTTTCACGAAGGGCTGGCTGATTGGACTCCCTTGGCAAAGATAGACGGGATCATCGTGCCGGACGAGCAGCCGACGGGAGCGCCCGCCGGAGCCTCGAGCAAGGGTTCGAAAGGATTGTTCATCGGCGGCGGCGGTGAGAATCATCATCAGCTTTCCCATCACGGTGGCGACGCGGAGATGCTGCGCAAGCTCGGTGTGGTCGACCGCTTCCACCTCACCAAGCTCGCCCGCTTCATGACATTCCTGAAATCCACCAGTGAAGCCGAGGGCAACATGATCGACCGCACCATGATCCTCTTCGGTTCCGGCATGAATTCCGGCGCCGGCGGCGGCCATTCCCCCAAGAATCTTCCCCTTCTGATCGCCGGGGGGCACAAGCTTGGCCTGAAACACGGACAACACCTCGCGCACGACGAGAAATACCACCCACCATTGACCAACGTACACCTGACGATGGCTCAAGCAATGGGGCTGGAAACGGATTCCTTCAGCGATTCAGGCAGCACGCTGACCGGTCTCACCTGACATCCCTGTCATCCTTGACGTCTTGCTCCGTACGATCCGACCGTCGCAGGGCGGACTTGACGGGAAGCGATCTACGGGATTTATTACGCGCTCCAATTTTCCAGATCGCCTGACAGGCACATTCGAAAACGGTCATGCCGCTCAAAACAATACTTTCATACGCCATGTTTGGCGGTGCGTTCATTACGAACCAACGCACGACGGGCTCGCTAATTCCGAGCAGTCGCTTCCTTGGTCGTCGCATGGCCGAAAGCGTGCCATCGAATGACAAGGACCTGGTGGTTGAACTCGGCGTGGGCACGGGCTCGATCACGCAGTCCCTGCTCAAGCGCGGTTTCTCCCATGAAGACCTGGTGGCCGTGGACTGCAGCCCGGAGATGGTGAAGTGGACGAAGAAGAGATTTCCGGATGCCAAGGTCATGTTGGGCGATGCGTCCAAGCTTCGCGAACTCCTCGGTTCGGATCGTGAACTCGCCGGCCGTGAGGTCAGGCATGTCGTTTCCAGCCTGCCGTTGAAATCGCTGCCCAAGGATGTCGTGCGCGGCATCGCGAATGAAGTCCGGGAAATCCTCCCCATGGACGGCAAGTTGGTGCAGTTCACCTACGATTTGCGCCACCGGCCGGACCCGCATCTCTGCGACGGATTCAACCTGGTGCACTCGTCCGTCGTGTGGCTGAACTTCCCGCCAGCCCGGGTGAGCGTCTACGAAGTGGCCTGATCGGCCGGCCCTAGCACACCGCTTCCCTCGCCTACTTCTGGTACGTCCCCGGCCGGAGACCCCGGCTTTGCTGATACCTGAAAAGGTAGAATCCGGCGATGCAGATGATGATGAAGAGACCGATGGAAAACATCATCGCCAGCCCCTTCACGATCTTCGCCTGACGCATCGTCTTCTCCGTTTCCTCCTTCAACGCCGCACGGAAAAGCATCTCCTGCTGCTTGGCCAGGGCGGAACCATCCGCAAACGGATCCGTGCGCAGGACGATGGTAAACCAGTTGCCCTCGCGGTCGCCCAGTTCGGGGGGAAGCTGCTCCAGCACTTCCTCGTCCGCCTCGTCAAAACCATGCTCGCGCCAGAAGTGTACGCAATCGGCCATCCAGACGCGCGCCATCGCGAAATTCTTGGCCAAGGTCTTGAACCGTTCCCAGATCAGCGCGCGCAACTGGTCCGCAACTCCGAAATCAGCGAACGCTTCGTGATGCAGCACGCCCTGCTCACCTTCGCGCCTCATGCCGATGGCGGCAACAATGGTCCCCTCCGCATCGTAAGCGACCTGAAACTCCGTCACGCGCTTTTCCAACGCATCCGCGTCAAAGCGTTCCTGCTCCCAGAGCTGTCGCAATGCCGGGAGGTCATCCAATGTCGCCCGGCGGGCTCGAAACACGGGTTGATCCATCGCCAAAAAAATAGCGAGACCAACCGGAATCTCCAACCCTCATCTGCAATTCTGTTTCCCCTCGACGGAGCGCTTGGGGCACAATCCGCGCGGATGACAATGGAAGCCGCCCAGCAGCGCCACGCGGATCTGGCTGAGGAGATTCGCGGACACGACCGTGCCTATTACATCGAGGCTCAGCCCGTGGTGTCGGACCACGAATACGACCGCCTGTACAAAGAATTGCTGGATCTGGAGAAAGATTTCCCCGACCTGGTGACAACCGATTCCCCCAGCCAACGGGTCGGCGGCGAACCTCTTGAAGGATTTGAAAGCGTCCGGCATGCCCTGCCGATGATGAGCCTCGACAACACCTACTCGCCTGAGGAGGTTGAAAAATTCGTCGAACGTGTGCAGAAACTGCTGCCGGAGGAAGACCTCGCATGGACGGTGGAACCCAAGGTGGATGGCGTGGCCATATCCATCCGCTACGAGAATGGTTTGTTCACCCAGGCTCTGACCCGTGGCGATGGTACGACCGGCGACGATGTCTCGGCCAACATCCGCACCATCCGCGGACTGCCCTTGAAACTGAATACGGATTTTCCACCACCGGTGCTCGAGGTTCGCGGCGAAGTCTACATGAGCAAATCCGGCTTCATCAGACTGAACGAAAAGCGGGAAGCCGACGGCGAAGAAAGATTTGCCAATGCGCGCAATGCAACGGCCGGCACACTGAAGCAGCTCGATCCGAAGATCAGCGCCGAACGTCCCTTGCGGGTGGTGCTCTACGGCCTTGGACAATTGGAAGGCGTGAATCCGCCGGACACACAACACGCCTTTCTCGACTGGCTGCGCGAACTGGGGCTCAAATCTTCCGAGCGCGTCTGGCAATGCGCCACCGCCGAGGATCTCATCAAGGCGATCAACGAACTCGACGAAGTGCGCGAGGGCTTTGACTTCGAGACCGACGGTGCCGTGATCAAGCTCAACGATGTTGCCCTCCGTGAACGCTGCGGTTCCACCTCCAAGGCACCGCGTTGGGCCATCGCTTACAAGTATGCGCCCGAGCAGGCGGAAACCACGCTCAATGCCATCACCATCCAAGTCGGGCGCACTGGCGCATTGACCCCCGTTGCCGAACTGGAACCAGTCTTTCTCGCCGGCACCACGGTCAAGCGGGCCACCTTGCACAACGAAGAGGACATGCGTCGCAAGGGCGTGCGCATTGGCGACCGAGTCATCATCGAAAAGGCCGGTGACATCATTCCCGCCGTGGTTCGGGTGGTGGAAAACAAACGGACGGGTGAAGAGAAGGAATTCGAGTTTCCAACCACCTGCCCCGAATGCGGCACTGAAGTCACGCGCGACACCGCGACCGGCAGTGGCAACGTGGTGATCCGCTGTCAGAACCCCGACTGCCCGGCCCAGGTTCGTGGACGCCTGGAGCACTTCTGCGCGCGCGGGGCAATGGACATTGAAGGCGGTGGCGAGGTGATGGTTCGGCAACTGGTGGGGAACGGACTCGCACTCGATGTCGCCGAACTCTATCGCCTGAAGGTCGAAGAGGTGGCCGCACTCGAACGCATGGGGGAGAAATCCGCGCAGAACTTCATCGATGGCATTGCCGCCAGCAAGGAACGCGAACTGTGGCGCCTGATATTCGGCCTCGGGATTCTTCACGTCGGCGCCGGGGTGGCGAAGGCGTTGACCCGCAGCCTGCCCGATCTGGACGCCGTCATGCAGGCCAACGAGGAGCAGCTTGCCGAATTGGAAGACATTGGACCGATCATCGCCAGAAGCGTCGTATCCTGGTTCGAAGATTCCCGGAACTGCGACCTCATTGAACGCCTGCGCAAAGCCGGTCTGCAGTTCGAAGGCTCGCTGTTCAAGTC
>JAYPXF010000058.1:0-8167 GCA_038154405.1 Verrucomicrobiales bacterium | reverse complement strand
AAGCCGGCGTCTTCACCGGCAAGACCTTTGTCCTCACCGGCACGCTGCCCACCCTCAAGCGCAGCGAAGCCGCCGCCCGCATCGAGGATCGTGGCGGCAAGGTCAGCTCCAGCGTCAGCAAAAAAACCGACTACGTAGTTGCCGGAGAGGAAGCCGGATCCAAACTCGCCAAGGCGGAAAAGCTCGGGATCGAGATTCTCGACGAGGCAGCGTTTCTAACGATGTGCGATGAGTAGGAGATGAAGACCGGGTGGGTGAAATTTGCAGTGGGGCTTCTGTATGCGGGCTTCATCGTCGTACTCATCTATGCGGCGAACCGCAGCGCGCTGTTTCAGGGCCTGCTGGACTGGGTGCACGCCAACCCAGGCATGGACAAGGTGGGACAATTCGGGCTCGTGGGCACGCTGGCGTTCCTCGTCAATTGGATGCTGAACTGCCGCACCATCACCATCGCCGGCCGACCGATCCTGCTGGGCTCGGCTGGCTGTTTCGCCGTGTTTACCGTGGAAGAGGTTTCGCAGATCTGGATTCCGGCGCGGACCTTTGACTTCTTCGACTTTCTCTGCAACACGTTCGGGATCCTGATCATCGGTTCGCTTGCCAAATTCCTCCCGCGCACTACCGTGCCCGCCGAACCGGCCCCATGAAGATCATTCACGCCGCCAGCAAATTGCCGACCGATGGCCAACGCGTATGCGCCGCCATCGGCGTCTTCGACGGTGTGCACCTCGGTCATCAACAGGTCTTGCGACAGACGCTGAGCGACGCCGCCAGGATGGAGGGCATTCCGGTGGCAATCACCTTCGACCAGCATCCCAGCCGCGTGATCGCGCCCGACAAGGCGCCCAAGATGATCCACCCTTTGCAGCGTAAAGTGAAAACCATTGCCGGCATTGGTTTTGAGAACTTGCTGGTGATCAACTTCACACCTGAGTTTTGCCAACTGCCGGCTGATGAGTTTATCCACGGTCTGGCCCGCGACTTTGGACGACTGGGCAGCATCTGTGTCGGCAGCGCCTTCACGTTCGGACATCGGCGTGGCGGCAATGTCGATCTGCTCAAGAAACTTGGAGCGCAACTTGACTTCACCGTGCACGGACTCGCTGCGATCGCGCTGGACGGCGAACCGGTCAGCAGCACCCGGATCCGCTCCGCCATCGGCATGGGTGAACTCGACGCGGCAAGCCAGATGCTCGGTCGTGAATATGTTCTCGAAGGTCGGGTGATCCAAGGTGATCAGCTGGGACGTCAACTCGGCTTTCCCACCGCCAATCTCGCCGTCACCGAATTGGTCACACCGCCGACCGGAGTCTATGCCGCGCATGCAGCTTTTGATGGAGAATCTCACCATGCAGCCGTGAACATCGGATACCGCCCCACCGTTTCCGGCGGACGCGAATTGCGGGTGGAAGCCCACCTGCTCGACTACTCCGGCGACCTCTACGATCGTGAGCTGGGCCTGATCTTCGTCCGCAAACTCCGCGACGAACAACGCTTCGAATCCACCGATCAACTTCGCGAGCAAATCGCAACGGACGTAGATACCGCCAAAAAGGCGTTTGCATAAGGGCTCTCCGTATTCCATGCGCCCCCCCGCAGCGGGGACTTTCAGTCACCATTGAAGGCGCAGCCTTCAATCAACATTCACCGCATATCCACGAATAATTGAACGCCCCATGTCGCTCAACCGTCTGACGCAGTTGATAAGTGTGGATGTTGATTTATTGAAATGCCGAACCAACGGGATACTCTTCGGCCTGCGAATGGCAGATTCCGGCATTCGACATACTTTTAATCTCAATCGGACATGAGCATTTTCCATCGACCAAACTTTGCAACCGCTTGCCTGGCGGTCGTGCTTGTTCTTCCCCACAACGTCGCCAGAGCGGCGGAATCAAAACCCGGTATCGGCAGCTGGCCGATGTTCCGCGGTCAGCCGAGCCTGATCGGTATCGCCCACGGAAAACTGAACACGCGACTGAAGCTCAAGTGGTCCTACAAGACCGGGGATGAGGTGAAGTCTTCCCCCGCCGTGGCGGATGGACGGGTGTTCATCGGGTCCTTCGACGAACATCTGCACGCGATCGATTTCAAGACCGGCAAGAGCGCGTGGAAGTTCAAGACGGAGGGCACCATCGAATCGGCTCCGCTTGTTCTGAACGGGATCGTCTACACCGGATCGGAAGACGGCAAGGTGTACGCCCTCGACTCCAAGACCGGCAAGAAGGTCTGGGACTACCAGACGGACGACAAGGTCATCGGCGCGCCAAACTGGATCAAGAATCCCAACGGCGGCAACCCGGCAATCCTGGTAGGAAGCCACGATTATCTCCTCTACAGCTTTGACTCCAAGACCGGCAAGACCAACTGGACCTACGAGACGGACAACTACATCAACGGTTCCCCCGCCGTGGATCCCAAGCTGGCGGTCACCGCGTTCGGTGGCTGTGACGCAATCCTTCACGTGATCAATGTCGAGACCGGTGAAAAGGTGAAGGAGATCGAAGCCGGCGCCTACGTGGCGGGCTCAGCGGCGCTGATCGACGGCCAGGCTTTCTTCGGCCATTACGACAACGAGTATCAACGCGTCGACCTGATGAAGGGCACGAACATCTGGACTTACCATGATCGCCGGTTCCCCTTCTTTTCCTCGCCGGCAGTCACGAAGGATCGCGTGATCTTCGGCGGCCGCGACAAGCGACTTCATTGCGTGAGTCGCGAAACGGGCAAGAAGTTCTGGACATTTACCACCCGTGGCCGGGTCGACAGTTCGCCGGTGGTGGTTGACGGCAAGGTCGTCTTTGCGAGCGAAGACGGACGCGTCTACATCGTGTCGTTGGTGAACGGCGAAGAGCTGTGGAACTTTGAAGTGGGTGAAAGCATCACCAGTTCGCCAGCAGTGGTGGACGGGCACATCATCATCGGCGCCGACGACGGCAATGTCTATTGCTTCGGACCGAAGTGACCGCATCATTGAACCGCAATCCCTTCACATCCACTCCGTGAGCACGACAGCGGAAACACCGCAAGTCCTCCCCCATGCCTATCCACTGGATGACTTCTACGCCCAGCAGGGACTGAAACTGCCGCCGATAGCCGTCATTTCCAGCGAGGACGTCCCGCAGCCCTATCACTCACTGCTCGTCCACGACGGCGACATGACGCCGCCCTTGGAATACTTTCATGGTGGCCGATTGCAGCTCACTGTGCTGCGCCGCCAGCAGCGCGGCGAATACTGCTTCCGGGAGATCATACTCACCCGCGAATGCGACGACGCACCCGTGCTGTTCGGCGCCACCAAGATCAGTCTGGATTATTTCCCCACCCTCGCCCGACAGGATCTCCTGCTGGAACGCTCGCCTTTGGGCCGGATTCTCGTCGACCACCGGGTCCGTTACACCAGCAATCCCAAAGCCTACCTGCGAGTGGATCCCGATGACTTTATCAGGCAGGCATTGAAGGTGACCGGCGAATCTACGCTCTACGGACGCCGCAACGCCTTGTGGGATCCCGACCTGATGCCACTTGCCGAAATGGTGGAGATTCTACCGCCCGAACCCAGAAACTGAATTGCCGTTTTTCGAATTCAGTTCAGATTTGCAGCCATCGATGAACTTCGCCCCATGAGATTCACTGCATGAACATCGTCCAGATCACACCGGGAGCCGGAGGGATGTATTGCGGGAATTGTTTCCGTGACAACGCCCTGGTGGCAGAACTGCGCAAGCTGGGCCACAAGGTGCTGATGATTCCGCTCTACCTACCGATGACCCTGGACGAGGAGGATCAGAGCAATGCGCCCATTTTCTTTACCGGTGTAAACGTCTACCTTGAGCAAAAGTCTGCCTTGTTCCGCCGGGCGCCCAAGTGGATGCACAAGCTGCTGGCTTCCCCATTCCTGTTGAAACTCGCCGGCACTCAAGCGGGCAAGACCCGGGCGGAAGACGTTGGTGATCTGACCATCTCCATGCTCAAAGGCGAGGTCGGCAACCAGGCGCGCGAGCTGGACGAGCTGATCGCCTACCTGAAAAGCCAGCCGCAGAAACCGGATGTCATCTGTCTGTCCAATGCGATGCTGGTCGGCTTTGCCCGCAAGATGAAGGCGGAACTCGGCAGCCTGATTGTCTGTCAGCTTCAGGGCGAGGACGCCTTTCTCGATTCCATGCGTGAACCCGAACGCGCGGAGGTTTGGGAGACGATGACCGACAGAAGCTTGGATGTAGATGTGTTCATCGCCCCCAGTCGTTACTTTGGCGAAACCATGGGACGCCGGCTATCATTGCCCTTGGAGAAGGTCGAAGTCGTTCCCAATGGAATCAACCTGGACGGTTATCTGATCGAAGACCCGACGGCAGCCACGCAAGATCCGCCCGTGCTGGGTTTCTTTGCCCGCATGTGCGAGGAGAAGGGACTGCACCTGCTGGTCGAGGCATTCATCAATCTGAAACGACGTGAGTCCTGCAAGCAGCTACGACTCAAGATCGGCGGGGGTTGTGGTCCCGGAGACAAAGCCTACGTGGATCGGCTGCGCAAACACATGCGCTCCGAAGGCGTGCTGGGCGATGTCGAGTTTCATCCCAACCTCGATCGGAAACAGAAGCAGGAGTTCTTCAAATCCCTTTCCGTGCTCTCCGTACCGGCGCTCTACGGTGAAGCCTTCGGGCTGTATCTGGTGGAAGCCATGGCGAGCGGCGTTCCGATCGTGCAGCCACGTCACGCGGCCTTTCCCGAAATCGTCGAACGATCCGCCGCCGGCCTGATCGCGGAAGCCAACGCCGGCGCCCTGGCCGACTCCATTGACAAGATTCTGTCCAATCCCAGCCGCTACAACGCCTACCGCAAGGCGGCGGTCGATGCTGCCAGACAACAGTTCAGCATCGACGTGATGGCGAAGCGGATGATCGAGACCTTGGAGAAGCATTTGGGGAAGAGCTGAAGCACCAGGCTTCAAACTCCATGCAGCGGTGTAGATGCTGTGATCGGGAGACCGGACACAGGAAACAGGACAGATGCTTCCTCAAACAGCGGCGAACAGCGGCTGCTTGTGCCGGGAATCCTCCTGAATCAGCCGGTTGATCCGTTCCGGCAATCGTTCGGCCTGCTCCGCAACAACCGTGCGGCAATCATCCAATCGCAGTTGGTAATCACCGGCGGCGGAGAACGCAAAACCACCCAGCGTCTGCCCGGCGAGTTGCGCTAGCGCCTGCCGAACCGGAATGGAATAGACCGATGTCATCACGCCAAACACCAAGGTATGCCACGCAGCCGCTTCGCCGTTGTCCATGGCCTTCCAGTAGCGCTGGGTCACGCGTTGATCCCGGAGCGGACGCAGCTTGCTGAGCTGTCTCCGACCCACGGCGCAACTGGCATCGCGAAACGGTTTCAATCGTTCGTCCCGCAACAGTTCACGATCCAGTTCGATCAGTTCGCGCGCATGCCCGGCTTCCGCAAAACTCCAGGCATCCAACACTGCCGGCAACTCGACCGGAATCAGGATTTCATCCGTGTAGCGGGAAAGAAAAACATCCAATGACGCAGCATCTTTAGGGCGCACGAACGATGCACTTCGCTCCAGACGGGCCGTCCCCGACAGCGTTTCCGCCGAACCGACCGAACGCAACAATTCCCGCGCATCGCCGTGAAATTCGGCGGGCGGATCAGCGGCCAGAATGAGTTCGGTGTTGCTCATGAAACGATGTTGAAAAACTACTCTGCGAAGAGCCCGGGGCAACCGAAAACTCGTCGGGGAAAATCGGGAATCTACTTACTCTCGCGAGGAGGGCTTGACGCTTAGACGAGGTCTTCCGGTTGGTATTCCACCGGGTCGACTTTGTCCTTCTTCACCGCATAGATCATCATGTCCTGGAACACACCGGTAAAGCGGCGGTCCTGTCGCATGTTGGTGTGCATGGAATACGTGTAATCCGCGTCTTCGATGAGCTTGAGAAACTTGCTGAGCTCCACGTCGGGCGAACTGATGCGGTGGTGATACTCTATGAACATCCGGTCGATGAGCTCGATCTTGCCGGTGGCGACCAGATCGTCCATCACGTCCCATTCGCCGCCCTCAATGTCCATCTTGAAGATGTCGACAGGCCGGTTGATGTAGTCGGAGAGCTTCACCAGTTCCACCTCGATCTCCTCGGTACCCGTCTCGCGGTTGGCGTCCATGCTGGAGCGTGGAGAAAAGCCCGGCAGCACATGAAAGGTCGTCTTGCCCTTGCGGTTGCTGCAACCGGCCTTCACCAAGGTCACATCCGCAAGATCGTTTTCCTTCACGTTCTGCGAGAGCACGTCGAAGCAGTACGGATTCGGTTCGAAGGCCTGGATCCTGGCATCGGGATACAACAGCTTGAAGTAGACCGTGGCCATGCCGATGTTGGCACCGCAGTCGATGATGTTCGGATCCGAAATGCGGGAGCGGGTGAAGTAGTCGTTGTTCAGGAACACTTCCATGAACAGAAAGTTCAGCTCCTCCCAGTTCTGGCCGTGCAGGGTGATCTCGCCGAGCTCGATCTCGATCGGCTGATCGCGATAGGCCTCGGGATAGCGTTGCAGCTGCAGCCAGGCATGGAAGACCGCCTTGTTGTTCGGCACGGCGTGCCGCATGCGGCGGATGGAGGCGCCATCGAGGAATCGTCGGAAGGTGTTCTTGAGGCTGGGCATAGGGGGAAGTATTTGGTTCAGCCGACGTTGGCCTTATACCAGTCGAGGGCGAGTTCAAGCCCTTGGCCGATGGTGTGGGTGGGCTCGTAACCCAGGAGAGTTTTCGCCTTGTCGACGTTGGCAAGTGAATGGCGAACGTCACCGACCCGGAAATCACGATGCTCCGGCTTCTGTTCCGGCAGCTTGGGATTGCGCTCCCGCAGGCCGTCGTGAATCAGTTTGTAAAGTTCGTTCAAGGTCGTACGGTCGCCGACCGCAACGTTGTAGACCTGGTTGCGTGCCTCGTCTTTCTGGGTGGTGGCGGCCAGCAGGTTCGCCTGCACCACATTCAATACGAAGCAGAAGTCGCGGCTGGTTTCCCCGTCGCCGTTGATGAAGACCTGTTCCTTGCGCAGGATCGAGTCCACCCATTTCGGAATCACCGCCGCGTAGGCGCCTTCCGGATCCTGTCGGGGGCCGAACACGTTGAAGTAACGCAGGCCGATCGGCTTGAAGTCATAGGTCCGCGCGAAGATGTCCGCATAGATTTCGTTGAACTTCTTGGTGGCGGCGTAGGGTGACAGCACGTTGCCGATCTTGTCCTCGACCTTGGGCAGGTCGGGATGATCGCCATAAACGGAACTGCTGCTCGCGTAGACGAACTGCTTCACGTTCGCGTCGCGCGCGGCAACGATCATGTTCAGAAATCCGCTGACGTTGGATTCATTGGAAGTGATCGGATCGTTGACGGAACGGGGCACGGAACCGAGCGCTGCCTGATGCAGGACGTAATCGGCCCCGGTGCAGCCTTCACGACAGATGTTCAACAGTCGGATATCACCTTCAATGAAGGAAAAGCGGGACCACTGGGCGGCACTGACAGCCGGTTTGATGGCGTCGAGGTTCCGGCGATGGCCGGTGGAAAAGTTGTCGATGCCGGCGACTTCCTGATCCAGGCGTAACAGGTTCTCAACGAGGTTGGATCCGATGAAGCCGGCGCAACCAGTGACCAGCCATCTCTTGGGATTCGCTCGCAGTTCGTCTTTCAGCTTCTCGAAGGCGGACATGGTGTTCGGGGGTATCAATGAGCCGAGATCACGCGCGCCAAAGCTGGCCCGGTCTGGTCTCGATTCCGTCCATCGCATTGCGGGTGTCAACAATCAGTGGCGCCCAGGCGGCAAGTTCTTCATAATTCACCCGCCGGTGATCGGTCGCGATCACTACGGCGTCGTAGCTACCAATAGATTCCTGACTCCATTCGACGCACTTGGTGCCCGTCCAGTGTCCGTGTTCGCGGCTGGGACGGATGACCGGCACGTGAGGATCGTAATAGGACATCTCACCGCCTCGCTCGTTGAGCAGATCCAGCAGCGCGTAGCTCGGTGACTCGCGTTCGTCATCCACATTCGGCTTGTAGGCGATGCCCAGCATAAGAATCTTGCTGCCGTTCACGGACTTCTTCTGCGAGTTCAACGCCTCGATAGTATTATGAACGACATACATCGGCATCGCGGTGTTCACC
>JAYPXF010000057.1:25296-28437 GCA_038154405.1 Verrucomicrobiales bacterium | reverse complement strand
CTACACCTTGAGCGAAAGCCGGGTGGTCTTTGAAGACTGGCGCAGCTACTACAATGATGAGCGACCGCACCGTTCGTTGGGCTTGCAAACCCCGGCGAAGTTCGCACTGAGTCAATCCTTTGAAGACCCCAACTCCGGTCGGCCTACGGCCTCCCTACGCCGGAGCCTTCAAGAGAAACAGAAGGAGACAGACAAACCGAAAGCTCCGGAAGCTGTCTCATAAGGAATGGGCCAAAATGTGGGACCCAACCAGGGGAAATAGGATCAAAAGCTATGACTGAACGAGAATGGGTGGATTCCATCGCAGAGCGGCTGATGGACAGATCGAGCGAGATCGCCGAGTCCCTTGTCGTCAAGACCGGCTACAAGCTGCCGTATGGGCATGAGATACGCCGGATCGGCGAAGGGGAGGCACAAGGCGAGACATCGGGCATGTCCTTCGAGACGGATCTTTCGATTCTGGAACAGAACACGGATGGGACACTGATACCAAGGGTGATCGTCGAGGCCAAATTGAAGTCGATCAATACGCACGATGTTATCACCTATTCCCACAAGGCAGCGGCCCACAAGGCGGTGTTTCCGTTCCTGCGCTACGGGGTGATGATGGGCAACCGAAGAACCTATCCTCTGCCCGGACGGCTGTACCGGCATGGGGCGAACTTCGACTTCATGGTGTCATTCGTGAAGCATGAGCCGAGCGGTGAGGAGTTTCGTCGGTTTGTGCAACTGCTGGTTGAAGAGGTCGAGGCGTCGAAGGTCACCGAGAAGATCATCTACGACAGCCGGAAAAAGGGGAGGGACCATTTCACCGTATTGCACCGGAAGCTGGTGATGAGCTAGTCCAAGCTAGTCCATTGCCGGAGCGACTAGTCAGCGGGACTGGTAGCGCCAAGGAGGCGATTCAGGGAGTTCTCGAACTTCTCAAGATCTGAGCCGTCGAAGTGCCGGATCTTGGAATCGCGGAGCGGAAAGCCGTTGCACCCGCTGATGCGGATCTGTCGTTCGTGCCGGATCAGCAGCGACCAGTCCGTGCCGTCAAGGATGTGCGGGGTGACGTATTCCTTGCGCCAGTCCCAGAGGCGGAGCCGGTCGATTTCGTCCCAGAACTGCCGCCAGTTCGCCTCGGATGGGGTGGAGAGTCGTTCAACTATTGGCTCCGAATGTTCCTTGGCTTCGATCTCCACTACCGCCTCGTCCCGCAGTTTCACGATTCGGTACCCACCGTTGGGGTGAAAGGCCATACAAAAGTGGAAGGCGCGAGGAAAGTAGGATGGGTGAGCCATTCCTCATGTTCGTCCCAAGCGTAGAGCATGGCAAGACGGGGTGGGACGGTGCGTCAGCACGTTTCTCTACCTCTTGAAGGGCAGTCGTGGCACATTGGTTCCATGAAAGGATTCATGCCAGACCATGGACTCGATCTTCTCAACAAGGTCACCGTGCCGAGTTTGTATCAGACACGGACGCAACTACGGCGCTTGCTGGGGGAAGTCGAGTTGACCAGAGGGGAGCTGGCAAAGGTGCTGGGCGTCAGTCGCAACACGCTTCGGCGATGGATCGACGGGACACGGAATCCCAACCGATCGGCCCGACGTCTGATTCAGTTGGTAGAGCGGATCCACTTCTCACCGGAACGACTTGGGGGGGGCTTACGTTGGAAGCATCCTTAGATTGATGCTCGAAGAGATGGGTGTGACCGAAACGGAGGTGCGGGAACCGTTGGAGGTCCCTCGTTTGCACACTTTTGCACAGTGACCCTTCGCAAACCTTCGCTTTTCTTCGGTTGTCGAATTTGGACAGCCGTCATCGCAACACGAAGAATCGCATCGTCTGGCCGAATCAAAACGAAGATTGGCGAAGAACGGCGAAAACACCCTCAAAGGGTTCGAGTCCCGTCGCTCCCGCCACTTTCTTTCTCTCGAAAGTGGCTTCGGATCTCCTCGCTCTCCTATTGGTTGATGATCTCGCTCATCTTGAAGATGGGCATGAACATACAGATCACGATGCCGCCGATCACGACGCCCAGGAACACGATCAACAGCGGTTCGATCAATGAGGTGAGACCGGAAAGGGTGGTGTCGATTTCCTCGTCCAGAAAGTCCGCGACTTTTTCCAGCATGGCATCGATGCGGCCGGTCGACTCACCCGCGGACATCATGCGCAAGATCATGATGGGAAAGATGGGGTGACGCCCGAGCGCGACTGCAATTCCGTCACCTTTCTCAATATCGACCGCGGAACTGCGAATCGATTTTT
Source organism: Verrucomicrobiales bacterium (assembly GCA_038154405.1). Taxonomy (GTDB): domain Bacteria; phylum Verrucomicrobiota; class Verrucomicrobiia; order Limisphaerales; family JAYPXF01. The sequence goes on along the minus strand of JAYPXF010000057.1, from coordinate 26,181 downwards.
CCATGCCGGTATGGCCGCAGGTGTTGGCCACAATGTTCAGCACCTCCAGGATCGGGACACCGCTGCGGATGAGTGATGCCAGCGTACGGGCAAAACGGGCCAGGCAAATCTTGTGGGCGATGCTGCCGAAGATCGGGAGCTTAATGCGAATGCGGTCCCAGAATTCACGACCGGGCTTCGTGTCGATGAATTTGAGCCAGCCCCAAGCTGCCGCACCCAGGATTGCCACAATGATATACCAGCTCTTCTTCATGAATTCGCTGATTGCGATCAGCACCTGCGTCGGTTTGGGCAGTTCCGCATCGAATCCGTCATAAATATCGCCGAACACCGGCACGACCTTGACGATGAGGAAGATGGTGATGGACATGGCCACCAAGGTGACCACGGTCGGATACATCATGGCCGATTTGACCTTCTTGCGCAGACGGGCGGTGTTTTCCAAATAGGTGGCCAAGCGGTCGAGGATCTCCTGCAAGAGACCGCCTTTTTCACCGGCGTCGACCATGCTGACGTACATGCGATTGAAGACCTTGGGGTGCCGGTGCAGGGCCTGGGAGAAGTTGTCACCGCTCTCCACCCGCGAGGTAATGTCGCGGATGATGTCTTTCATTGTCTTGTTGAGCGCCTGGTCCGCCAAGGTCTGCAAGGACGCTACAATCGCAATACCGGCGTCGATCATGGTGGCGAGCTGGCGGGTGAAGACAACGATGTCCTGCAAGGGTACCGCACCGGTCCTAGCCCGGCCCTTCTTGCCGGAAGCCTCGTTGATGGAGGTGACCAGCAGATTGCGTCCCATGAGGGCGGCAATGGCTTCCTGTTCAGTAGGGGCGTCGATTGTGTTGCGGACTTCTCGTCCGCTACCGGCTTCCCGCGCGGTGAAGG
>JAYPXF010000057.1:8148-25286 GCA_038154405.1 Verrucomicrobiales bacterium | reverse complement strand
CAAAGGTGGGCATGGGTGATCAATCTCTCGTGCGTTCCGACGGGCAGAATACTGCTGCCAAGGCTCCAAGTAAACATCGGGAGTTTGCTTAGATTCGAATAAAAGGGGCGCGCAGCCGGTATCACCATCGGCTGATCGCCTAGTTCACATCGGAGGCCTTGAGATGAAGCGTCTGCTCCACGTCCATGGTCTCGTCCTCTTCCTCGGCAACTTCGGCGCGTTTCTTCTTCACCACCCGGACTTTGGTGGCCTCAGCTTTAACGTAATGCAGGATGACCGGCGCAAGGATCATGCCGGCGATCCCCATCAGGCGTTCGCCGACGACCAAGGCCAGAAGAGTCATCCACATCGGGTTGCGGATGCGGTGGCCGATGATCTGGCTGTTCAGGAAGTACTCCAGCTTGTGAATGATCACCAGAAAAGCCAAGGCAGCTAGGGCTGTGCCGGGCGAAACGGTCAGCGCAACGCTGATGATGATCGTGTTACTGATGATATTGCCCACGATGGGCAGCAGGCCGCAGAGGAACGTGACGATGACCAACAGGCCGGCATAAGGCAGTTTGGCCGTCATTAGAAAGATCGCGGTCAGCACGGCATTGACGGCCGATATGATGATCTGTGCCCCCATGACCCGTGCGAAGCTTTGGAAAAACGTCGTAAAGCGGTTACCTATCTCCTCGGCGGTGAGGCTGTAGAGATTGTTCGGGGAATGATCTTCCTTATCGATGATGATGGCCGCATTGGCGAAGAGGCTGATAGCCACGACGATCCCGATGATCAGCATGGCGGCTTGGCGGATGATTCTCTCGAGCCCAATACCGACGATGCCAACCTCGGCCATCAGGCCTTGCGTGAACCAGAAATTGAAGCTGTCGACATCCTTGAAGGGAATGTTGATCTCATATCTCTTGGCATACTCCATGATCTTGGGAATGAGATCATCCAAGATGAGCGGGGTCTTCAGGTAGACGGCATTGGCGAAGTAGATCAGTCCGAGGATGATCGCCGTGCACAGACAGATGAAGAGTCCGGAAGCCAGGAATTTCCGGTTTTGGAAATTGAAGAGGTTGAGCGCGAACAGCGAGAAAAGCACGGTCAGCAACGGAGTGGCCAGGTGCATCGACGCGACGAGCACCAACATGACGACCATGAAGCCGTAGGAAAACTTGCGCGATTTGCTCATATCGTCGGATTACTCAGGATTCGGAAGAGCCCAATTTGTTGGCACGAGCAGGAAAGATCAATGCCGCACTTCGCAAAAATCAAAACTCACCCACCGATGTAACTCATGGTGCGATCGGGCTGTTGAAAGCGGCCTTCACCGATGTAATGTTTCTCCTCCTTGCTACGGACGATCTCGCGGATTCGCTCGGCAAGCATCACATCGTCGACGTTGTCCCGAAGCTGCGGTTTGATATCGTGTTCGTTGAGACTGAAAAGGCAGGTGCGAATTCTGCCATCCGCCGTCAGGCGGATCCGGTCGCAATTGCCGCAGAATGGCTCCGTCACCGGGGCGATGATGCCGATCTCACCGGGGCAGCCCTTGATCTTCCATCGTTTGGCGGTTTCTGATGGACGGTCGGCTTCAACTGAATCGAGGTCAAACCGACGGGAGAGGCGATCGAGAATCTCCGCCTTGGGAACCACGTGCTCACTCTGCCACGCACGACCGGAATCCAACGGCATGAATTCAATATACCGCATGACCACTTCCTGCTCGCTGGCGAATTCAGCCAAGGCCTCGATCTCATGATCATTGAGGTGCCGGATGATCACTGCATTGATCTTGATCGGAGCGTAATCGAGCGATTTGGCGACACGAATGGATTCCTTCACCAGATTGAGGCCATCCTTGCCGGTCAACTTCCGAAAGGTCTCCGGCTCAAGGGAGTCGAGACTCAGGGTCACGCGACTCAGCCCGGCACTGCGAAGTGCCTCCGCCCGTTCGGGAAATAGAAACCCGTTGGTCGTCAGCGCAATATCACGGATTCCCGGAATGGAGGACAGCTGTGAGATCAGGCGTTCGACATTACGCCGGAGCAGGGGTTCGCCGCCGGTGATGCGGATCTTGCGGATTCCGTGAGATGCCAGAACACGCACCACGCGGTCGATCTCTTCATAGGAAAGGAAGTTGTCCTTGGGTTTCCAAGAATAGTTTAGAGGTTTCGCTCTATCGGGGTTGAAGCGGTCGCGATAGAAATTGGCCGCTTCCTCCGTTTCCGGCAGGCAATAGAGACAACGGAAGTTGCACCGGTCCGTGATGCTGATGCGCAGGTCGCGCATCGTTCTTCCGAATGAGTCCTGCAGTTCCGATGGCGTGCTCATAAAAAGAGGACGGGCCAATGACCCGTCCTTTGCTGGAAAAAACTGTATGGCCGACGACTACTTCTGCTCCTCAACCTTGGGCGCTTCATCCGCCTGTTTGATGCTGACCGTACCGTCCTTGTGCAATTCGACCTGCAGAGGGCTGGGAGCGAGTTTCTCGCCGGCCTGCGGACGTGGTGAAATTCTGCGGCTGCGTTCGGCCAGCAGGGTTGCGCCCTTCTTGCCGGTGTTGTAGACGCCCTTGCGCATCCAATCGAGGCGACGGGCCACATTGCGCTCGGACTTCAACTTGGAAAGTTGTTCGCGGACGAATTCGAGATCGTTCATCTGTTTCTCCATCGAGTCCTGTTCTCCCTGCATGCGCTGGAGTTCACCGATAAGGAATTGTTTGTCGCCCTTGGTGGTTTCGAGTTCTTTCTCAACCTTGGCGATCTCAACCTTCAGATCGCTCAAATCCTTGTTGAGGCCGGTGATTTCGCCGTTGAGCTTCTCAACCGTTTTGTTGAGCGCAGCCTTTTCTGAAGAGAGTTTCTCCACCTCACCATCAAGCTTGGCGATGGCGGTGTTCTTTTTCTTCTCCATATCGTTGTATTTGGTGGCTGCCGCAGCGAGTTCAGCGGTCGCCTTTTCACGCTCATCGGCGAGGAGTTTGTCCGCAGCGGCAGCGGATTCGCGGGCCTTCTCCACGGCTTCCTGAGCTGCCTTCGCTTCCGACTCGGCCTTGGCCAACGCGGCTTGCAGCGGATTGGCTGCCGGCGGGGCCGGTGCGGCGATCGTACTGGCACCGGGTGTCGGAGCCAGACTGGGAGTTGGCGCTGCCTGCGGCGTGGTCGCCGGTTGCGCCTGGACGGCCTTGAGTTGCTCCTGCAACTCGGCCAGCCTAGCGTTGGCGGTTTTGAGTTCTTCGCTGCTCTGTTCCTGTGACTTCAGTGACTGATTGTGGGTCATGAGCAGCCCCACGCCTAAAAGGGCGCAGATTGCAACGAGCAGGACTACGGCTACTTTGCTGTTCATAATCGGATGAGTTTGTGGATTGACCGGCTTTTTGGCAAGCCCGGGACCAAAATTTGTCTTTGAAGGCCCCGAGGTTACAATGCGTCAGCCTACTGTTTCTCGTGAAAACTATTCATCCATACCGCAATTCGGCTCGCCATTGGTTGAGCTTGATCGCACTTGGTTTGGTTTCGCTCTGGCAGACGGCCGTCGCGGAGGAGGCGTTACGGATATTGCAGGAGAACTGCATGCGCTGCCACGGCGCTGAGAAACGCAAGGGCGGGCTGGCCCTCCATACCCGCTTGGCACTGATGAAGGGCGGGGAAACCGGTGACGTGGTGAATCTGGAAGAGCCGGCAAAAAGCTCGCTCATAGAATTGTTGCAGCCGGAGGCGGATCCTCACATGCCACCGAAGAAACAACTGTCGGAGGAGGAAGTCGCCGCGATCACGGATTGGATCAAAGCCGGGGCGAACTGGGACGAAAAGACGTTGCGGAAGCTGCCGCCGCCGCGGGAATTGAAATGGCGGTCATTGCCGTCGAATTACGGCCCGGTCGGAGCCTTGCAGGTGTCTCCAGATGGAAAGCAAATCGCCCTGGGCCGGGGTTCTAGTTTGCAGGTGATGAATTTGTCCGGCAAGGAGCCGGTGGTAAGCGCGGAACTGAAGGCCAGCCGGGACGTGATGCAGTCCGTTGCCTGGCATCCTGATGGCAAACGCGTGGTCACGGGGGGATTTCGCCGGGTGGTCATTTGGGATGCGTCCAACGGCGAAAAGCTGAAGGTGATCCGCACGGGATTTTTTGGTCGAATCAACGCCCTCCAATTTGTGCGAGATGGCGAGCAATTGGTGGTCGCGGAATCATTGCCCACCCAAGCTGGACGTCTCGTGATCCTCGAGACGACAAAGTGGAAGGTGCAGCAGACGATTCGCGCCCATGTCGATTCCATTCATCATCTCGCCTTGAGCCCGGACGGCAAAATGTTGGCCTCGTCCAGCGCGGACAAGCTCGCTCATCTTTGGAAGGTCGAAGATTGGAAATCCGCCGGTACACTGGAAGGTCATCTTGGATACGTGCTGGCGGCCGCATTCAATCCGGGCGGCGATCGAATTGCGACGGTCAGCGCGGATTCCACCGTGAAGGTATGGAACGTGAAAACGCGCGAGCAGATCAGCACGTTTTCGGATCGCGGCTCCAAACTGGCCATCACGGGGATTCACTGGACGTTGAATCCGGCGGAAGCCAAGCCCAAGCCGGATGCCGACTGGATCATCACGGTTTCAGAAGACAGCAAACCACGCCTCTATACCAATCTGAATCTGCATGACGGCGCGCAACGATCCACCGGCGCGAAGATGCGGGCATGGGCGGCGGCTGCAGCCGGTTCGACCACGCTGGCGTTCTCGCCGAACACGAAACAGCTCTACGCCGGCGACGTGAATGGAGGCGTTACAATCTGGGACATCAATGGCAAGCTGTTGAAACGATTGGAATGATGCGGACGATTTTCACATTGCTGACGTTCTGCCTCACGGTGACGGTTGCACGACCGGACACGCTGAGCTTTCGCAACGATGTCTTGCCGGTGCTTGCGAAAGCCGGTTGTGCCAACGGCGCATGTCACGCCAAGGCCGGTGGACAGAACGGATTCCAGCTTTCGATTTTCGCGCACGACCCGAAAGCGGACTACCGCCGGATTGTTCACGGCGCGCGTGGGCGTCGAATCTTTCCGGCCGCACCGGAAGAAAGCCTGTTGTTGCTGAAATCAACCCAGACGATCGATCACGAGGGCGGCAAACGATTCGACAAGGGATCGGATTTCTACCGACTGCTGCACGAATGGATCGGACAGGGAGCACCTTGGGCATCGTCAAACGAATTGACCCTCGAACGGATCCACGTGTCTCCCGAGCATGGACAGTATACGAAAGGGGCGAAGATCCCGCTGACGGTCACCGCGCATTACGACGATGGCAGCGAACGCGACATCACTCATCTTTCGGAGTATCAATCAAATGAGGAGGCAATTGCCACGGTGGACCATCACGGTCACGTGCGTGTCGGAAGGATTTCAGGAGAGGGCGTCATCGTGGTTCGTTACATGGATCAGGTGGAGGTTTCGCGGCTGGCCGTTCCCACGGACAAAAAGCTGCCGGATGCACTCTACGCGAAGCTCAAGGTGAACAACGAAGTCGACCGATTGACCTACGCGCGGCACAAGCAGTTGGGCTTGCTGGTGTCCGCACTGTGCAGCGATGCGGAATTCATTCGCCGGGCAAGCCTGGACACGGTTGGCAAGCTGCCCGCAGCGGATCGGGTTCGCACTTTTCTCGACAGCAAGGATCCCAAGAAGCGCGAGAAATACATTGATGAACTCCTGGCGGATCCCGATTGGGCCGATCACTGGGCGGTAAAGTGGGCGGACCTGATCCGGCCCAACACGCAGCGGGTCGGCGTGAAACCGGTCTATCTGATGGATCGATGGATTCGCCGGAAGTTCCGCTCCAACACCCCCTACGATGAATTCGTGCAGGAACTCCTGACGGCAACCGGCAGCACCCACCAGTACGGGCCGGTGGCGATGTTCCGCGACAAACGGGAACCGGCCACGATGGGGGCGTTCGTCAGCCGCATCTTCATGGGAGTGCGACTTGATTGCGCGCAATGCCATCATCATCCCAGCGAGAAATGGAGTCAGGATGACTATTATCAGCTGGCGGCTTTCTTCGGTTCAATGAAACGAAAGGGCCAGGGGATTTCCGCGCCTATTTCCGGTGAGCCTGAATACTGGTGGTGGCAGGCCGGTGGCACGGTGAAACATCCGGTCACCGGGGAAGTCATGAAACCGCGCCCCCCGGAAGGTAAGGTGGTGGAGATCCCCACCGGCAAGGACCCGCGATCGGCCTTGGTGGATTGGCTGCTGGAACCGGAGAATCCATTCTTCGCGAAGGCGGTCGTGAACCGCATCTGGGGTGAGATGTTCGGCCGGGGAATTGTTCATCCGGTGGATGATTTCCGGGCGTCGAATCCGCCTTCCATCGGTCGGTTGCTCAACTGGCTCGCGGACGACTTCGCACAGTATGGCCACGACATGAAGCGAACCATGCGGCACATCCTGAGATCCCGCATCTACCAGAACAGTTCCGTGCCCAATGAATACAATGTGGCGGATGAGAGAAACTTCGCCCGCTCATATCGGCGCAGGCTCCCGGCTGAAGTCATGTCCGATGCCCTGACCGGGGTGACGGGCGTGCTGGCCACCTTTGAGGGCCTCACCTTTGGGGAGCCGGCCAAACGCAACTGGAACACCCTGGCGGGCTCAACCCTGTTGGACACCTTTGGACGGCCGGATTCCAGCGCCGAATGTCCCTGCGAACGGGATCCAACCCCGACGATTGTCCAATCGCTGCATCTGATGAACTCGGACAAGCTCGAGGGCCGGATTTCCCACAAATGGGGACGCGCGGCAAAATTGGCCAAGGGTGAATTGAACCCCGACCAGATCGTCGAAGAACTTTACCTTGCGGTATATTCCCGACGGCCGTCTGCCGATGAAACAAGAGTGGCTGCGGCTGGGATAGCAGGAGCCAAACAAGACGCAGCCGCGCGACAAGAGGCCATTGAAGACCTCATCTGGGCATTGATAAATACGCCGGAATTTGTATTAAATCATTGATCACGACGTAATGACGAGACTCAACAGAAACTGCGCAGGGATGGCGCGTCGCGATTTTCTCCAGGTTGGACTGGGCTCGCTGGGTGGCTTGGCAATGACCGACATGCTGCGTGCGCGGGCAGCCGAAGCGGCGGGCAAGTCCAAGAACGATATCCGTTGTATCTTCGTGTGGCTGGATGGAGGCCCGACCCATTACGAGACTTTTGACCCGAAGCTGCATGCCCCTAAGGAGGTTCGCGGTGAATTCGGTTCGATTGAAACCAGCGTTAAAGGCGTTCACTTCTGCGAGCACATTCCCAACCTCGCCAAGTGCTTTGACAAATACACCGTGATTCGCTCGATCGCGCACAAGCAGAACAATCACGGTGCCGGCAATCACTACATGATGACCGGTCGCCCGACGCCCGTGCCGGTCGGTTGCGGCGCATTTGTGACCTTCCATCCTTCGCTCGGGTCGGTGGTGGCTTGGGATCGGGGAATCAAGGATGGTCTGCCGAGCTATGTCAGCACGCCGCGGATGTCGCGCTCGGGTGGTCCGAATTTTCTGGGAGCCCAATATGCGCCCTTCGTAATCAAGGAGAATCCTGACAGCAAGAGCTTCAAGGTTCGCGATGTCAGCATTCCCGAATCGATCGTCGGCGCGCGGGCGGAGAACCGCCGTGAGTTGCGAGCGAACCTGGATCGGCTGCAGCGCATCAACGATCAGATTGCCGCCGATCCCGCAGTCAGCCTCGACAACTTCTATGAGCAGGGATATCGCCTCGTCTATTCGGAGAAGGCGCAGGCGGCGTTCGACATTTCCAAGGAACCGGAGAAGACCCGCGAGAAATACGGCCGTAACGATTTCGGCCAACGTCTGTTGCTCGCCCGCCGGCTCACGGAAGTGGGCGTCCCTTTCGTGACGGTTTACTACGGCGGATGGGATCACCATCGCGGGTTGTTTGATACCTGCAAGAAGACTGCGCTGCCGCGCCTGGATCAGGGCATGGCCGCTCTCATCAACGATTTGTCGGAGCGCGGCTCTGTCGAGAACACCTTGGTGGTCTGCCTTGGTGAATTTGGCCGTACCCCGAAAGTGAACAAGGATGCCGGACGTGATCACTGGTCGTTTGCCATGTCGGTCATGATGGGCGGCGCCGGCGTTCCGGGTGGCCAGATTGTCGGGGCCACGGATGTAAAAGGGTATTACGCCAATGACAACGTCTATGCTCCGGAAGATTTCGCCGCCTCCATCTACACCAAGATGGGCATCAATCATGAGCGGACTCTGCACACCGCCGCGAATCGTCCGGTGCAACTGGTGGACAACGGCCGCCTGATCAAAGAACTCTTCGCTTGATGAGCTGGCTCAGGCTCTGTTTCGCGCTTCTCGGCCTGGTGGCGCTCCCGCTCATCGCTGCCCCGACACTCACGGCAATATCTCCTCCCGGCGCACGAATCGGGAGCACCAATGCCGTCACTGCCCACGGGAAGTTCTCCGTTTGGCCGGCCCAAATGTGGGCGAGTCATCCGGGCATACGGTTTACCGCAGATACCAAGAAGAAAGGAACTTTCACGGTCAGTGTTTCCAATAACGTCCCAGTGGGACCTTATCTCGTTCGGGCGCACGCCAAAGACGGCTCATCACCAGCCGCCTTTTTCGTAATCGGAAATCTCCCCGAACTGATGGAGAAGGAGGACAATGGAACTGCTGCGAAAGGACAGGCGGTCACCAATTTTCCCGTTGTTGTGAACGGAGCTTTGTCAAAGTCAGGCGATACGGATTTCTTTCGTATCGCGCTAGAACGCGGACAACGACTCACGGCCAGTCTGGATGCCTACAGTTTGCGGTCACTGATCGACCCCTTCATTCACGTGTATGATCCGCGCGGCCACGAGGTGTCAGTTGCCAGTGATTCGCACAACCTGGATCCGGTGATGAGGTTTACCGCGAAGGAAACCGGGACATACGCGCTGCAGTTGTTCGCAGTCACTCACAAGGCCAGCACGAGTGTAAGGTATTCCGGGAGATCCGATGCAGTTTATCGCCTGACCCTGCGTTTGGAGGACGGCGGGATTGCCGCACCCAATGCGGCAATTGTGGAGTCACGCGAGACCAATGAAGTGCAGGTTCTGAGAACTCCGGCCATATTGGCGGGGCGACTCGCGAAACCCGGTGAGATCGATCGCTATCAGTTTGCCGCAAAAAAAGGAGAACAGTTTCTCGTACGTGTGGAATCACATCGGCTTGGATATCCCGTGGATCCCGTGATGGTCATCAATCGCCCCGGCGGTCGCCTCTTGCGGGAAACCGATGACACCAAACCTTACCGTGATCCGGAATATCTGGTGAAGGCATCTGAGGGGAACTACACGGTGGAGATCCGCGACCGATTCTTGCGAGGCGGCGAGGACTGCCATTACCGACTTGTGATCGCACCGCCAGAACCGGATGTGGAGGTGACCATAGACAACGACATAATAGCTTTTGAAGCCGGGAAGCATACCGAAATCAAGCTCAAGATCGCGCGAAAGAACGGCCATACTGCAAAACTACGCGCGGTCATCAATGATCTGCCGAATGGGGTGACCGCGGTGGAAGACAAAATCGCCGAGAAAGCCAAGACGGCCACGTTGAAGTACTTCACCGCGACAAACGCCCCCGCCACCAGCGCTGCTTTCCGCATTCTGCTGACGGAAGAAGCTGCCGCAGGCAAGAAACTGCGCAAGGTCAGTCGCTCATTCGTCACCGGTGATTCCCGCGGGGATTACCTCTTGAACGGCACTGATTGGCTGTGGCTCACCGTGAAGCCCTCGGCCAAGAGCGACTCCAAGAAGGAGACCAAGAAATGATTCGCCGGATCCCTGGGTTGGCGACGGCGCTGTTGGTGGGGCTCATTGCCTCGGGATGTCAGTCTTACGTCGATCAAAACCGATCGGTGGCCGGCGCCTGGCATCGCGGAGATGTCGCAGGAACGGCGGATCAGTATGCAAACCGGGCGCGCAAGGCTGGACGTCGCGATGCGGTCATCTGGCGATTGGAGCAGGGAAGTGCATTACGCGCCGCCGGCAGATTCAAGGAAAGCAATCAAGCGTTCGCCGCAGCTGAGTCGCTGATCGATGATTACGAACGGCGAGCCAAGGTGAGCCTGAGCGGCGAATCCGTCGCCCTGTTCTCCAACCAGGCGCAACTGCCTTATGAGGGCAGGGTGTACGACAAGGTCATGTTGAACAGCTACCGGGGCTTGAACTACCTGCAGTTGGGAGACCGCCAGGCGGCACGGGTGGAATTCAACCGGGTACTACGTCGTCAGGAGGACGCCGTGGCCATCAAGTCCCGCCGGATCGAGCGCGAGCAACAGGCAGAATCCGGAAACTCCAGGGGTGCGCAATTGGCGAACGATGGCCGTGTGCAAAGCCGCATCGATTCGGTCTACCGCTTTCTCGACAAATACCAGGCGCAGGCGCCCTACGTGAATCCATTTGCCATCTATCTACGCGGACTGTTTTTCCAAACACATGCGCTGGACAATTCGGATCTGGAGACCGCCCGGCATGCGATGACAAGGGCACTGGCGATGAGCGGCAGCAATCCCTTTGTACAGGCGGATCTCAATCGCATCGAAGCCCGTTTCAGTGGTACCGAATTCGGGTCACTGATCTACGTGTTGTTCGAGACCGGGCGCGCGCCCCGGCGGGAACAGAAACAGATCGACATCCCGCTGTTTTTCGTTGGTGACGGTAATGTCCCCTACGTCGGAATCGCACTGCCGATCCTCGTGCCGCAATACAACTACGTCAGTTCGTTGACCGTCAAGGCGGCCGGGAAAGCCACGCAGACAAGGCGCCTGGCCGATCTGGAAGCAATCATCAGCCGGGAATTCGCGGACGAACTGCCGACGATCACCACCAAAACCCTGTTGTCCGCCGCAAGCAAAGCCGCCGTTTCATACGCCGTGAATCGGGCGGCGCGAAAAAAAGACAATGATCTTGGATTATTGTCGTTGCTGGCGACGTCCATTTACCAGACCGCGGTCAACGTGGCCGACACGCGGACCTGGACGACCTTGCCGAAAGAGATTCAGCTTTGCAGCCTGCCGATGCCGGCAGACCGGAAAGTGAAGCTCAGTGGTGCCGGATTGAATTCCGAAATCGTCGTGCAGACCGGGAAAACCGTTTTGCTATACGTGAAATCAATCAGTCCCCAGGCACCGTTACTGGTGACACAGACAACTCTCAACTAGACCGATACATGAAGAACCCATTCTTTCTGACCATTGGAGCAGCCGCACTGATCACGCTAAGCGGCTGCAAGTCCGTGAACATGGTGGAGCCGGAAGGCCGCATCAACGAGCCATCCACCGTCGCCGACAAACGCGTCGTCACCGATCCCAGCCTGTCCCGGCGGGTGAGCATCGTCTCGGTGGCGGAATCCGAAGGCGCCGGCGGCCACATCCGGGTGCAGGTCGAGCTACGGAACACCACCCGCCGTTACCGTCCGTTCAGCTACAAGTTCGAATGGTTCGACGAGGATGGCATCCTGATTGAGCTGCCTACGAGCGGCTACCAGCGCGGCCAACTGGAAGGCGGCGAATCACGCATGCTGACCTCAGTGGCGCCAACCGCCGAGGCCAAGGATTTTCGATTGAAACTGACGGAGAAAACCCGCTAACCAACAACTTAGAATGATTCACGAAATGAAGAAATTGATGCAGATCGGATTGATCGGGATGAGCAGTGCACTGCTCGTGGGATGCGCGTCGCAGGCAAAGTATGTGGACTCAGGAGGTCCGCGCACCCTGACGACCGTGAACCGAATTAATATTCAGGATTTCCAGATGGCGGCGGATCAGATGGTGAATTCATTGATCCAGAACGTGATCAACCAGGGACGCCTTCAAGTCTCCCACAACGGGCAGGCCATTCTGGGTATCAGTCGCATCATCAACAACACCAGCGAGCATGTGGACACGGACCTGCTGACGAAGAAGATTCGCGTGGCCTTGAATCGCACCGGGCAGGTGGTCACCACGACCACCTACGGCCTCGGCGGCAAGGCGGAAGATCCTTTAGCCCAGCAGATCCTGCGTGATCGTGAAAAGGCTGAAGGCAAACCGCTGACCCTGTTACCCGACTATTCGTTGTCCGGAAAGATCATCGAAGATCGCGTGCGCCTGGGCCGGAAATACCAGTCTTCCCACGTCTTCCAGCTGACCCTCACCAGTCGTGACGGTCTGGCCATCTGGGAAGATGAGAAGCCCCTCACGAAACAGGGCGGCCGCAGTTCGATCGGACGCTGAGCGCATTTCCCCTGAATCACAACTTGATAGCATGATGGGGCCGCCCTATAAGCGGCCCCATCTCATTATGATATCCCAATATCTTCACACTGTGATCGCAGCTGCCGTGATCCTCTCCGCGACGCAAACAGTTCACGCCAAACCGGAGGCCTTCGAAGTCGGACCGGATCGCCTGAAAGAATTGCCCGGAGGTAAGGAAGCCGATGGCATCCGTGGTGATTTCATTCTTCGCAACGGCAGAATTGAGGCTGTCATCGGGGCGAACAAGCATCTGCGACGGCCGAACATGAGCACGTTTTATGGAGCCAACGGAACGACTCCCGGGAATCTTTTTGACCTGACACTTCGCGGTGCCAACAACGACCAACTGGTCATCTTCACCCCGTCCGGACAACAAGGACCGGTTTCCTACGTGCGGGTGCTGAAGGATGGTTCGGATGGTGAGGCGGTGATTGAAACCGTGGTGACCGCCGCAAAGAACAAAGGGCTGTTCAAACGGCACGAGTATCGACTTCGGGATGGCTGGCAAGGATTGCTGATCGTCACCACCTACCGCAACGAATCGAAGGCTGAAGCCAAGGGCTCGGTCGCAGACCGTTGGACCCGCTTCGATTCCCGGGGAACGTTCTCTGGCATCACCTGGGCCGACGCAATCAACCCGGCACACAAGACGGGCTACGCATATGGCTGGTACACGAAGGACGGATTCGAAGCTCCCGGTTCCAGTGTGACGGTCAAACCTGGACAGGAGGTGAAGTTTGCCCGTTTCATCGCCGTGGGGACATCACCCGCCCAGGCGGTCGGTCTCGTGGCCGAGTTTCAGGGTGTGAAAACGGCGAACGTATACGGCACGCTTACAGGAGGAGAAGGATCCCCAGTCATTTCCGGCAAGGTGGGTTTTCAGCAGGGCAAGTCGACGTTGACAGCCTATCCAAATGAGAAAGGTGAAGTGAAAGTTCAGTTGCCTTTGGGAACCTACAAGTGGACCGCGCACGACATCGGCCGCGGAACGGCGGGCAACTCCGAGATCAGATTGGTCAAAGCCGGAATCAAGATTCCGTTCAGCGTGAAGATGCCGGCTGCCTCGGCCGTGGCGTTCGACATTCGCGACAGCTCGGGGAAGAGCATTCCCTGCAAGGCCCAGTTCCACGGAGTGAACGGAACGAAGAATCCGAATCTGGGGCCGGATTGGCGTGCACATGGTTGCCGGGATCAATATCACTCCGAGAAGGGAACGTTTCGCGTACAGTTGGATCCGGGCGAATATGAGATCATCGTGACCCGGGGAATCGAGTTTTCCCACCTGCGGAAGAAGATCAAACTGACGGCCGGACAGACGGTGACGCTCGCCGGCAGGCTGAAGCGCCTGGTCGATACGACCGGCTGGGTCAGCACGGATTACCACAATCATTCGACACCCAGTGGCGACAATGTTTGCGGCACCGATGATCGCATCATCAACCTGGCTGCCGAACACATTGAGTTTGCGCCCACGACCGAACACAACCGCCTCTACGATTGGACGCCTCACATCAAGCGTCTCGGTTTGGAGAAGGAGATGCACACGGTTCCCGGCATGGAGCTGACGGGAAGTGGTGCCCACTTCAATTCATTCCCGTTTAAGCCGGACCCCTACGCCCAGGACGGGGGCGCGCCGGTACACGAACGCGATCCGCGCCTCAACGCCATCAACCTGCGCAACTGGCAGGGTGAGGAACCAGCCCGTTGGATTCAGATCAATCATCCGGACATGGTTTTCAATTTCACCGATCGCAATGCGGATGGCCGTCCTGATGGCGGATTCATGGGCTTGGGCAATCTGATCGACGGAATCGAGACGGAAAACTATTCCGCATCCGCCATCCTGAGTGGCGTGCCGTTCCGAGTCGGCCTGTATCGCGGTCGTGAGCGGGTTTACATCCAGCGACAGTTCGTATGGCTGCAATTGCTCAACCAAGGCGCACCCTACGTCGGTGTTGCCGTTTGTGACGCTCATCGGGTGTATGGCAATGGCGTGGGCGGTTGGCGCATGTATGTGCCGAGCAAATCGGACAAGCCCGCGGAGATCGATTGGAAAGAGAATTCGCGCCATGCCAAGGACGGACGCTCGGTTCTCACCACCGGGCCGTTCCTGCAGGTCGAAACGGAAGACGGCGTTCTGCCCGGCGGTCATACCCGCGCTCACGGATCTATCGATCTGAAAATCAAGGTCCAGTGCACGGACTGGATCGACATTGACCGTGTGCAGATCCTGCAGAATGGCCGCCCCCTCAAGGCGCTGAATTTCACCCGCAAATCACACGCATCATGGTTCGGTGATGGAGTCGTGAAATTTGAACGCACGATCAATGTGCCGCTCAGCGAGGATGCGCATCTGATCGTCGTCGCCATCGGTGAGGATCACAACTTGAAGACGGGTTATGGCACCAGTAGCCAAGCGGGCATCAAGCCGGTGGCGTATCACAATCCCATCTTCGTGGATGCAGACGGCAGTGGATTCAAACCCAATGGGGACACGCTGGGTTTTCCCATTCCCGTCGCCCGTATCTCACCGGCGGAAGCCAAACAGCAACTGGAACTCCACAAGGCCCGGAATCAGTAAAGCCGCGATAGGGGCACCGCTCCGTCTTCGTCGCCATTCGGAATCGCATCAATTCCCTTCATCTATTTGCGCCGGTGCGGTCAGAAAGGACCCGTTGTCGGTGTGGGTGGGGAATGCTAGGCTCTCCTGAACATGCATCGGCGTAAGTGCTTTTCACTCCTCGCAGCCTTGAACTGCCTGACCTCATTCGCAGCAGCAGAGGAGCGGATGTCGGTCAAGGACTTGACCCGGCATCTGATGCCTTCATTGGTGGTGGTGAACACCTTGGATTTTGCCGGCGATGTCGAGAGTTCAGGCACGGGATTCGTGGTCGATCCCAACGGAATCATTGCGACCAGTCTGCACACCATTCCCCAAGGCCGAATGATTCAGGTCAGATTCTCCGATGGACGCATGGTTGCCGTGCAGTCCGTGCATGCATTTGACCGCACGGCAGATCTGGCGTTGCTGAAAATCGACGCGAAGGACCTGCCGGCACTGCCCCTGGGAGATTCGGATGCGTTGGAGCAGGGGGAATCGATCGTCGCCATCGGTCATCCGCAGGGACAGAACTTCAGTGTCGTCGAAGGCGTGGTGTCTGCGCGGCGAGACATCGATCAACTCAAGGACATGATCCAGGTGGCCATGCCGACAGAGCAGGGGAACAGCGGCGGACCCATCGTGGATCGCCAGGGGATGGTGTTCGGCGTGGTGGCGATGAAACATGCCATTGAACGCAATCTGGGATTCGCTGTCCCCATCAATGCCCTGAAACCGTTGGTGGAAAAACCGAACCCGATTCCCATGGAGCGCTGGGTCACGATCGGACGCCTGAATCCCAAACAGTGGAAGACCATTCATGGCGCGCATTGGAGTCAACAGGCGGGGCATATCCACGTGCACACGGCCGGAACCGGATTCGGAGGGCGTTCCCTTTGCATCTCGCAGGAAGCGGTACCCAAACGTCCATACGAACTCGCGGTTTGGACCCGCCTGGATGATGAAAGCGGCGCCGCGGGGCTGGCATTCGAATCGAACGGAGGCGATGTGCACTACGGTTTCTATCCGACCGGAGGAAACCTGCGACTCACCCGGTTTGAAGGACCGAGCGTCTGGAACTGGAGCATCATCCAGACCGTCCCCAGCGATCACTATCGCCCCGGTGACTGGAACCACATCAAGGTTCGGGTGACGGACGAGGGGATCCAATGCTTCGTCAACGAGCAACTGGTCATCGAGTCCGATGACGTAAAACTCAAGCGGGGCAGGGTCGGGCTCGCGAAGTTTCGCCACACGAAGGCAGTGTTCCGAGGGTTCCAGGTGGGAGCGGAAGTGGTGTCCTCGTCGGTTCCCGAAGAATTGGAAACCGGGATTCGTGAACAGATTTCACGGCTTGATGTTGGGTCGTATCCGGATCCCAAGATGGTGGACAACCTGAAGAGCAACAGCCAGGCAGCCCGTTCCGTCTTGCAGGACCGGGCCCAGGAACTGGAGCGGGAAGCGGAACGATTGCGGCAACTTGCAGACTGGGTGCATACCAAGCGCATTGAAGAAGAACTGGTGAGTGAACTGGGAAAGAAGGAAGCGGACATCGACCTGTTCTATTGCGCCTTGCTGTTGGCAAAAAACGACGACCCTGAACTGGACGTACCGGCGTATCTCAAGATGCTGGATGCCATGGTCGACGAATTGCGGAAGCGCGTTCCCGCCAAAACGGATGATTCCAAGAAGCTGTCGGCGCTGAACGAATATCTGTTCAAGGAGAATGGTTTTCATGGCAGCCGATTCACCTCCAACAACTGCTATGTGAATCGGGTGCTTGACGATCGTGAAGGCTTGGACATCACGTTGGCAGTCGTCTACCTGGACTTGGCCCGACGGATCGGGATCAAGGGACTCAGCGGTGCCCGGACGCGGGAACGTTTCATGGTGCACTATCAACCGGCGGGGGAAAACGGGCGGCTGATCGACGTCTATGACGGTGGAAAAATGCTAGGTTCCGGGGAAAGCATGATCCTGCTCCGGATGGAAGAACATGAGCCTGAGACCAAGCGGCAGATCATCGGCCGTATTCTCCGCCGACTCATGACGCCCGTATCCGAGCGCGGAGGGGAGGCCAAGCTGGCACAGTACTGCGAACTGGCGGTGGAAGTGGACACGACACTGGATATAGTCCGCGTTCAACGGGCCGTGGCCAGATGGCAAGCAGGCCACGTGGCTGGTGCCCGTGCGGCCCGGGGGGGGGTGCTGGGTGGGGGCGGGCGGGGGGGGGGGGGGCGTGGGG
>JAYPXF010000057.1:2144-8138 GCA_038154405.1 Verrucomicrobiales bacterium | reverse complement strand
TCCGCGTTCAACGGGCCTTGGCGCGCTGGCAATCAGGCAACGTGGATGGTGCCCGTGCGGACCTTGTGTGGTTGCTGGAACACGACTCGCCAAACGTGAACCGCAGGCGCGTGGAATCGCTGTTGCGCGATCTCGAACGAGTGCAGAGAGAGTCGCCCTAGCCGCAGATTTCACTGAGATGGATGCGGGTAAGGTCATCGACGGCCCAGGTGGGGTTGTGATCGCGGAGCTCGTCAAGATCGCAGCCACCGGTGGCGACGGCCAGCGAACGGGCGCCGATCGCATTGGCACAGTCGATGTCGCGAGTGGTGTCCCCGATGACCAGTATCTCGTCACCCGTGAGATCGGCGTTGGTAAAACGCGTGCCGCGGCGGTGCGCAATTCTGGCTATTTCATTGCGGTCGGCATGCTCGCAACCGAAGGCGCCGGTTTCGAAGAAATGCCATAGCCGATGATGGCGCAGCTTGATCTGGGCTCCGAGCCGGTGGTTGCCGGTTAGCAGTCCGATGGCGGGGCGTTCGTTCATCCCCAGCAGATCCCGCAGAAGTCCGTTCACACCGGGGAGTATCTCGCCTTTGGACTGAGACAGATAGAAGTCCAGCAGGTGGGTGTAGGAGTGAAAGAAACGTTGGAAGTTTTCCCAACTGGGCTCAACTCCGTGGGAGGAAAACAAATCCTCTAAGATTCCGGTGTCTGTGCGACCGGAGAAATTGATCTCGGCTGCCGCGTTCTCAACCTCAAACCCCAAGGCAAAGGCACGATCAAACGCCTTAATGCCCGCGCCGTCCGTCTGAATCAACGTACCATCGATGTCGAAGAGGACGAGGCGGACCATGACGCCGAGGATAAACCGTCGCGGAATCGAAGCAAGATCTCAGGTGGATCGGGGATCGGTGCCATGCTTGACGCCCATAAGGCGCCCACTTAGTGTTCTTGGAGCCGCCAAAGGACATCCCATGAAACCGACTACCGAGATTATCAAGGAACTGGAGAAGCGCATTTGGTCCATTCTCACTGTCAGGCAGAGCGTTGCGTGGTGCGCCGCGTGGTTCTTCCTCTTGGGTGTCGTGGTGCTGGCGGTGCGCATGCTGACGTGGTGGCCGACCCATTATCTCGTCGCGGCAGCAGGAGCCGTATTGCCGATCGCGGTCTTCATCGCGTTCCGCCAGTGGAATCAACGTCCGCGTCTGGACGCCTTGCGCGCGGTGGTGGACAAACACAATGAAGCCGGTGGCATGGTCGTCGCCGAAGGCGAAGTGGACATGCGGCACTGGGAAAAGGAACTGCCGGAACTGGATCTCCCGGAATTCCGCTGGCGCAGTTCGCGTCCTCTGATGGTGTTTGCCAGTTCCGCGGTTTTCCTGGCAGTCGCATTTCTGCTGCCGCAGAAGCATCTCGGATTTGCCGGCAAGAACAACATGGAGATTGGTCAGCTGGTCGGGGAGCTCAGCGAAGAAATCGAGGTGCTCGAAGAAGAGAACATTCTCGATGAAGAGAAGGCGAATGATCTCGAACAACAGCTGGACCGCCTGAACAAGGAGGCTTCGGCACAGGACCCGGCCAAGACCTGGGAAGCCCTCGATCACCTCAAAGACAGCAATAAGGAACTCGCCAAGCAGGCGGCCGAAGAGGCCATCAAGAAGATGGAAAGCCTCAAGCATTCCGAAACACTTGCCGGCGCGTTGGGCATGATGCCCGAACCGAACGAGGCGGTATCCACCAAAGGCATGCAGGATCTCGCAGCCATGCTGGAGCTGATGATGATGGAAAAAGGATTGCTGGGACTCGAAATGCCGGAGGAACTGCTTAAGGGCGCGAAGGTCGGACAGCTGACGCCCGAACAGATGAAGCAGCTGATGAAGGCGATCCAGAACAACAAGTCCAAGCTCGGCGAATGCGTCGGCAAACTTGCCAACCTGAAATTGATCGATGCTTCCAAACTCGGCCAGTGCAACAAGGCCGGACAATGTCCCAACCCGAAGGCGCTGGCTGCTTTCCTCGCCAAGGAATGCAATGGCACGAACAACTGCTCGGGGTTGGCGGTCGCATTTTGTCGTGGAGGTGTCAATCGCGGGAGGGGCGATGCGCCGATGACCTGGCAGGATGCCTCCAGTTTCGACGGAACGAAGACCAAGGATCAGGCCTTGCCCATGGGGGCGATGACCAGCATGAAGGACGCCCAGTTCGTCGGCATCAGCCGCTCCGCGCCGGAAGTCACCGGCGGCGAGGAGAATGCCGGGAGTGGCGCCTTGAGCGGTGCCAATGCCGGGGGAGGCTCGGCGGAGGTGCAACGGGTGCTGCCGCAACATAAGGGGGCGGTGAACCGCTTCTTCAAACGGGACAATTGATCCGAAACATTTTCGCTTCCGGATTGTTAGAACATGGACCGCCTTCAAACAGGGAACATGAGCACTGCCGTACTTAAGCCCGAGGAACTCGCACCCGCCTGCGATCTCGCCAACAAGGTTCTGGAACAACTTGACCGCATCCTACTGGGAAGACCACAGGTACATCGTCTCGTCCTGATCGGCATTCTTGCCCGCGGGCACGTGTTGCTGGAGGGGCTGCCGGGACTGGGAAAAACCGCGCTGGTCAAAACGCTCGGCGACATCATGAAGCTGGACTTCAATCGGGTGCAGTTTACGCCCGACCTCATGCCGGCTGATATTCTCGGCACCAACATCCTGCAGGAAACCGATGGCGGCGGACGCGAGATGGTGTTTCAGAAGGGGCCGGTGTTCACCAACATCCTGCTGGCGGATGAAATCAACCGGGCTTCGCCCAAGACTCAGTCGGCGATGCTGGAAACGATGCAGGAGAAATCAGTGACCCTCCTCGGCAACACCCGCGCGCTGCCCGATCCTTTCTTTGTGATCGCGAGTCAGAACCCGATCGAACTGGAAGGCACGTATCCGTTGCCGGAAGCACAGTTGGACCGCTTCCTGTTCCGCCTCCTGTTCGACAACGTGGACGTTGATGTGTTGGCGAACATCGTCGGTGATCGGCGTCGTGGAGAATTGCCGGAACCCACCTGGCAGCTGGACCGGGAGGAGTTGCAATTGTTGTTCGACACGATGGACCGCGTGCTTCTGCCCGGCCCGGTGGCGAAATACGTCGCCCGCATTGTGGGCGCGACACATCCCGGCAACTCGGAGGCACCGGAGCCGGTGAAACAATATGTCAGTTACGGAGCCTCACCTCGCGCCGCCATCGGCATCGCGGAAGCAGCCCGCGGCCACGCGTTGTTGAATGGCAGACCCACCGTAGGCTTTGAAGACGTGAAGTCCGTGACTCCGTCGGTGTTGAATCACCGAATCATCCTCAACTACCAGGCCCGTTTCGACAAATACGACACGTCGCAACTGGCGAATGACCTGTTGGCCGCGCTGGATGAAACCGGGCTGAACCTGCCGGCGGATGTGGAAGCCGCGGCGGTCTGAACAAACTGAACGGGGAACCCATGAATTTGCCGCCGATCCTCCGAATACTGTTTACCGCTGCCGTGCTGACGTGGAGTGTCTCCATGGATGCCGCCAACCGGGAATTCGGCGACGTGACTGTTTCGACGGAACGGATCGCGAATGGCAGCACCTTCCACGGGTATTTCGAACACCGTTTCAATATCCTGAACCGTAATCCCTCACGTGATTTTCGCGTGCGTGTCGTTCTGCCGAACAAGAATTACAGCCACAGTTCGGAGAGCATCAACCGCATCAGCCGGGAAGTCACAGTGGCGGCCCAATCGGAGGTCACCTTGCCGCTGCTGCAGCCGGCCTTGCCGATTCACGGGCACGCGGCAGCGGACATCTACATCAATGGTCGTCATGCCGGAGATCTGAATCTGGCCGGCAGTTTCCAGCATGCGAACGTGCACTACGGAGGCATTGCTCCAAGACTCGTCCTGGTGTCCAGATCACTTGCTGTCACGGCGTTGGACTCGGCCCTGAAACGCCATGTATCGGGAGGCGCCGCTGCGGGCGCGGACTATTCGGCCAGTCGGGCCACCGGGCCACCGGACGTGAAGCGTGGATCCAGTTCCCACAACCGTCTGGCTTGGCTGCCGGAACGAAGCGGACGCGGCTCCGAATGGCTGGAGCTGGAGTACAAGCCGGTCAAGAGTCCTGTAAAACTCCAGATCGTGGCGTATGGCGATCGCCGCGTGTTCACCCGGATCGATCTGCTGGACGGAGCGGGGCGTCTCCTGAAACGGGTGGCCAATACCAACAGGGCGAGCAGGGGAACGGTCCGCTTTCAGCCGATCAATTTCAATTTCGGCGCAGTGACCCAGACGGTGAGCAAGGTCCGTATCGAAATGGATACTTACCCGCGGCGGACCGTGGCGATCGATTCTGTCGGTCTGGTCGATGGCAAATCCAAGACCCATTACGCGAGGAAGGCGGCCGCCAGTTCGACTTATGCCACGGTAAGCAGCCATCGCCATTCTTCACGAAGCACACACAACCATCCTACCGTCCTCCGGAGCGAGTGGGAGGTTGGCCAGTGGAGTGAAAGCTGGCTGGGGCTGACGGCGTTTGACGTGGTCGTCCTGCACGAATCGGATTTCCGGAAGATGAATGGAGCGGTCACCGAAGCACTCTGGCGTTTTGCTGAGGCCGGCGGCGTGATCAACGTGTTCGGCAAGGCCCCTGTTCCGAAACCGTGGAATGATTCAAGAAAGCGCGAAACGACCGGTGTCCATCGCTACATGGTCGGCTTTGGTGAATGTCTGGAGTTCGACAATGTGACCGACGTGAAGCAGCTGGATTCGGGACAACTCGGCGCGCTCGAGAAAGCCACCCGCAGGACCAGCGCCGTCTGGGAAGGTTTTGGCAACGCCGCCACCGCCAATTCGGCATTTCCTGTGGTGGACGATCTCTCCGTTCCGGTGAAGGGAATCGCATTCATCATGCTGCTGTTCATCCTGGTTGTAGGGCCGCTGAACATATTCGTGTTGGCAAAGATCAACCGCCGCATCTGGATGTTGTGGACCATTCCGGTGGTTTCGCTGGCGACATGCGGCGTGGTGTTTCTCTACTCGATCTTCAATGAAGGAATCACGCCGACGATCCGCGTGGAAGGCGTGACGCTACTGGATCATGTGAACCACCGCGCCACGACGCTGGGGCGGTTGGCGTATTACGCACCGCTGACACCGTCCGGTGGTGCGCGTTTCAATTACTCGACCGAGGTGTTTCCGATTGTGGCCCGCGGCCGCTCCGGCGGCACGACGAAGGCGATGGATTGGACCCAGGGACAGCATCTACAGTCGGGCTGGGTCCAGGCACGTATGCCAGCTCACTTCGCCATCCGCCAATCGGTGACTCGCCGGGAGCGCGTGCAGTTTGAGCGTCAAGCCGACGGTCGGTGGGCGGCGATCAACGGTCTCGGCGCACCGCTCAAGAGCGTGGTCTTCCGGGATGAATCGAACGAGACGTGGAAAGGCGGCGAGATTGCCGCGGGGGCCAAGGTCGCCCTCGACAAGAGCGGCCGAGCTTCACCGCAGAGCGTGAACCATCTGCGCAACGTGTATCAGAGCGGGCATTGGTTCGCCGGAACCAACATCATTGGTCGGATCGAACGAGATCTCCAACCCGGTTCCTACCTGTCCATTGTCGGGTCCACGCCGTTCATGGAGAAAGGCATCGATGCCAAGTCGCACCTGAAGGCAGATCAGGTGGTGGTCGGAATCCTCAGCCCGGAGGAGTTGGCGAAATGAAGGTGCAGGTGCGCGGATTGGTGAAGACCTTCGGCAAGACGAAAGCCGTCAACGACGTTTCGTTCGGCTTCGACTCCGGCCATATCTTCGGGTTCGTCGGACCGAACGGCGCCGGCAAAACCACCACCATGCGGATCATCTCCACCTTGGAGGAACCGGATCACGGTGACGTCTACATCGACGGAGTCTCCGTGCGCGAACAGCCGGAAGTGGCGCGGCGGTTGGTAGGATACGTTCCTGATTCACTGCCAGCGCACAATGACGTCACGGTCCATGAG
>JAYPXF010000057.1:0-2134 GCA_038154405.1 Verrucomicrobiales bacterium | reverse complement strand
GTCCATGAGTATCTGGATTTTTATGCGCGGGCGTATGGATTGCGTGGAAGTGCCCGCCGTGATTCGGTGGCGGCCATTGAGGAATTCACGAATGTCACCGGAATCCTGAACAAGCACCTCAAAGCGCTCTCCAAGGGAATGAAGCAGCGGGTCACACTGGGACGCGCCCTGGTGCATGATCCGGCCGTCCTGGTGTTGGACTAACCGGCCGCCGGTCTCGATCCGCGGGCGCGGGTCGAACTGCGGGAGTTGTTGACGATCCTGGCGGAACAGAAGAAGGCGATCCTGATCAGTTCACACATCCTCACCGAGCTTACCGAGATCTGCAACGGCGTCGTGATCATTGAGAAGGGCAACGTGCTGGAGACCGGCACGATCGAAGACGTTCTCAAGAAGAGCTCTCCGAAGCGCGCGATGCTCGTCCGGCCACTGGACAAACATTCCGATGTTCTGAAGGAGTTGCTGCAACATCCGCATGTGGCCAACGCCAAGGAAAGCGGCAAGGAGATCTTCGTGGAACTGGAGGGCGAGGAGGAGAACGCGGCCGAACTGCTGGCGCTGCTCGTCGGCAAGGGGTTCCCGATCGCGGAGTTCAAGCAGACGAAGACCAACCTTGAGGACATCTTCATGAACGTGACGAAAGGCGGCGTGCAATGAAGTTTGACGGTCGGGCGCATGGACGTGGCACACAAAATCGATTCCTAGTCCGACCGGTTGAATCCGGTACTGGTGAAGAAACTGAGGCAGACGGTCAGGTCAGGCGCTTTGTTGGCCGCGCTGATCTCGGTTGCAGCCGTGATTCTGATCGCCTTGGTGGTGCAACTGGGGACGAATTGACCAAGCGTACCGCTCAACCGGCCGATCGGACGCGAAGTGTTCGCGATGCTGTCGGCGCTGTTGATGTTTTTTGCGGTGATCATCGTCCCCATCAACGCGGGCGCTCGTCTGTTTCTCGAACGAAAGCCACACGACGTGGAACGGTTCTATGCGTCGCCCTTGACGGCGGGGCGCATCATCCGTGGAAAACTGGCCAGCGCCTCGTACGAGACACTGCTGCTGTTCTCCATGTGCGCTCCGTTCCTGTTCATGACCACCTTGCTGCGCGGGGTGGATGTAGCGAGCGTGGCCGGGGTGCTGATACTCGGTTACGTGCTGGTAATGGCGGCCGTGCAGGTCGCGTTTTTTGTCGGTTGCATAACCTTACATCACGCAATCAAGGGCGTGATTGCGGCCATTGCAGCGGTGGTGACCGGGCTGGCACTGATGAGCGTTTACATGCACTGCAGTCACGTCATTCTGCGCCGGGGCGTCCTGGGATTCTTCGATTCGCTGACGAGTGGCAGCGGAATCGGTGTCGGCGGGATTTTCGTGACGCTCTGTTGCGTGCTGCACGGTATGTCGATCGCGATCATTGCCAATGCCGGCGGTCAACTGGACCTCGACGAAGAACGCATGCGGACCTCACCACAGGTACCAAACCCGCAGAATCACTTTTGAACGCCTGACCTGACGAAGCGTAAATGGAACGAGTGAAGTCATTCTTTTCGGCCGTTGAACTGAACCCGATCGTGGTGAAGGAGCTGCGGCAATCCGTCCGCAGCTGGGCGGTGGTCGGCACGCTGCTGCTGTTTCTCATCGTGTTGTTCTTCACGGTGATGGGATTTGCATTGTCTTCCAACGTCACGCTCAACATGAGCAATCCGGTGGGGCGGGAAGTCCTGCAGGTGATCGCGACGATCCTGATATTTGCCAGCATGGTGTTCATCCCCGTCTACGTGGGTGTCCGCATCAACCAGGAGCGGCAACCGAACAACGTGGATCTCCTCTACATCACCACCCTGTCTCCTGCCCGGATCATCCGGGGCAAGCTCTTCTGCGGCATGTATGTGGCGCTGCTGTTCTTTTCGGTCTGCATGCCGTTCATGTTTTTCTCAAACCTGCTGCGCGGAGTCGACCTGCCGACCATCGTCATGGTTCTGGGCATCTCCTACCTGCTGGTTGTGGCGGCGATTCAGTTCGCAATCTTTATCGCCTGTCTCCCGGTCACCAAGGGGTTCAAGCTCCTGCTGACGATCGGCCTTTTGGTTTTCGCCATCCCCGGTATCTTTGGCTTTGTTTTTACATCCTTCCGAAT
>JAYPXF010000056.1:17365-29014 GCA_038154405.1 Verrucomicrobiales bacterium | reverse complement strand
GCTGATGGAGGAGCCATGCCTGGTAGTGATGATCCGAATGATTGGTTGCGTGCCGGGTTCGCCTATCCGGAAGAAGGATTCTCTTTGGAGGAAGCGATCAATCGTCTGATCAAGCTCGCATTGCGACAGTCGAACAACAACGTCTCCGCCGCCGCACGACTGCTCGGAGTATCACGCGACTACGTCCGCTATCGTCTGGAAGGCAAGAGCAAGCGCTGAATCATTGGCGGGCATCGCTCCGTCGATGCCGGTTTGGGGCGGAACCGATGGAGCGGTTCCCTCCACACGTCAGGTTTACGTCTATTGGGGAAATTCCCCCACCACCCCCCGGTTCAATCGTGGGGGCATGCCCCCAATTGGGAGATTTTTCAACTCCGTTTCAAAAATGCGAAACGCACAAAGCTCTATGAATAAAGGGGTTTGCGTGATTTTGGCATTCGCTGGCATCGGTGATGCACTAAGAAATCTCCGTAACGATCGGTGAACCGAACGACCCGATCAACACAGCGAAAACAACGAACAGCAACTCAACAACCAAGCCAACTTCGGCTGAAACAACAAACCCGACAAAACAATGAAAGCACTAAAAGAAATCCTCACAGTAATGGCCATTTTGGGATTGGCGGCTGCGGTCGCCAGCGGTCAAGACGCCGACACAGTTCGGGAGGACGGAACGGTTCGTGATCTGGGCAGCAATGTCCGTCCGGCTGACCGCCCCAACAATGACGGAACGGTCCGTCCTCTCGAACGCCCGGCGGATCGTCCGAATGTCGATCGCCCTAGCGACCGTCCACAACGTCCCGATCGACCACGTCCGCAGCGTCCCGGACATGACCACGACATTCCGAAGGTTGTTCTCAAGCACGCGCCGGATGCGTTGAAGAAGATGATCGATCGACTGCAGGACGCCCGGAAGGCTTATCACGATCGCCAGAAAGATCTTCTGAAAGAGGCCAAGGGCGCCACTGACGAAGAGAAGGATGCTATTCGCGACCAGTTGAAGGATAATCGCGAGACGTTCCTCGACCGGACCCAGGATTTGCGCCGACAAGTTCACAAGCGCATTCACGAACTGCGGGACAAACTGACGGACCGCAAGGAAGTGATCGATGCCGCCCGGGATGAAAACCGGGAGGAAGTGAAGGAACGCCGCGGAGCAAACGACGCATAAACACAACATCAACCATGAATAACGAACCAAGCTGATCCGGTAGCCACCAAGTCGAATCCCCCGGTCGGACTCAACCACCGACCGGGGGATTCGCATTTTGAATCAGGTATGCGGACTTGCAGGCTCGCCCCTCCAGCAACTCCGTCGCTCGTAGATGGAGGGGTGGCGGAGGGATGAGCTCGCGAGCTCCGTGGATGTCACGCGCCGCATCGAACGCGATTCATCGCATCGTGGTGGGCGGCAGTTTGTCCGTCTCGATCAGCGTCGCCAGGGTGTTGTGCAATGGACGGGGTTGAAGTGCCTTGGCGGTGGCCAGGTACTGGACGATTCGCGGGTAGCATGAAACCGGGATGGCGGATCGGGAATTGTTTTCCGCGGAATCCGGATCCGATTCCTTGACTCGGTTGACAATCAGGTCAGCCAGCGCGCTGCCATGTTCGTCCGCCTGATCCAATTGGCCGAGCATAGCGCAGGTTTCGGTCAGCCCTGCCAATGCGAAAATATGGTCCACCTGTCCCGCCGCCAACTCTTGTGCCTTTCCATACCTTTCTTTGGCGTCGACGAGTTTGCGTTCCCCGACATCCACGGCACCCAACAGGCTGTGCATTTTGGTTTGTCCGATGACGCTGCCCAGCTCTTCCGAGATGCAAAGATTTTCTTCAAAATGATGACGCTCAGAAACGTAGTCCGGCGGTTCGGCAAACAGGAAGAGTCGGCCGAGTCCGCCGTGCGAGATTGCGAGCCCCATGGCATCATCAATGTCGGATCTCTGCTTGAGTTCGATGCTGGTCTCGAACAGTCGCTTGGCCATGGTTTTCTCCAGCTCGGATCCGTAGCTGAGATGTTCAGCCAGGGAGTTGGTGATCCGGGCTTTGAGGTGTCGGGCGTAGGTGGATTCCGCGGCCGTCTCAAGCAGATGAAGCGCGTCTTCCCAATGCTTGCGTGCCTCGGCCCGCTGGTCGCGGGGCACCGAGATGCCGACGAAGTGATGTCCTTCGGCCTGCATGACAAAGTCGGTAAAGCGTTGAATGATCTCATGGCCGAGTTCCACGGCTTTCTCGAAATGCACCTGACAGCGGGTGTCTACGCCGGCGTTGTAACACGCGAGTGCAGCGGCGCGGAAAAGCTCCGGCGATCCGTTTGGATCGGATTCGAGCGCTTCCACGGCCTTCTCTGCCGTAGCGACACGATCGCGACCTTCGACCTCTGCGTCTCGGCACTGCATCAGCAAGAGCTCTCGTTCCGAGCTGGAAAAATCGGATTGATTCATATGGTCAAGTGGTCCGAGTAAGCATCGCAACCATCGACTGCTGATGAACTCAAGAGATGGGTAATACGCGGGAGCGTCCGTGGTTTGTGGAATGCCAACCAATTGCAGATTTACATGGGATTAGCGGCCTGCCTGTGGGTGCTCAGGCGAGCCGCCTGTGCCAGGTTCGAGGACTCGGATGACTTCTCGTCAACGGGATAGGGTTTAT
This sequence comes from Verrucomicrobiales bacterium, assembly GCA_038154405.1. GTDB lineage: Bacteria > Verrucomicrobiota > Verrucomicrobiia > Limisphaerales > JAYPXF01. Next base: position 26,365 of record JAYPXF010000056.1, on the reverse strand, counting down.
CTACAGGGTTAGGTGTATGGATTGGGGGCAATTCCCGCTTTCTGAAGGTTGGTGTTGGGTGATTTTCCCCAGTGGTCGAATCTGTCAGATCTTGGATCGCTCAAAAACGACGATAAACGGCAGAATATGGTGGCTTTTTGGGTGGGTTGCTCTGGCAACGTTGTTGCTAACTAGTTTGCACAATCTGGGAACATGAACTGAAAGATAATTTATGAAAAAAGCCACTCTTCTCACCCTTATCGCTACCGTCGCTATTGCCGGCAGCACTTACGCCGCTGATCGTCCGGAGCGTCCGTCTCGTCCGGAAGTTACCGGTTCCACTTCCGATGAAGTGACCACCCGTCCGGTTCGTCCGGAACGACCGGATGTGACCAAGCCGGAAATCGAGCGTCCGGAAGTGCCACAAGACGTCAAAAAGGCTGCCGCCAAAGTGATTCGTCACACCCGCGCCGAGCTGGACCGCATCAAGGAAGCTCTCAAGCGTCTCCGTGAAAACAATCGCGACCTGACCGACGAGCAGATCGAGCGGATCAAGGAAAAGCTGCTGGACCGCGCCAAGGCGGTCGTTGCCCGTGCGAAGAGCGCCAAGGAACGAATTCAGGACTTGAAGCCGCGCTTGGGCAATCGTGATCAGCTGCTCGAGAAGGCTCGCGAGAAACGCGACGAACGCCAAAGCGCTGCCAAAGCCAAGACCGGCCGCGAGCGCGACTAAGCATCGACACGATCAAATTCATCTTGTAACGAAACCGGGCGGCGAAAGCTGCCCGGTTTTTCCATGTTCATCCGACCCACAGCTTTCGTCTTCTGTCTGGTCTGCGCGGCATTCTCTGTCGTTCCCTTGACGGCGCAGGATATTGATGCCGAATTCGACAAACTGTTGAAGGCGGCCGAGTCGGGGGACACTTCGGATGCGGAATTGGACAAGTTGTTGGCGGATCCCGAAATGTCCAAGGCGGTCGAACGGGCCATTCAGCTCGACGAATCGCAGCAGGTGCCCAAATGGAATCCGGTGATCACGCTCGAGGGCGGACTCGGCATCAAGAAGAACGTGGCGTTGAGTCCGGTGCGCCCGGAGACCAGTCCGTTGATGCGGTCGTTGCTGGACTTGATCGTCATCCGCGACAACTCCGATGGTCTGGAGGCGTTCTTCTACGGATCATGGGAGGATTTTCGTTACAGCGACAGCGAGGTGGACAAGGAGCAGACAGGACTGCTGATGGCGGAATTCAAGAAAGAGTTTGAATCCGGCTGGGATCTGTCTTGGAACGGACAATACATTTACCAGAATCAGGTGCTTGATCTGTCCACGGACCAGGCCGTTCCGGATACCTTGAGAATCGAGGGCAACACCTTTCTTACCTCAGCGACGGCGCGCCGTTATCTGACCGGGCGTTATTGGGCGGAAGGGAAGTTCGAGCTGGGGCGGCAGAACTTCATTTCGCCCCTCGATGATTACTGGGAATATACGCCACGAATCGAACTGGCCAAGTGGTGGAAGCAGAATCATGTCGCGTTATCCTATGCATTTACCAACCGGCCATATGACACCCGCCGGGAACCGGACTTCAACGGATTGGACACACCAGGCACACAATTGGAATTCAACCTTCATCGCATCCAGTTGGAGTGGAAGCAGGAGTGGGGCAAGAACCAGGCGTGGCGGGCGACGACGCGGGTTCGGCGTGAAATCAGTAAGGACAACGGCACGGGCTACTTCAAGTTCAAGCGTTGGCGCCTGGGCGAAAAACTGCGCTACAAGAATGACAAGTGGACGGTGACGGCGGATGCGAGCTGGTCCTTTTTTTACTATCCGAATCAGTTCGCGACTCTCAGGGCGGTGGCACGTCGTCGGCGGACGGATTGGAACTTCACTTTTCGGATCGATCGGATGTTGAGCAAGTATTGGAAGGGGTACATGGCGTACGACTGGGAGAAATCGGATTCGAATCAGAACGCCTCGTCCTACTCGGTGAACATCGTGCATGCCGGGGTGGTGTTTGAACGATGAGTGCGCAGAACGGCAAACGGAAACTCCTGGGACTTGGCTGGACGCCGGTGGCGATCATTTGTCTGACCTTGGCGATTCTGGGCGCTACGGTTCTGTTTGGTCTGCATCATGTTCGTGAATCGGCAAAGAAGCAGATCATTACCCGGGACGCGGAAGTGATGTTGGCGGTTTCGCTTTTTCAGGAGCCGGTGGCGCGCGAAGAGGCCAAAGAGTGGGAAATATTGGGCGATCCGACCCTGGACTGGCGATTCGAATTGGCGACGGCCTTGGAATCGCTGCAGGGCGTCCTGGCTGTTCGCGTGCATGATGAGCAGGGGAAGTTCTTGTCCGGAATTCCGGTGGATGTCATGCCGACTGATCTTGAAGCGAGTGATGTCGAGGTGCTGAAGGCGGAGGAGCCGATCAGTCGTTTCGATCCGGAACAGGCGGCGTCTGAGATTTTTTCGGAAAGCGAATCGGCGGAACTGAATTCGGTGCTGACCGTGAGCATTCCCTTGTTCAATCAATCCACCACCAACGGCAGCCAATATGCGGGGAGCGCGCAGTTCGTCCTGGACGGTGACTCGATTGCCGGACAGCTGGCGGAATTGGAGAGCGATCTTTGGACGCAGGCGGTGACGATCTTTGTGGTGGCGGGGGCGATTCTCCTGATCGGCTTTGCCATTTCGTTTCGGCAGCTGGGCAAATACACGGAAGATCTGCGGGAGGCGAACAACCAACTCGCTTTGTCAGCCCGCACATCTGCGCTTGGCGCGGTGACTGCTCATCTGATCCACGGCCTCAAGAATCCCTTGTCCGGTCTTCACAACTTCGTCTCCGGCCAATCGGCGGAGGGCGGGGATGTGGATTGGGATTCGGCCGTCGCTTCCACCCGACGCATGCAGACGCTCATCAACGAGGTCGTCAGTGTGTTGCGCGAGGAGGAGGCGGGAGCCCAATACGAGCTGGAACTTGGCGAGCTACTGGAAATGGTCGCAGGGCGGACGTCCGCCTTGGCCGCGCAACTTGGTTCACAACTGAAAACCCGACGACTGGCTGACGGCAGCCTGAACAATCGGAATGCGAACCTCGTTTCGCTCGTCCTTGTGAACCTTGTCCAAAATGCCTTGCAAGCAACGCCTGCTGGCGGATCCGTTGATCTGCACATCGAACGGAAAGATGACAGTTTCCGATTTGAAGTGCGCGATCACGGTCCGGGCCTGCCCGATTCGATCCGCGAGAACCTGTTCAAACCCGTTTCCTCGACCAAGGAAGGCGGCAGTGGATTGGGACTCGCGATCAGCAATCAGCTGGCCGGCCACCTCGGCGCGAAGCTGGAGTTGAAGGACACCGGGGAGGACGGCACGTGTTTCGTGTTGATCGCTCCCTTGGACGTGTTTACGGAGAAAACTCGATTGCTTTTGCGGGCCAAAATCTAGCTAATAGCAATCCTAACCGACCAACCAACCAAAAAATCCCAAGCCAATGAATACCCGGCCATCCTTTTTGCGTTCCCGTTTTATCCGATGTCTCACCATGGTCGGATTGGTGACCCTTTCTCATGCCGCGAACAACGACGATCTCGACTGGCGCTTTTCCAATCCGCTGCCGCACGGCAACAACGTCGTGAACATGGAATACTCACCGACGCTGGGTTTGGGCGTGCAGGTTTGTGAGCGCGGGCGTTTTTATCACAGTTCCGACCTCGTGAATTGGACCGTTGGCAACAGTGGTACGACGAAATCATTGCGCTCTGTCGCCTTCCTGAACAATCGAATCATCATCACCGGGCAGGAAGGTACGGTGTTGTGGGGCGACTCGATCACCAATATGCAGGCGGGCACTATCGCCTCGACCTTGGACTGGTTGGAGGATGTTGCGACGTCGACAAACATGGCGGTGGCCGTGGGGGATTTTGGCGCGATTTATACAAGCACGGACGGCATCAACTGGACGGCCCGGACGCCGGTCAACTCGGAATGGTTGCGCGCCGTAACCTGGGCCGGGGGGCAATGGGTGGCGGTCGGGGAAACCGGAACGATTCTCACCAGCGCCAACGGAACTTCATGGACACAGCGGACGAGCGGTACGACCTCCGACCTGAACAATGTTGCGTATCTGGATGGCACCTACTACGTGGTTGGTGGCGGTGGCATCTCGATGTCGAGTACGGATGCGATCACCTGGACGTCAGAGAACATTGGGGCGACGAATGATCTGTTTGCCATCGCGACCGCGGGTGGCAGTACGCGCTTGTATGTGGGCGAAGACGTCGTGTGGCAGACCTTGAACGGAACCGGCTGGTTTCAGGTTGCCGATGTGACAGGTGGTCCGCCGGCGTGGACCTATTACGCAGTGCTCGGCTTCACCGACGCGTTTGTCTTGGCTGGACGCACGGGCTTCCAGGTCGATGCATCGCGGACGAACAGCGTCGGAGTGTTCACGTGGACGACTACTTACGAGTCTCCTCGTCAGTGGATTTGGGACATCGTCTACAACGGGAACAACTACGTTGCGGTGGGTGACTTTGGAACGATCATGACGAGTGGCAACGGGGCGGCGTTCGATCTGGAGATCGTGCCCGACAGCGTTACCAACTCGACCCTGCTCGGAGTGGCGGGTGACACCAACCTGCTCGTCGCGGTCGGTGATTCCGGAAAGATCGTGTTCAGCACAAACAGCATGGTGGAAGTAGTTTCCACGAACAACAGTGTGGTGGAGACGAACCTGGTGAGCGAGTTGGGGATCAACTGGTCCGATGCCAATTCACCGACCGCACAGACGCTTCAGGGAATCACGCTTTACAACGGCGAGTTCCACGTGGCGGGCAACTCCGGCGCCCTTGCCAAGAGTTCCAATGGCAAGAACTGGACTTCGCTGACTCCGTTCGCGTCGAGCACTCTGACGGGTATGGCGTCGTCCGATGGCGCGACGCCGAAAATTGTGGCAGTGGGTGACAACGGAACGGCCTACGTGAGTGCGAACGGTTCGATTTATTCGCCGGCTGCCATCACGGCCACCACCAATTGGCTTTATCGCGTGCGTTACCTGAACGGGAACTTTGTCATCGTTGGTCAGAACGGTACGATCATCACGAGCGCCGACAATGCGACGACTTGGTCGACGCAGGCGAGCGGGACGACCGCCTGGTTGAACGACGTGATTCACGTGGGGGATCATTATTATGCCGTGGGCACGCAAGGCACGTTGATCGAAAGCACCAATCTGGTGAATTGGACGACCAAGCCGATGATTACCGGCAAGTCGCTCTACAGTCTGGCCAGCAATGGCGGGCAGATGCTGGCGGCCGGCATTGAAGGATTGATCCTGCGGTCGCGGCCCGTGCCCTTCACGAATGAAGTGCAGATCGTCAGTTACACCTACGGCAAGGATACCAACAACGTGTTGCAGAGTGTGTTCTTGTTTGCCGGTGCTCCGGATCAAGAATTCGACTTTGATGTGACCGATGCGTTGACGAACACGTGGAACAATCTCAAGCGCTTCGAAATCACCGATCCGCAGGGATTCCTCTTCCACGTGGAAAATGTGGCGACCAATACGTCTCCCGCCAGCCGGATCTATCGCACGGGGCTGATTCCTTGAGGATCGTCTGCCGACCGGCGAAACATGGCAGTCTCCCAAGTGTCCACGGTGGATTCCAAAGCCGCGTTCATGCGGCGCAGACGAGTGGTCAATTCACGGGCGATGTTCTTGTAGACGATACGCCCGATGTTCGGTTTGGAGTCGGAGAGGTCTTCGAACTCACCGCGGTTGATCACCAGCAATATCGTCGGTTCCAATGCCTTGGCCGTCGCCCCGCGGGATTCACCGTCAAGGAAGGCCAGTTCACCGAAGACCTGACCGGCGGAGAAAGTTCCGATCGGTTTGCCGTTCTGCAAGGTGATGCGAACGGAGCCGCGCACGATGACATAAGCCTCTTCCCCCATGTCCTCGCGGTCGAAAATGATCTGGTTCGGTTGGATCAACTGCCGACGAAAGAGGCCGGCAACCAGATCCAGCTCATCGACATTCAGTCCGGCGAAGATCGGCAGATCGCGTAGCAGCTTGACGAAGGCCAGATTGGCTGTGGCCATAGCAGAATCGTTGGGGTCAGTCGTGACTCCGCGTGGAGCTCGGGATGAACGATTTGTGTCAGACATGTTTCGGGGCCGTCTTCGAGCGCCCAGTTTTCCATTCACGTCCGAAGGTGGCAACGCACAACTGGACTCGGTATCGATGAGGGGTGGAATTGTCGGGGGAGCTGAGTAGGAACGGCACAGGTCAGGAGTTGCGCTCCTGGTGTCCTATCCGTATCGGCGTGGAGTCGGGAATCTTGATGAGGTTCTGCGCCCGCGGGGAATTGGTATTACAGGCGGTAGTTTTTCGCGATATCCACCTTTCGGCCGTTGACACGAAAATCGCCTTTGCTAGATTCGCCGCTCATTTTTTGCGGTTTTCCCCCTTGAAAACCCCAAATCAGCACTGAATCACACACCATCATAATGGCTAAAGCGAACAAATACGTTTACACGTTCGGAAACAACAAGGCCGACGGCAACGGGACCATGAAGTCCCTGCTCGGCGGCAAAGGCGCAAACCTCGCGGAAATGGTCCGCATCGGTCTCCCGGTTCCTCCGGGCTTCACCATCTCGACCGACGTCTGTACTTACTTCTACGACAACAAGCGCACCTATCCCAAGGAGCTCCAAAAGCAGATGGAAGCCGGTGTGAAGAACATGGAAAAGATCATGGGCTGCAAGTTCGGTGACACCGAAAAGATGCCGCTCCTGCTCGCCGTGCGTTCCGGCGCCCGCGAATCCATGCCCGGCATGATGGATACGATCCTGAACCTCGGCCTGAACGACCAGTCGGTCGAAGCCGTGGCCAAGGTCACCAAGAATGACTTTCTCGCCTGGGACTGCTACCGCCGTTTCATCCAGATGTATGGCGACGTCGTCATGGGCGTGCAGAAGGCTCCGGACGAAGACGAAGAGCAATTTGAGATCGTCATCGCTGAACTCAAGCAAGAGCGCTACAAGGATGAGCATTACCCGGACACCTCCTTGACCGCCGACGACATGAAAGAGCTCGTCAGCCGTTTCAAGAAGCTCGTCAAGGCACGCACCAAGAAGAACTTCCCCACCAATCCTTGGGACCAGCTCAAAGGCGCAGTCGGTGCGGTGTTCAGCTCCTGGATGAATGACCGCGCGATCGTCTATCGCCGGAAATACAACATTCCTGCCGAGTGGGGCACAGCCGTCAATGTGCAGGCCATGGTCTTCGGCAACACCGGCGAAGAATCCGGTTCTGGCGTCGCCTTCACCCGCGACCCTGCGACCGGCGAAAAGGTCTTCTATGGCGAGTTCCTCATGAACGCGCAGGGCGAGGACGTGGTGGCCGGTGTCCGGACCCCGGACCCCGTCGAACTCCTCAAGAAGAAACAGGCATCCTCCTACAAGGAATTGCAGCGCATCCGTGGCGTGCTTGAAAAGCACTTCACAGACATGCAGGACTTCGAGTTCACCATCCAGGACAAGAAGGTCTTCATGCTCCAGACCCGCAACGGCAAACGCACCGGCCTCGCCGCCGTCCGCATCGCCTGCGAAATGGTGAAGGAGAAACTCATCGACTGGAAGACGGCCGTTGGACGCGTGCCGGCCGAACAGCTCGACCAGGTGCTCTCCCCGATCTTCGACGCCGCCGCGCTGAAGAAGACCAAGCAGATCGCCAAGGGCCTCCCGGCCGGGCCCGGTGCTGCCACCGGCAAGATCTACTTCAACGCCGATCGTGCGGAAGCTGCCGGCAAGAAGGGCGAACGCATCCTGCTCGTCCGCGTCGAAACCTCGCCGGAAGATCTCCGTGGCATGATCGCGGCCGATGGCATCCTCACCGCCCGCGGTGGTGTCAGCTCGCACGCCGCTCTCGTTGCCCGCCAGATGGGCAAGGTCTGCGTCTGCGGGGCCGCCGAACTCCACGTCGACTACGCCAAGAAAACCCTCACCGTCGGCAAGCAGAAGTGGAAGGAAGGCGACTACCTCTCCATCGACGGTACCAGTGGCGCCGTTTACGGCGGCGAAGTGAAGACCGCTCCCTCGGAAGTCATTCAGGGCCTTATCGAGGGCAGCAAAAAGGCTCAGAAGAGCGGTGCTTACAAGAACTTCAAGCAGCTCATGGATTGGTGCCAGAAGGCCACCCGCATGGATGTTCGCACCAACGCCGACACCCCGCAGCAGACCAAGAACGCCATCGCGTTCGGCGCGGTCGGCATCGGCTTGTGCCGCACCGAGCACATGTTCTTCGAAGGTGACCGCATCGACGCCATCCGCGAGATGATCATCGCCGAGAAGATCGATGACCGTCAGAAAGCCCTCAAGAAGCTCCTGCCGCATCAACGTCGTGACTTCGAAGGCATCTTCAAGGCTCTCGAAGGCCGCCCGGCCACCATCCGCTTGCTGGATCCGCCTTTGCATGAGTTCCTGCCGCACGACCACGCGCAGCAGAACGAACTCGCCGAAGTTCTCGGCACCAGCGTAGACCACATCGCCAAGCGCGTGCACGACCTGCACGAGTTCAACCCGATGCTCGGCCACCGGGGCTGCCGTCTGGCGATCAGCTATCCGGAAATTGCCGAGATGCAGTGCCGCGCCATCTTCGAGGCCGCCGCCAACTGCACCAAGAAGGGCATCAAGGTCATGCCGGAAGTCATGATCCCGCTCGTCGGCTTCAAGCGCGAACTGGATCTGCAGACCGAAATCGCCCATCGTGTGGCGAAGGAAGTCATGAACGCCAAGGGCGTGAAGTTCAAATACCTCGTCGGCACCATGATCGAAATTCCGCGTGGCGCCGTGACCGCCAACGAGATCGCCGAGACTGCTGAGTTCTTCAGCTTCGGCACGAACGACCTGACGCAGACCACGCTCGGCATGAGCCGTGACGACGCCGGTGCGTTCCTCGGTGACTACCAGGAGAACGACATCCTCCCAACCAACCCGTTCGCCAGCATCGACCAGAAC
>JAYPXF010000056.1:3639-17355 GCA_038154405.1 Verrucomicrobiales bacterium | reverse complement strand
GGGTAGGTCAGTTGGTCCAGATGGGCGCCGATCGTGGCCGCTCCACTCGTCCGAAGATCAAGCTCGGCATCTGCGGCGAACACGGTGGTGATCCGGACTCCGTCGCCTTCTGCGATGGTGTCGGCCTGAACTACGTGAGCTGCTCACCGTTCCGTGTCCCGACCGCCCGCCTTGCAGCCGCCCAGGCCAACCTCAAGGCCCAGGCCGCCGCCAAGCCCGCCAAAAAGGGCAAGAAGAAGGCCGGTAAAAAGAAGAAGTAAGCCACTTCTGAAATCAGTGTGATTCACAAAGCCCCGGTGTAAACACCGGGGCTTTTTTGTGGCTCGAATCGTCGGCCCCATCTGATTTATTCAGTTACATTGAGGTGATTGGAGAAGAAGGCATGTGGAACATCAGGTTTTCGATTGGCTTTGTGTTTGTAGTTTGGATGTCCGACGGGCCGTGGTCTGTAAGTGGAGAAAAAACACCGGCGCCAATGGTTGCTGAGACCCGAACCTCTGAGCCGGGATTCCGCGAGCGATCAGTCACCGAACAGCAATTCGCGCCGAGCGATATGCGGAAAGTCGGAATCACCAATGTTCTGATCGATTGGGAACCTGAATGGCATGGGCCAACTCGGAATCCGTATGAGCACGCAGGCGAGGGCAAGGCCAAGCTCGATCTGCAAACCATGCGGTTTGTCTATTCTGGCACGAATGGGAATTTGTCGCCCCATCGCATCCGTGAATAGTTCATGAGACGGCGGAGCTACGAAGAGGATGAAGCTGCGACCAATGTGTCGGAGGAGCTGTTTGCGATGTTTCAGGAGTTCCGCCAAGGCCAAGCTTGGCAAAACCAATACAGCACCGGTTCACTGTAGGTGCGTGTTGGCAATGAAGGAAGCTTGCGAGAGCACTGGCGGAAGATTTGATCTGTTGCGGGGGATCGTAATCGGTTTTTCCATCATATTGGTCGGGGCTTGGATCTGTTTTGTAAGGCCAGCAATCAGGGTTGTTCAGAAGCCCTTTGTCTCAGGACGGGAATGAATCGGGCATGATTGGGGTGTTTTCTCCGTTTCGATTCGATTTTCCTTCCGGCTTAACTCTCATCAAAGTGCAGATGAGGATGACGCTTGAGGGAAATTCTCCTACGGGTGGGAAAAATGTCCGATCGAAATCTCGAGCGAAACAGACGATTCGTAGTGAGTGATATCCGGGCCGTCCGGATTCGTGGCTCTGTTCATCGAGCTTGAGACGGCTGTGTGGTGTTATTTCCTACACGCAAATGGGGGGGGCTATTTTCGAACCGGGGAAGACGGGCGATACTGCATCGTCTTCAGTCCCGAAGACCGCCAAACCAGTCTGTGGTTCGCATATGCCAGATTGGTTCATTGGGACTGATCGAGTCCGGATTAAGCCATGATTCAGGTTCCGGACAAACACCGAAACAAAAGATTGAAGCTGGCACTCAAGAAGCGTTGTTCACGGCGAAGTCAATTCGCCTTCACTCTCATCGAAATCGTGGTGGTGGTGTCCGTGCTGGGCATACTCGCCATGGTGTCCATTCCCAACTACGTCAAATCACGTGGTTCCGCCACCAAGAGCACCTGCCTGCGCAATCAGACCGTCATGGAGCATGCGGTGCAGGAATGGGCGTTCATGACCGGCAAGAGCATGAACGATGCCTATTTGTTGACCGATCCGGAACTGCTATCCTACTTCATGAGCTCGCGACTGCCGGAATGTCCATCGGGAGGAACTTACACACCCGGCGGTACGACTAGTGAAGCACCGAATTGCAGCGTCGAAGATCATGAACCGTGATCGGATCGGATGTGAATGTATCGGAGCTCCGATTTATTCGCTCACGCTCGCAGCTACATTGGCTTCAATCTCGGTCCTAGCGTACGTTGGAAGAATTTCACCATGGCCGGCTTGGTGCGGTCGGCGTGTTGATTGAAGATTCCGTGACTGGCGTCTTCGATGCGGATGTAAGTGACGTCGATATCCAGTTTCTTCAATGCTTCGACAAACGTGTCACTGTGTTTCACGTGGACGGTCTTGTCCGCTGTGCCGTGGAAGAGGAGGAACGGTGGAGCCTCTTTGGATACGTGATTTATGGGGGAAGAGATTCGTTTGAGTTCGTCGATGTCCCAATTGCCGGACTTGAATCGTTCGCGGCTCTTCGGGGAATCGGGGAAGAGGTTGAAATCCGTGGGAGTGGCTGAGGCCGCGACGGCTTGGACCAGACTGGATTGATCTTGCCAAGGGCCGTCGCCCTCCAGTTTCGCGTCGGGTCGAACCAGACCGAGGATGGATGCGAGGTGGGCGCCGGCGGAATTGCCGTAGGCGCCGATGCGCTTGGGATCGAGGTTGTATTCCTTGGCGTGGGCGCGGAACCATCGGACCGCACACTTGACGTCCTCAATGGCGGCCGGGAAGGGAGCTTCTCCGGTCAGACGATAGTTCACGGTGATGGTCACATAACCCTTCTGGGCGTATTCGATGGCGCCGCTAAGGAAAGTGCCGGCACGTTTGTCGCCGCTGCGCCAACCGCCGCCGTGGACAAATACAATGCCGGGTCGCGGCTTGTCGCCTTTCGCTGCCGGCCGGAACAGATCGAGACGCCATGCCTTGCTGTCACCGGGACGATACGCGACGTCCGGTTCCGCAATGACTCCGTCGGGCACACGCTCCAGCATCTGCTTGGCAGGCATCGAGGATTGTTGGCGCTGCCGGTTCTGTGGATTGCGATTTCGTGAAAGGCGCTTGGCCAATGCGTCGAGCTCCTTGCGGTCGAGGATATTGTCCTCGTTCGCGTCGTTGCGGCTGAAGAATCGTTTCATCAGACCGGTTGTTTCCTCGGGCGAGAGTTTGCCATCCTTGTTCTTGTCCATCTGGCGAAGCCAGCGGCCAACTTGTTCGCCGGTATCCTGTCCCATCACGATCGAGCGGGCGGGGACAAGGAAGAGGACGAGGATTGTGAAGATGATCGGACGACGCATGGTTCCGGCAGCGTTGCGGCAAAGTTCGTCGACGGAAAGCTGATTTTGTTGGGAATGACAACCGGCCGTGATCATGATGCCGGCGTGACGCTGGACGAGTACATGGAGCACGACGCGGTGGCGTTGGCCAACCTGGTTCGCCGCGGTGACGTGACTGCCGATGAACTGTTGCAACTGGCCGTGCTGCGCAAGGAGCAGGTGAACAATGCCGTGAATGCGATCACCTCGACGCTCACGGACTTTGCGAATGCGGAAATGCAGTTCGGCATGCCCGATGGACCGTTTCGAGGCGTGCCGCTGCTGCTCAAAGATCAGATCGATGTCGCGGGACTGCCGACCGGACGGGCGTGCCGGTTGTTGAACGGTCACAAGGCGAAAACGGATTCGAACGTGGTAGCCCGATTTCGCGAAGCCGGATTTGTGATTTTCGGGAAGACGAACATGCCGGAACTCGGTTTGAACGTGACCACGGAGCCGAAGATGCATGGCCCCACTTTGAATCCCTGGAGCCCGGACTGTTCGGCGGGCGGTTCGAGCGGCGGGAGCGCCGCGGCGGTGGCGTGCGGCATCGTGCCGGCGGCCAGTGCGACGGATGGCGGCGGGTCGATTCGGATTCCGGCCTCATGTTGCGGCGTGTTCGGTCTCAAGCCGTCGCGCGGGCGGATCTCATTTGGGCCGGATGCCGGCGAAGGGTGGGGTGGATTGACCGCGCATGGAGTGGTGACCCGCAGTGTTCGGGATACGGCGGCTTTGCTGGATGTATTGAGCGGGCCGGCGGTAGGGGATCCGTATCAATTGGATTCGGAACCCGGTGCTTTCTTGCACGCGACACGCATGAAACCCGGAGCTTTGAAGGTCGGGGTTGTGACGAAACCACCAACCGGAACGCGCGTGCATCCCGATTGCCGGGCGGCTATTGAAGATTGCGTGAATCTGTTGGAGTCCTTCGGTCATCAGGCGATTCCGACGGAATACCCGATCGACGGCGCACAATTGCGTGACGCGGCAGGCATGATCATTCGAACCAAGGTGGCGGCGTCGCTTGAGGCCATCGCGTGCGGTCAGGTGAACCGCGATGACCTGGAGGCCGCGACGTGGATGATCTACGAGGCGGGGCGGGCGACGAACGGGATCCAATACGCGGCGGCGATTGATTCGATCCACGCGATCGGTAGGCAGGTGGGGCACTTCATGAAGGACTTTGACGTGATCCTGAGTCCGACCTTGGCGGAGCCGCCGATTCGCCTGGGCGTCCTGAACACGGAGACCACCGACGGAATGGCCTTGTTTCAGCGGATGCGGGAATACTCTCCGTTCTGCAATCTGTTCAACGCCACCGGGCAGCCGGCAATGAGCGTACCGTTGTACTGGAATGCGTCCAATCTCCCAATCGGCGTTCAGTTCGCCGCCGCCTACGGAAACGAGCAATTGCTGATTCGTCTGGCGTCGCAACTTGAAGCCGCCCGGCCATGGTGGCAGCGGTATCGGTGGTTGAAGGTGTGATCCCATAACGACAGGGTGAATCATCCAGGGATAGGTACGAGCGGCCACTTGTCCGCGAACGCGCGGCAGCGCGTCCCTACCGGTTGGATTCTGCGTTCAAGAACATCTGAAAGGCCAATGCTAGGTCCCTTCGATCCAGGAGATGTCGCCGATGACATCGCTGAGCATGGTGGGGATCAGGTCGGTGTTGATGGGGAGGTATTTGCCCGTGCCTTCTGCAACCAGGCTGTCTTTCGGATCGCGGATCTCCGCCTTCGCTTCATAAATGCGATTTCGTCGGTTCGCGGTGAGCTGCGATGTCACCTTCAATTCTTCTCCCGGTCGTGCTGGTTGATGAAAACGGGTGGTCATTTCCGCGCAGTACGCAAAGCGCTTCGTGGACACGGCACAGGCCCACACCATGATTTCGTCCATCACCGTGGCCAATACGCCCCCGTGGGTGACGTTCTGAAAACCGATGTGCTCGGTCTTGGGGGTGAAGGTGGCGGTGACGATTTCGCCCTGCGCATGGAAACGCATCTTGAGTCCAAGCGGGTTGCTTTCGCCGCAAACGAAACAGGATCGGGTATGGGGTAGCTCCAGCATTTCGGGTGCGGTCATTCAGATGTTTTGGTGATTGAATCGCCGATCTCAGAGACGCTCGCCGTTCCGGTCGTGCCGAGTTTGTGGATGACAATCGAAGCCGCGTGATTGGCTATCCTGGCAGCGTCGTGAACGGAACCGCCGGCGGCGATGCAGGCAGCCAGGTTTGCCGTGACCGCGTCTCCTGCACCGACAATATCAATCCGTGGTCCGCTGGGCAGGGCGGAAAGATGGGTAAGTTCCCCCTGGGGAGTGGCAACGGCAATGCCGTTCTCGGAGAGGGTGACGAAACGCGGTTGAGTGAGGGTTGCCGCTGTCGCTTCAAGCTGACTCAGGATCTGATCAAGAGAGTTGTCGTTGGATTCGGCTTCACGGGCGAACTCGGTGGCATTCATCTTGAAACAGATGTCCGGCCAGTTGGCCAGACCTTGCCGGCTGTCGCCAATGAACAGATTGTCGGAATGGCGGCGGGATACCGTCCCCAACGCTTTCAGCAGCCGGGGCACAATGACACCAGTGTCAGGTACATCGACCTGGTCCAATGCGATGACTGCTTCGACTTCAGAGACCACGGTCTGCAGCGAATCAATCATCACGTCCGTGACGAAGTCCGGTGTCGGTTCCCAATTCTTGAAATCCAGCCGGTTCAATTCTTCCGGCGGCTTGCCGGGTTGGCAGATGAGGGGTTTGCAATAGGTGAACGTACGCCGCTCCGGCGTGCAGAGGAAATGATTGAGGTTGATGCCGGGAAGTTTGTTCAAGGCCATGTGTAGTTCATGGCCCTCGGCATCGTCGCCGCAGAATCCGATGGGGATGATTTCGCCGACTCCCAAGGCGGCAAGGTTGTTCAGAATCGTGCCGGCACCACCGGCTTGGTAACGAACGTTGGTCACGTTGTGGACCGGCAGTTCGGTCTCGATGGAGGTTTCCGAGCGCGCCGGGTCGATTTCCAGGTAGCGATCGAGGCAGAAGTCACCCACAACGGCGATCCGCAAGTGGGGATAGCCGGCGGCGATCTTGGTGAATTCTTCGCGCGTCACTTTCGTTTCAGTTCAATGCCGACGGGGCAATGATCGGAACCCATGACGTCCGGTTTGATGAATGCGTTCTTGAGCCGCGGTTTCAAGGCGGTGGAAACGAGGAAATAGTCAATCCGCCATCCCACGTTCCGCTCGCGGGCGCCGCCTCGGTAACTCCACCACGAATAGTGATCGGGGCCGGTTTCGAACTCTCGAAACGTGTCGACAAAGCCGGCCTTGACGAACTTGTCGAACCCGGCGCGCTCCTGTGGAGAGAACCCCGGGTTGTTCACGTTGGCCTTGGGACGGGCGAGATCGATTTCCTTGTGGGCGCAGTTGAAATCGCCGCAAGTGATCACCGGTTTGGTTTTCTCCAGTTTGCGCAGATAGGCGAGGTAGGCCTTGTCCCATTTCTGGCGATATTCGATGCGTCGCAGACCGTCCTGGGCGTTCGGTGTGTAGACATTGACCAGATAGAAATCGGGATACTCGGCGGTGATTACGCGTCCTTCGGTGTCGTGCTCCTTCTTGTTCATTCCATAGGCCATACTCAGCGGCTTCTTCTTGGTGAATATGGCCGTGCCGGAATAGCCCTTCTTGTCGGCGCTGAGAAAGAACACCTTGTAGCCGCCGGGCCAGATCTGATCGACGTCGGTTTCCTGGCATTTCGTTTCCTGCAGGCAAAGGATGTCAGGTGATTCGGCTTCCAGGAATTCGAGGAAGTTCTTCTTCAAAACGGCGCGCAGTCCGTTGACGTTCCAAGACAATATTCGCACGGGCGAATTGTAGGTTGCAGCAGCAGAAATGAACAACTGGCAACTGCATGGGGGATTCGGGTTTTCGCGCCAGCGTCCTTGGAGAGCGGCGGCATGACGCCGGTTCTCCCTCAAGGCATTCAAGGATCCACTCATGTTCAATTGGAATGCGAAGCCGCTCCTTCGCCCTTCAATAATCAACATTCATGAATCGGCGGTTCAGCAGGGCCAAATTCAAAACGCAGACTGATGACGGGTGTTTTTGATTGCTGAAGTGGCAATGCGCCCCATCTCACGATGTCTTCCGCCTTCCTTTTTTCCGCACGAAAGCGATGTCATGCGGCCGCGCTCCCGGACGCTGGCGCGAATGCGATCGCTCCAATGAAAAAGGCGACTCCGGGTGGAGTCGCCTTCCGTGAATTCCTGGTAATCCGAATTATCGGGTGTGTTTGCCGGTGGTGACGCCGGGCCAGTTGTCGGTGCGGAACGACGTGGCGGGCAGGGGATCCTTGGTGGTCAGGTTGCCGATCGGATTGTCCGCCCAGTTGTAGCGTACGGCGATGGGCTCTTTCACCGCGTCGGAAGAAACGATCACCGTGTCCTTGCCGACAATCGTCGCTTTGGCCCAGTGGAACATCTTGTCCTTGCCGGCGATGGTGAAGCCGCGGACTTCCCGCTCATCGAACGCGTAGAGTCCCTTGTTCACGTGATCGAATTTGATCGTGGCCCGGTTGCCCTTGACGGTCATTGATTTGAATTCGGGACTGCGGTGGGCGATCTCAAACCCATAGTCTTTTGCAAGTGCGAGACGAGCCAGCCGCTTGCCGACGTTCTGTTTGTCGCGCGGGTGGATGTCGCGGCCTTCCCCGATGTCGGTAATGACGGCCTGTCCGGTGTTCGGCAGCTTCTGGGACTTGGTCTGAGCTTCGCGGAGTTCTGCCCAATCGCTTTCGACTGGCTGGGGAACTTCGCCGCGGAAGTCTGCCAATTGCACCCAATAGAACGGAAAGTCTCCCTGCTGCCAGACGTCACGCCAGTGGGTGATCATCTTGGGAAAGAGGTGTCCGTATTGTTCGGCGCGGCTGGCGTTGGACTCGCCCTGATACCAGATGGCGCCCTTGATGCCGTAGCCTATGATGGGATTGAGACAGCCGGCGTAGAGGTTGCCGGGACGATGCTGGCCGGCGAGCATGTTACGAGGCCCTCGAGGTGCGCGGGGAAGGGGTTTGCCGGCTTTCTTGGCCTGTTTGAATTTCTCCTGCCAGGCGGCGCGCTTCTTCTCGTAATCGGCCTTGAGCTTTTCGAAGTCGTAGGTCTCCTCGATGTTTTTCCACTGCTCCATGAGCGGAGCATAGCGCTTGTCGGCTTCAAGGACGTCACGACGAAGCCAGGCTTCCGCGGCGGAGCCGCCCCAGGCGTTGTTGATCAGGCCGACTGGGATATCCAATGCCTTGTGGACGACACGTCCAAAGTAATATCCGACGGCGGAGAATGATTTCACCGAATCGGGATTCACGTCTGACCACTGTCCGGTGAAGTTCTTTTGGAGTTCCTGCGTGCCGACGTTGGGGAGAGTGATGATGCGTAACTTGGGAAAACGGGCGCTCAATGACTCGATATCGGCGTCATCGGAACCAGCGACCGTCCAGCGCATGTTCGATTGGCCGGAGCAAACCCAGACCTCGCCGACGAGGACGTCATTGAAAGTCACGGTGGAGTTGCCTTTGACGACCATCTTGTAAGGGCCACCGGCGGGGAGCGGTTCGAGCTTCACCTTCCAATTGCCCTGCTTGTCGGCGGTGGTGTGCTTGTTCTGGCGACCGATCACGACGATGATTCTTTCACCCGGATCAGCCCAGCCCCAGACGGGGTTCTTGTGTTTCTGCTGCAGGACCATGTGGTCGCCGAAAATGTTCGGCAGCTTCGGATCGGCCTGTGCGGTGACGGCGGTCAACGCGAGCCCGGTGGCAATGATGCTCAGTTTCTTGGATTTCATGTGAGAGTGTATGGGACGCGAATTGGTCGGTTCGAATTCGTGAAGTGCTGCGGAAAATGCGGGGTTGAATCTACAGTGAAAAGCCTAAACTTGCGGCAGCGTGCGGGCTTGTCTGCCGGTAGGGATTGCTCAATTGTCTTACCACCGCGTTGAAGATTTCTGGGAACAACCGCAATCACGGCATTTCACTGACCGAAGTGTTGGTCGTGATTGCCATTGTGGCGATTCTGGCGGCGTTGCTGTTGCCTGCCGTGTCTCGCACGAAGGCGTCGGCCCGGAAGGGGCATTGCCAATCCAACCTGAAACAATGGGGGATCATGTGGCGTTCCTACACTACCGAACACAACGGTTCGTTCAGCGATGGATCGGGAACCGGATTTCCGCGCGGTGAATGGGTGTGGGCACTGGCGGAGTATTACAATGAGCGACCGAAGCTGCTGTTCTGCCCTGAGGCCACATATCGACGAGGACGGGGCAAGAGCCATCATATTGTAGAGTATCGGGTGCGGAGTGATTCGCCCAAGAGCGCGGTGACTTCCTACGGCGGTCCGACGACGGTCTATGATTTCCCGGCCGATCCGAAGATAGATCCGGTGGCCGGCAGTTTCTGGTTGGCGAGTTACGGTCAGAACAACTGGGCTTACAACATCAAGGGAACGTCGTTGCAGGGGCGTCGGGCGGAGTTTCACTGGCGGGAGATGGACATAGCCTGGGAGACTTCGGAGGTGCCGTTGTTTGCTGATTCGATGTGGCGTGGAGGAGGTCCGGATCACGACATACCCGATAAGATTGCCCCGCCATCCAGTCATGGACGATGGAACAGCGTGGGGCATGAAGCTCAGCACTTCGCCATCATGCGACATGGGTATGGAATCAACGTGCTCTATTTTGACGGTTCGGTGAGGAAGACCAAGACGCCGATCGATATCTGGAAGATGAAATGGCACAACGACTTCGATACGGAGGCGTGGAAGACCATGCAGTTTCCGGATTGGATGAAGTGAGGTAGATCCGGATGGAGCCGATTTGTTGGGGCTCACAACCAATCGATGCCCTCCAGATCAATGGCTGACGAAGCATCAGGCTCCGCAGCACTTCTTGTATTTCTTCCCGCTGCCGCAGGGGCAGGGATCGTTGCGGCCAATGCCGGCGTTGGCGTAAGGATTCGGTTGGTTCGGATCGACCGGCTGAGTTGGCTGTTGATCCTGTTTCATGGAGAAACACCGCCACCAGGAAATCGATTCCGCAGTGCTTTGGATCTGGCGGTAACGTCGGATGAAGCGTTCGACCATCTGTGGTCGGGCGCCCATGAGCGCAGCCTCAATCTCCTGATGCGGCAGCGCATCGACGAGGATCAATTCGTCGAGATAGGCCTGGCGCACTTCGTTGGCCAGTTCCTGGGCCTGCATGTGTCCACAGCAGGTGACCAAGGCGGCCCAAACGGTGGTGTTGCCGGGTTTCGGCAGAATGTTGGCAAACAACGCGCGGAAGTAGGCGATGATCTCTTCCCGCGTGCGTTCGCCCCACATGTAGAGCAGGGGAAGGCTGGCAATCGCGCTGGTACGAAGCAGAGCGTGGGCCTCCTCGTTTTCGATGATCGTCTTGATTGGGGCAATGTCGCCGTCGCAGACGGAAGCCAGAAGGATGGGGCCATCTTCGCACAGCACGTCGCCGGTGAGATCCAAGGCCTGTTCATCGGCCAGTTTGAAGAGTTTTACCACGTGTGGGTAGGCGCCGGTTTCGCGAAACTTGGCCAGCAGATAGATGGCGTAGATGTGTAATTGGTATTCGTGATCTTCGAGCAGCGGTTGCGGATCTTCCGCCGCCATCCGTACGGCATCGAGAAGCTTCGGGGTGATTTCGGACTGGTTTTCCTCAGCCACCCGAAGCGCCTCGCCGGGCACTTCAAAGGCGACTTTTTCAAGGGCGACAATGGCTTCGTCTAAGGTCATATCTGGACTTGCTGGACGCCGAGAGTCTATGCGGCGGCTGATTTTGAACACAACGACTATCCGAGGCTTTCCAAGGAATATGTGTCGGTCGGATCCTTGACATTAGGGACCGGCGACCTACCGTGGCTTTGTCCACAAGGAACTCTGAAGAATAGCAACTATTATGAACCAATACGTTTCACAGGGTGCAGCGGTGATCGATTTGCCCACCGACGCACGCAACGCCTTCATCAACAAGACCTACATGCACCTGACGGGTGCGATCTTTGCCTTTACGGGCATTGAGATCGCGATCTTCAAGACCGGGTGTGCCGTTCCGATCGCACAGCTGTTCGGTGGCAACTGGTTGCTGGTCCTTGGCGCATTCATGTTGGTCTCTTGGTTCGCGTCATCGTTGGCGCACAGCGGTTCGAAGCCGGTTCAATACATGGCATTGGCCGCTTACGTTGGGGCTTGGTCGGTCATGTTCGTGCCGATGATCATGATGGCGGAGGCCGTAGCGAAGGGGGCGGTTCAAAGTGCCGCCCTGATCACCTTTGTCGGGTTCAGCGGATTGACCGCAACGGTTTTCATCACCAAACAGGACTTTTCTTTTCTCGGAAGCATTTTGAAGTGGGCTGGTATAATGGCGTTGATCGCCATCGTCGGCGGTCTGATCTTCAACTGGCAGCTGGGAATGTGGTTCTCGGTGGCGATGGTCGGATTTGCCGGCGCATCGATTCTCTATACCACCTCCAACATCCTGCACACCTACCACGAAGACCAATATGTGGGGGCCGCGCTTGAGCTCTTCGCCGGGGTGATCCTGTTGCTGTGGTATATTCTGCGCATCTTCATCATGCGCGACGAGTAAACCACTCGAACTGAGTTCCAAACCCGGATGGGCGTTTGCCTGTCCGGGTTTTCTTTTGGTCGTGCAGCTTTGAAACGGAGGGCGTCGCTCCGTCGGCGCCGGGTCGTGGCGTTGTTTTCCCCCGGTCGGATCGGGAACCGAAGGAGCGGTTCCCTCCACTGCTGACGCATGTGGGGGGGGCGAATCCAGGACTATTTCGAATAACCGAAGAGCTCCCTGTCTTTGATCATTTCAGCAACCGTCGCCGGGACCATCGACTCCCAACCGTCGTCGCCAGACGAGATCTTATGGAGCACCGCCTTGGGGAAGATCGGGAGGCAGCTTTCATCGAAGTTCTGCATGCCTTGGATGAAACGGTTTTCCATCAGATACTTGTAGAGATGGGTGAGGTGCGGTTCGACCCGGAAGTTGTCGGCTGCAATCAATTCCCCGGTCTTGGGATTCTTCCAAGGATAGACATACAGCTTCAGCTCATTCTTGAAGAGGCGTCCAAAGCTCTCGAGGATGCCGCCGCCAAGGTTCTGGTAATAGTCCTCGTCAAAGATCTCGGAAAGGGTGGGGACCCCGATGGCGATGCCGATCATGTTCCGGGTGTAACGGAACAGATAGGCGGCCAGGCGATGGAATGCCCCATAATTTGAAATGAGCACGTTTTTGCCGAGTGCCGCCAGAATATCCACGCGTTCGAGGAAATCCTTGTGATCGATCGAGTCACCCTGGACCAGGTTGTGCAGGGTCATCTCCGTGAGGATCTCGATCTCCTTCCCTTGTACGGCCGGTTCCTGAACAAAGGTGGCGGTCGCGGCCTCGAGCAGGTCAATGGTGGCATTGGTGACCGGTCGAAAGCTGCCGCGTTCGACAATGATGCACTTCTTGTAGAGTGCCTCAGCCGGTTGCACGACCGTGCCGTCGGCGAGGAACATGGCGGCGTCAGTCAGACCCTGTTGTACGAGTTGCAGGGCCACGAGCCGGTTGTCCACACCGGCAAACGCGGGACCGGAAAATTCAATCATGTCCACCTCCACGCGTTTGCGGGTCAAACCGTCGAGCAGGCCGGAGAGGATTCGATCCGGTTGCGGCCAGTGATAGACTGCGCCGTAAACCAGATTCACGCCGATGATGCCAAGCGCTTCCTGTTCCTGCACGTTCTCGGGATCGAGCAGGCGGGCGTGAATGATGATTTGCGACGGAGGCGCTTTGGGCTCGTGTTGAAATCGGATGCCAAGCCAGCCGTGAGCCTCGCCTTTGCGAGAATAACTCTTGGCCACCACGGTGTCCGCGAAGGCGAAGAAGTAACTGCGTTCGCCGCGGGATTCGCCGAGGCGTTCGTTGACGAGGCGGTATTCACGATCGAGCATCTGCAACAGGCGCTGGCGGCTGACATAACGGTCGCAGGGACCGTAGATCGAGTCGCTGACCTGCATGTCATAGGCCGAGGTGCTCTTGGCAACCGTCCCGGACGCACCGCCCACGCGGAAGAACCAACGCGCAACCTCCTGGCCGGCACCTATCTCGGAGAATGCCCCGTAGCGGGCGCCGTCGATGTTGATCTCTAGCGCCTTCTGTCCGATGTCGGTGGCGCAGTGCTTCTCAATCAGTTCTGCGGTGGTTTCGATGGAATTACTCATTCTGTAGGGCTGAGCACCTGCAATTGGCGTTGTGTCATGAACCGGACCATTTCCCGCTCGAAGGCGCTGATGCCGCTGGCTTCGAGATCGACGCTGAACGCGGGCACCCAGACGTCTTCCTTCGGATGGTAGTCGAGCTGCCGACGGACACGGCGTTCCAGGTCATCCATGTGACCGGCTCCGTAGAACACGGAAATGCTGGCGGGCGGATTCTTGCGTCGCAGTTCCTCTTGCAGATCCCGGATCACCTTTTGATTGCGACTGTGGATAAGGACTTTCAGCAACTGAGCCAATTGCGGAGGCACGGCTTTGGTCTGGGCGAGATCTCCCTTGAGGCCGCCGAGCACCTCGACGAACGTGAGTTTGGTGATGGCCTGCAACTTCGGATTGGCGGCGATCATGGCGACGCCGAACACCAGGGTGGTGTTGTAGCCATAAATCACGC
>JAYPXF010000056.1:0-3629 GCA_038154405.1 Verrucomicrobiales bacterium | reverse complement strand
CATGGCGACGCCGAATTTCACGATGCTGCCAAACAATCCTTCACCATGCATGACGGCCATCAACTGATTCAGACTCTCGTTCGGTTCTTCCTGCGCGACTTCAGCTTCTTGTTCCGAAGGGGGCTTCTCATCGGCGGGTGGAGTTGAATACCTGGGTTGATCGGACGCGGATTCAACGGCCTCTTGACGCTTCTTCTTATTTTTCTTCTTCGATTTGGGCTTCTTGGCAGAGGGCGTTGGTTGGGGCGGGGCTTGCCGGCCTGACATGAGGTGGTCGAGGTCCTGATAAGCCAGATCGCTGTTGCGGTAGTTCGGTTTGTCGTAATCGATGGCGGTGAGTTGGAACGCCAGCCCCAGCGCGTCGGCCAGCTGGGTCTGTAGGCCGGCGTCTTCCGGGGAGGTGGGCATGGATTTCTGCAACATTGCGAATTCCGTGCCAGTCCAGGCTTTCTTGCGTCGCGGCATGATGCCCTCGAAGAGGACCAGTTCGTGCTTCTCCAGCTGTGTCTGCAGGCGCGAGAAGTAATTGGATTCGCCAATATGCGCTACCGCGGCGAGCCAGATTACCGGTCCGTCGCCGGACTTGGAAATGAGCTTGCGGAGGGCGATCTGCAGTTCGACTTTGTTGATCTGACTCTCATCGATACGAAGATACGGTTCGACGAAGTCGTTGGTCGCGGACTGCTCGGCGGCTGGGACCGCGACCGGCAGCAGGGTTGCCAAGATGATTGGGATGATTGCTCTCATACCCCGTCCGAGGAAGGTGACAGCAATCGGGAAAAAATCAAAGTCCGCCGAAGCGCCGGTGACGCTGGGTGTATTCCTCCAGCGCCGCGAAGAACTGGGCCTTGCGAAAATCCGGCCAAAGAGTGTCGGTGATCACCAGTTCCGCGTAGGAGATCTGCCATAGCAGGAAATTGCTGATGCGCATCTCCCCGCTGGTGCGGACGAGCAAATCCGGATCGGGGTGACGATGGGTGTAGAGGTGTTGCGAAATGACCTGCTCGTTGATTTCGCCGGCCTCCAGTTCACCGTCCTTCACCTTGGCGGCGATCGCGCGGGTGGCTTCCACGATTTCGGTTCTGCCGCCGTAACTGAGTGCCAATGTCAAGGTGAGCCCGTTGTTCCTGGAAAGTGCGGCCTGGGTTTTCTTCAACTGAGTCTGAACGAATTCCGGAAGCCGGTAGATCTGTCCGATGACCTCAAGCGTCACGTTGCTCTTGTTGAGCTCGCCAATCTCGCTCTTCAGGAAGCGGGCGAGATACTTCATCAGGGTGTCGACTTCGTCCTTGGGCCGATTCCAGTTCTCTACGGAAAAGGCATAGAGCGTGAGATACTTGATGCCCAGTTCACCGCAGGCGCGGACGATTGCCCGGACGGATTCGACACCACGTCGGTGGCCTTCCACGCGCGGCAGTTTGCGTTGCTTCGCCCAGCGACCGTTGCCGTCCATGATCACAGCCACGTGGGTCGGAAGGTTGTCCTTCGCCTCCGCGCTGAGATGTGGGGCCGCTTTCACGGGGGATTGGAACTAAAGGAAGAAGGTTTGTTCGCGTTTTGGTCCGACGGAGACGATTTTCAACTTTCCGCCGGTGAGTTCGGTGATCGCTTTGAGGTAATTGCGGGCTTTCACCGGGAGTTTCTTCCAGTCACGAACTTCCTCGGTGCTGGTCTGCCAGCCGGGGAATTCCTTGTAGATCGGCTTCGCGGCGGCGAGGTCGTCACCGTTGTTGGGCAGGTAATCATAGGTCTTGCGGCCGACCTTGTAGCCCGTGCAGACCTTGATGGTCTCCAGACCGTCGAGTCCGTCGAGATTGGTGACCGCGAGTTCATCAAAGCCGTTCACCATGGCGGCGTGGCGCGTGATGACCGAATCGAACCAGCCACAGCGACGGGCGCGTCCGGTGGTGGCGCCGAATTCGCGTCCCATTCCGTGCAGCATGTCGCCAACGGTGTCGTCCTGCGTGGTCATCGGACCCTCGCCCACGCGGGTGGTGTAGGCCTTCATGACGCCCATGACGTTGTCGACCCGGTGCGGTGGGACACCTGATCCGGTGCTGGCTCCGCCGGCAACGGTGTTGGATGACGTCACGTAGGGGTAGGTGCCGTGGTCGATGTCGAGGAAAGTTCCCTGTGCACCTTCGAACAACATACTCTTCTTTTCGCCAAGGGCCCGATGCAGGTAAACCACGGTGTTCGCGATGAAAGGTTTCAATTTACGCGCGGCTTCCTCGTAACCCGCCAAGACCTTTTTGTAGGAAAGCGGCTTGCCGCCCCATGCCTTGATCACGGCATTGTTGTCGCGTATGCGTTGCTTGAGCCTGTCGGCAAAGCGAGCCTCGTCGATCAGGTCGATCATGCGCATGCCGACTCGCGCGGCCTTGTCACCGTAAGTGGGGCCGATGCCGCGTTTGGTGGTGCCGATCTTTTTCTTGCCCTTCTTCTGTTCGCGGAGCCCGTCGAGTTCCTTGTGGTAGGGGAACACCACGTGGGCGGTCTCGCTGATGAGCAGATTCTTGCCGACCTTGATCTTGCGCTTCTTGAGTCCTTCGATTTCACCGACGAGGCTGACCGGGTCAATCACCACGCCGTTGCCGATGACGCAGGTCTTTTCCGGTCGCAGGATTCCGGACGGGATCAGATGCAGGATGAATTCGTCGTCTCCGACGATGACGGTGTGGCCGGCGTTTGCGCCGCCTTGCGAGCGGACAACGATGTCCGAACTCTCGGTGAGGACATCGATGATTTTGCCTTTGCCTTCGTCGCCCCATTGGGCGCCCACCAGTATCGTGTTTGCCATGACAGTCGTTTTTTGTAGCAGACAATAAAAAAACCCCGAATCTTTCCATTCGGGGAATCCGCTTGGTGTCGCGGAAATTAGAGAGCCGGGCCGGCAAAGTCAACGGCATGTTCGGGTGGTGTTCAGAAAAAGAGAACCTTCATCGTTATAATAAAGGCTTTGCATCCTGTTTGAGCCTGCCCCATTGTAGGGATTTTATCCCTGCGTCCTGTTTGCTTTTTGCTCAAACTGGTCGCACCTATTGTATTTCTCAACGCCGAAGGCTGTGGAAACTCAAGCTGCCACGTACTCCGCCGGTCCGATTCGGATTCTCGTTGTCGATGACGATAAGGACACCGTGGATTTGATGGTGCGATTACTCGAAAGTGAAGGATTTGCGACTTTGCAGGCAAATTCCGGGGCGGAAGCGCTGGAGGTGGTGAGGCGGGACCGGCCCGAGCTTGTGCTGCTCGACGTGGTGATGCCCGGCATGAACGGGCGCGAGGTCTGCCAGACTATCAAGCAGGATCCGGAACTCAGCAGTCTATTTGTAATTCTCGTTTCCGGACACGAGGTCACGATGGACAAGCGCATCAAGGGCTTGGAGATCGGCGCTGATGAATACCTTCACAAACCGGTTCAGATCGGTGAATTGATTGCGCGAATTCGCTCCTTTGTCCGGATCCACGAAGCGCAGGAAGCATTGCGCGGTGCGAATGAGGAATTGGAACAACGGTTGCAGGTCCGCACGGCCGAGTTACAGGCGGCGAACACCGAATTGTTGAAGGAGATTGAGGACCGCAAGTAAGCGCAGGAGCTCCTGGGCCTCGACGCCCGCGCATGGCGGCCG
>JAYPXF010000055.1:23430-29066 GCA_038154405.1 Verrucomicrobiales bacterium | reverse complement strand
CATCCTACCTCGCTAAACTAATTCCCCAGTAAGTTCTGCTCCTCCCCTGTCCATCTTTTCGGGGGAACTTCAAACCGCCGTTTGCCAGTCTTCGCTTTCTGCGCCCTTATGGTGATAAAGCCCTCCATGATATCTTCCCAGCGAAGCTCCCGAAGCTCTGCCGTTCGCAGCCCGGCAAACGCCCCTATTGCGATCATGGGAACCGTCTCAGCGGGCGCGTTATCCAATAGGCCTTGAATCTCATCTGGAGTCCAAATCTCGGGATCACCATCCACCACCTTGATGCGCTCCACGGTGATTTCGAAATCCTTGGGCAGATAACCGCGTGTTTTGGCAAAGGAAACGATCCGTTGCATCGTTTCCAGTCGATTGTTGTAAGTGCGAGGATCCACGCTGTTGGATTCAAGCCACTTGCGAGCGAGATCAGATGTCAGTTGCGTTATCGGCAGCTGAATAGCCTTCCCGATGCGATTCCCAGTGTTGCGCAGCTCCCGAACACGACGTTCGCTCAACTTGCGCCGTGCTGAATCGGCCACCAGTTCGTCAACGACCTCCTGGAAGGTCCGCACTTCGCCCCTCAGCTGATGGTGCTTCTGGTAGAACTTCGCCGCCTCCAGCAACGGCGTTCCACCGAGCAGGTTAAACGCTTCGGCATACTGATGGGCCGCCGCATCGAGTTTCACCCCCAAGCCGAGATCGCATCCAAGGCGCGGGAATAGATCGGCCGATCCTTGTCGGTCAACTGAGCGGCGTCGATTTCCCCACCTTGGAGCTTGGTCAGCTTTTCCTTTGCGAGCGCTATGGCTCCCTCGGGATCCTTGATGTCTTCGGTCTTGCGTCGCCCTCCGAGATGGTAGCTGACGCGGTGATATCCGTTGCTCAGTCTTGTGACGCGAACCGTGGTGCCACCCTTGGTCAGCTTGAGCGGGAACGAAGCATTACTCCCTTTACGTTTTGCAGGCATAAGCGCGAATGAACCCGCAATACTGGTA
This sequence comes from Verrucomicrobiales bacterium, assembly GCA_038154405.1. Taxonomy (GTDB): domain Bacteria; phylum Verrucomicrobiota; class Verrucomicrobiia; order Limisphaerales; family JAYPXF01. The sequence continues at coordinate 28,074 of JAYPXF010000055.1, read as the reverse complement.
GCACTTTGGTAGGAGAAAAAAGGAGAGGTTATTCGCGGTGACCCTAAGTATGTGGGTCTCAGCCACTTGTGAAGAAAAAAGTGGCGGGAGCGACGGGACTCGAACCCGCAACCTCTGCCGTGACAGGGCAGCGCTCTAACCAATTGAGCTACGCCCCCGCGAAGGGGAGCGAGAACTTAGGGGATTCGTTGTTTGTGCGTCAACGATTATCCGGCACAACATCCATCTAAATTCCCGCGAACGGCGATCGGCCGATTCAGAACAGTTCCTCGTCCTTGAAAAAGCGTTTCAATTCAGCTTCGGCGGACTCGGTGGAGTCTGATGCGTGGCAGATGTTCATCTGCTTGTCCGTGCCGAAATCACCTCGGATCGTCCCTTTGTCAGCCGCCGTGGAATCGGTCGGCCCGAGGAGATCCCGCACCTTGTTGATCACGTCGTCGCCGCTCAAGGCCAGAGCCACTACCGGTGATGATTGCATGAATTTCTGCACGTCCGGAAAGAACGGCCGGTCTGCAATGTGCGCATAGTGCTCTTTCAACAAGTCTTCGCTCAGCTGCATCATCTTGATGCCGCGAATCGTGAATCCGGCATCCTCGTAGCGCTTGAGCACCTCGCCGGTGAGGTGTTTGTCCATGCAGTCGGGTTTGAAGAGAATTAGGGTTGTTTCCTGAGCCATGTCTGGTTTTTCCTATTCGTCAAAAAGGGCTGGCTACGTAACACTCCCTGCCCCGGTGCGGCAAGCAGGAAACAGCCCGGCTTGCTGATTGACAGCGGTCTCCATCCGAACTAAATCGGCTCACATCACCCACCGACGAATGAAACACGCGTTCTCCTTTCTCGCTCTCTGCCTGTGTCTGACCTCGGGCTGTGCCACCAGTTACGACATGGTGCTGTTCAACGGCCGCGTCACCACCACCAAGGGCAAGCCCAAATTGGTGTCGACGGTTGAGATTCCGGATGAAACCGGAGAAATTAAGAAGGTGGTCGTGGAGCCCTACTACGTGTTCAAGGACCATACCGGACAGGAACAGAAGATTTCGGCCAGCCGGGTGCAGCGCATCTACCCTTCTTCGAACCGGGAAGACAAGGACATGTACTATCTCCCAAACAACTACGAGAAGCCCGCTTCCTGGGATAAATCTAAGCCTTGGTATAAGCGTCTGTGAACTGACGCACGTACTTGCCTATCAGGTCGGCTTCCAGATTCACCCGGCTGCCTCGTTCCTTCTCGGAGAGATTCGTCACCTGCATGGTGTGCGGGATGATCCACAACCGGAACCAGTTCCTACGCACGCCCGCAACGGTCAGGCTGATGCCATCCACGGCAATGGACCCCTTGTTCACGACGTAATCCATCACACTCTTCGGCGCGGAGATCTCCAGTTCATGATCGGAACCGATCGACTTCAGTTTGCGGATCCGGCCGACGGCATCGACATGCCCGGTCACGAAATGACCTCCAAGCCGATCATTTGCTCGGAGTGATCGCTCCAGATTCACGCCGTCGCCCTTTGACAGGTCCGCTCATGAGGTATGTGTCCAGGTTTCCTGCAGCAGGTCAAACGCGATATCGCAGCCGGTCGTTCGACGCGTTATCTGGGTAGCTGTGAGACAACAACCGTTCACCGCAAGGCTGTCTCCCTTCTTGAGTCCGACCGCACATTTCTTCACCCGGACCATCATCCGAATCGCACCGGCGCTCTTTCGGACCGATACTACGCGGCCGGTTTCTTCGACCAATCCCGTAAACATGATCGGAAGAATAGCGGCTGATCAGGTCCGATCAATCAATCCTGTGAAATACAGATCCTCACCCAGTTGTTGCCATCTCCCGTCCCTTACTTTCGGCATCTGTCCGAGTGAGCCCCCCCCCTGACCGGCAACACCGGTCCGCGACTCCTGACCGCCGAGGATTTTAGGCGCGTAGAAGAATGACACCCGATTCACCAGTCCGCTGTCGAAGAAGTCGCCATGCACTTCTCCGCCCCCTTCAACCAGCAGGCGCGTGATCTCCGCCCTGCCAAATCGCTTCATCAGTGGCTGCAGTGAGATTCGACCGCTCTGGCACGGCGATTTCCAAACGGTTGTGCGCTTGGCCAGAGCCGCGACTCGCCTCGTCGGAGCATCCTTGGCAACCACGATGATGGAATCATCCGCCTGTTCGTCGGAAACCACCTTCGCGTTCAGCGGCGTGCGGGCCCGGGAATCCAAAACGATCCGCCGGATACGCTTCCGAATCTTTCCTCCCCAGCGATCGAATCTCACGGTCAACGAAGGATCATCCGCCAACACGGTGTTCACTCCGACAAGGATGGCGTCACTCTCGCGACGAAGCCGCATCGCCACCTTTCCCGCTGCTGGTCCAGTGATCCACTTGGACTCTCCGGCTGCGGTGGCGATCTTTCCATCCAACGTCATGGCCGCCTTGGCCACGACGAAGGGAGTGCCCTTGACAATCCAATGATTGAAAGCTTCGTTCAGCCGCATCGCTTCGGCTTCAAGAACACCTGAAGCAACATTGATTCCCCGGCGTTTGAGCAAGCGCAGTCCTCGCCCAGCGTGGGCGGGATTGGGATCCTCGGCAGCTACAACCACTCGGGCAATGCCCGCATCCGTGATTGCCTGAGTGCATGGCGGCGTGCGTCCGGTCGTTGAACACGGTTCCAGCGTCACGTAGATCGTGGCTCTCTGGATGGCGTTTCCACGGCGTCGAGCATCCTCGATCGCCGCCACCTCCGCGTGGGCTGTCCCTGCTTTCCGATGGTATCCGGCGCCCAATTCAACCCCGCCACGCACCAATACGGCTCCCACGCATGGGTTGGGTGAGGTCTTGCCGATCCCTCTCGCAGCGAGTTTCAGCGCCTTGCGCATCCAGAATTTGTCGTCTGATGCAGATGTCTGATTGGCCGGCACGCCCTGAAAGAATCACCGGCCAATCGGGAAGTCGAGACGATTGAACATTGTGAATTGCGCCGGGGTCTCGTAGATAAACGCCTTTTCAGCATGGCTGAGCTCGTAGAATTCAAGGCCCACCGGCATCCCTTGCGGGAAACTGACCACTTTTACAGTGCGATCGTGTTCTCGCTGGTGCTGCACATGGCCTTGGTTCTGGCGTGGGATCTGAATCGCCGCTACGCCTTCCTGCATCCCGATCTGTTCAAGTTTCTTGATGTCGCGGATCCCAGCCGCCTGTTGGTCAAGAAGCAGGAAGAGGCCCCCAAGGTCAAGCAGCGCATCATCAATTTCAAATTCGCCGATGTCGATCCGTCACAGGCAACCACCGAGGTTCCCAAGAATGCCAAGCATTATGGTGCCGTGAATTCCAAGGCGGCGAACGAACAGCCGACCGCCATGGATAAGGGCCAAGCCAGGATCGAAGGCAAGCAAACCAAGACCGTGCGATTGGAAGACAAGCCGCTACCGAGTCCACCGTCTACACCCAAGATCGTTCCGAAACCCAAACCGAAACGGACAGTCCCGGCAAAGAAGCCGGCACCCAAGCAACCCATTCCCAAGAAGACAACCCCCACCAAGTCGCAGCCCAAACCGAAACCACCGGCCAAGCCTGTGCTGAAAGTCCAGCGCGTAGCCGAGGCGGTGATTCCCAAGCCGGCCCCGCCGCCTCCACCCAAACCTGTGCCGGCCCCCAAACCCGCGCCCAAGCCGCAGCCGGACACTCTCCAGATTCAACCCACTCCGAAGCCGGCGCCAAGATCCCGGCCGAAGACGATTGAGGAGGCCATGATGCGTCGCGCCGCCAGTTCCGGATTGGCCGGACAAAAGATGCGCCAAGATGGCGGGGTGATGCGCAAGGGGCGTGGTTCTCTGGACGTGAAGGGCACCAGCTACGGCGGTTACGACAAGATTCTCTCCGAGGCAATCCAGCAACGTTGGTATTCGCTCATCCGTGAGCGCAAACCACTTCCCAAAGGAATGGTCACGGTCAAGTTCCGACTCCTTCATGATGGTCGCATCGACCGGGTCGAGACGATCACCTCAACAGTAGATGATCTGCATACCGTTCTCTGCCAAATGTCCGTGAAAGATCCCTCGCCGTACCAACGCTGGCCCGCGGAGATGCGGCGTCAGTTGGACAGTGATTTCCGGGACATCACGGTCAGCTTTCATTACTGAACATGATGGAGTCCATTCGCATCATCGATTCCCATACCGGCGGCGAACCCACTCGTGTGGTCTTGTCCGGCCTGCCCGATCTGGGTGCAGGCCCGTTGTCGCAAAGAGTGACCCGATGGCGAGACGGATTCGATCGCTATCGCTCGGCCATTGTCAATGAACCACGTGGTTCCGATGTCATCGTTGGCGCCGCAATCGTGTCGCCCACCCGGGAAGACTGTGCGGCCGGCGTGATCTTCTTCAACAACGTCGGCTACCTGAACATGTGCGGTCACGGCACGATCGGCTTGATGGTCACCTTGAACCATCTGGGACAGATTGATGTGGGTGAACATCTGATTGAAACACCCGTCGGCGTCGTGCAGGCCACATTGCACAATGCCAACGAGGTCAGTGTCCGCAACGTCCCCGCATCGCGGCATCGCAAAGCCGTTGAAATCGATGTGCCTGGCGTGGGAAAAATGAGCGGCGACGTTGCATGGGGCGGCAACTGGTTCTTCCTTGCCGAAT
>JAYPXF010000055.1:8690-23397 GCA_038154405.1 Verrucomicrobiales bacterium | reverse complement strand
CTTCATCCTGCCGACGGTGAGATCGATCACATAGAGCTTTTCGGTCCGCCGTCGAATCCGGAACACGCGGACAGCCGGAACTTTGTCCTCTGTCCCGGCGGCGCCTACGACCGATCGCCTTGTGGCACGGGAACCAGTGCCAAGGTTGCCTGTCTCCACGAAGACGGCAGACTCCCGGTTGGAACCACGTGGCGACAGGAGAGTATCACCGGTAGTGTCTTTGAAAGTTCGGTTGAGATCGTGAATGACGAGATCATTCCCACCATCCGCGGATCTGCCTTCATCACCGCTTCGGCGGAGTTGCGCATTGATGAATCCGATCCACTTTGCTGGGGAATTACTGATTGATGGGCAAGGACGTCGTCATCATCGGCGGTGGAATTATCGGACTCTGCTCCGCCTACTACTGCGCCTTGGCAGGCCACAAGGTGACTGTCGTGGAGCGCGGCCCCGCGGATCACAATTGTTGCTGCCGTGGCAATGGTGGAATGATCGTTCCCTCGCACTTCGTGCCGCTTGCTGCTCCGGGCATGGTGACCATGGGCCTCCGCATGATGGTCAATTCGAAGAGCCCCTTCTACATCAAGCCCAGACCGGATTGGTCGCTGGCGGATTGGGGCATGAAGTTCATCGCAGCCGCGACTGCCGAAAGGGTTGCTGCAGCTTCGCCGGTGCTGCGTGACCTTCATCTGGCGAGCCGACGATTGTTCATGGAGTTGTCTCTGGACAAGCAGCTCAGCTTCGGTTTGAAACGGAACGGTCTGCTTATGCTTTGCCGAACCCATGAAACGCTGCACGAAGAATCCGAGATGGGGGCACAGGCACGAAAACTCGGCATCCCGGCTGAGACCCTGGATGCAGACGAGACGGCGAAGTTGGATGAGTCCATTGAAATGGACGTCGCGGGGGCGGTCTATTTCCCGGAAGATTGCCATCTTGATCCTTCACGATTTTTGAGCAGCCTCACCCAATTCCTGCGGAACGCCGGGGTCAGCTTTCGTTGGAACTGCAATATCCTCGATTGCTGCATGTCCGGTGGCCAAGTCGAGGTGTTGACCACGGAAGATGGGCAGATTGCGGGAGAGGAATTCGTGCTGGCAGGTGGTGTGCACTCGACTGTTCTGGGAAAACGAATGGGAATCCATCTGCCGATGCAGGCGGGCAAAGGTTACAGTGTTACGGTCGCAAAGCCGCCGCAGCTTCCAAAGATCTGCTCTATCCTTACGGAGGCGAGAGTCGCAGTGACTCCCATTGGGCGTTCGCTTCGCTTTGGCGGGACAATGGAGATGTCGGGGATCAACTTCGACATCACACCGAAACGCATCGAAGGTATCACCGAATCGGCGGCAAAGTATTTTCCCGCATTTGACGCCCAGCACTTTGCCGGCCTGGAGGCATGGTCAGGCCTTCGCCCCTGCTCTCCCGACGGTCTTCCCTACTTGGGGCGCACCAGCGAGGCCGGAAACCTGATCGTCGCCACCGGGCATGCAATGTTGGGACTCAGCCTCGGACCGATAAGCGGTAAATCGGTTGCAGAAATGGTCGATGGGGAAACACCACCGGTTGATTCGGTACTGCTTTCCCCCGATCGCTACAACGGTTTCTGAATTCCGGTCCGATTGCCATGGCGACAGATCATTACCCAGATCCACGTTGTCCTCTGCGCGCCAGCGGTAGCTTCGGGTGCCAACCGAAACCGGATTGACGAATGATTCGGTTGGCCACCGAGTCTACGAGTTGCGTTGAAGGGCATTCAACAGACAGGGGCTGTTCCCAATCGCTCATTCCGAAGGCCCAAAGAAAAAGCCCGGCTGTAGCCGGGCTTGAGATCATTCGCTTGCCGAAGGCAATCACTTCATGCGATCGAAGTTCTTCTGCAGGATCTCCCAGTCTTCGAGACCTTTGACCTTCTCCTGAAATTTCGCGTTGATGTTGGCTTCCTTCTGGTTCTTTGACGGCTGTTCCGACTTGTAGAGAATGCCGAATTTTCCGGGAAAGCCCTCATCCGCCATCTTGTAGGCGGCGAGTTCGTCGGTCACATCGTGATCTTCCGGAACCAGATCGAAGCTGCCGCCCTTGCGGGGATTGGCGGCATCAAACGCGCCTTCGTAGAACTCCGTGCATTCACTCAGGCACTGGATGAAGCTGAACCCTTCATGATCCATGGCCGCGTCCATCATCGCCAGAATGTGCTTCGGATTGGTGTGAGTGGTCCGGGCCACGAACGTGGCGCCTGCGGCGATCGCCTGCTTGCAGGGATTGATCGGCTGATCAATGGCTCCCCACATGTCCGTCTTGCTCTTGAACCCCAGCGGCGAGGTGGGCGAGGTCTGTTTCTTCGTCAGGCCATACACCCAGTTGTCCATCACGACATAGGTCATCTTGATGTTCTTCCGGGCAGTATGGTTGAAATGGTTTCCGCCGATTGAAAACGCATCTCCGTCACCACCAAATGCGAACACATGCAGATCAGGTCGCGAAAGTGAAACTCCACTGGCAAAAGGCAACGCGCGACCATGGATGAAGTGCACGCCATGGGCCTGCACGAAGTAGGGGAAACGGCTTGAACAACCGATGCCGGCGACGGTGGTGATCTTTTCGTGCCAAATCTTACGCTGCTCGATCAGCTTGAAATAGAGCGCCAAAACCGAGAAGTCGCCACAACCGGGGCACCAGGTGGGGTGATCCGCCGCGATATCCTTCTTCTTCAGACCGACGCGATCCGCATCAGGGATCTCCGGGATTTCACCGACGTTCAAACGACCCGTGCGGTCGAGGGTTTCACTGCCAAATGCGAGTTTGCTCATTTCGATTCCTGTAAGATTTATGCGTTGGCTTTTTCGAATTCGTGAACGCGATCCACGACCTCACTGATGCGCCAGGTGATGCCGTCGGTCTTCGTGATGCTCTGAATTTTGGGGTCGGCGTATTTGATCCGCAACAACGAACCCAGCTGACCGCAGTTGTTGACACCCACGTCATTCAGTTCAACCACCACGACGTGATGAAATCCGGAGAAGATATCAGCGAGATCGTCGGGCAAAGGATTAAGGTAGCGGATGTGAATGGCAGACACGCTCTCCCCTGCTCCACGCATACGATCCACCGCCTCCCGAATCGGACCTTGGCTGGATCCCCATCCGACGATCAGGATATTACCTTCATTGGGACCGTAAACTTCGGTGGCAGGCAGGCTTTGCTGCAGCGCCAGAATCTTCTGCCGCCGCTTGTTGGTCATATCAATGTGCAGTTGCTTGGAACTGCTGGGATGGCCCATTTCGTCGTGCTCCAAACCGGTCACCACCGGATATCGGCCGCTTGCCACCCTCGTGCCTGGAGCCACGTGACGAGTCACCCCGTTTTCGGCCTCGAGATCGTAAGGTTTGTGATCGGCCACCGGCGTCAGGTCCGGCGAAATGTCCTGCATCAGTTCCTTCAGGTTCGGCTCCGGGAACGCCTCGATGCGCGTTGCGATTGCCTGATCAGTCAAAATGAAAACCGGCGTGCTGTATTTGCGGGCGATATTCACCGCCTCGATCGCGGTGTAATAGGCATCCTCCACGTGCGCAGGAGCGAGCACCACGCGAGGGGAATCGCCATGTCCGCCATAGACAGCAATGTTCAGATCCGATTGCTCCACGTTAGTCGGCATACCGGTTGAAGGTCCGCCACGCTGGACGTCAACGACGACCAGGGGAACTTCAGCCATGACCGCCCAACCGATCGCTTCCGATTTCAATGCGATTCCTGGCCCGCTGGATCCGGTAACAGAAACCCGACCACCATAGCTCCCGCCGATCGCCATCGACACGGACGCGATCTCATCCTCACATTGGATGAAACTGCCCCCGTATTTTGGCAGCTCTCGACGAAGCAATTCCATGATGTCCGACCACGGAGTGATGGGATACCCCGCACCAAAGCGCACACCGGCGGTGATCAATCCATAGCCCAAGGCCTCGTTGCCGTTCATCACCACCTGGTTCGCCAGACTGCCATCCGGTTCGTTGAACTCGAACGCCGTCATCAACTCGCCGACGTCCTGTCCGTGACCGGCATCGAATGCCGCATAGGCGGTGTCCGTGATGGCTTGGGGCTTTCCGGTGAAGCGCTCGGATATCAGCTTCTTCAGCTTGTCCACGTTCAGGTGGAACATTCGGGCAATCAGTCCGAGCGAGAAAATATTCTTACCCTTGTCCTTTGCCGTTCCTCCGATCGCCTCAATGGTCAGGCTCGAGATGGAGATCCCGACGTGATGATACTTGGTCTGCAAATCCTCATCCGGTTCCACATGATCGGTGTCATAGAGGATGATGCCATTCGGTTTTACGAAGGCGGCGTGGTTCTTGTAGGAGTGCTGATAGAAGGCCAACAGTACGTCCGCTTCATCACCGGAACTGAGAATTTCACCAGTGCCGATGCGAACCTGAAAGATCGAGGGTCCCCCGGAAATGGTGGACGGGATCGTCATGAACGTCATGACGTCCTGCTCACTGCGGCCGGCAAGACGGGCCAGAAACCCACCAATCGCCTGTATACCGTCCTGAGAATTACCGGCGATACGAATGACCGCCTCTGAGATCTTGTTAACCTGTCTGTCGCTGGATTCGGGCGCCGTAGTGGTCGATTCGCTCATTTAGTATACGTGTTTCTAATGTATTGATGCCCTGTTCGGTATTAATTCTACTGATCGCTGCCCGCGAGGATGGTGGACAGTAACAATCCTTCAAAAACTGTCAAATATATCCTTTTTCTATGAGTCGAATGAGTAGAGCTACTGGTTGAGAAAGAGCCCTGCCAATACGCTACGAATTTCAATAATATAAGCAATTCTGATTTAATTACCTCTCGACTTGAGAGTTTTAAATTCAGGTCTGTGCTTTCAGCCATGTGAGTTCATTTGCGACGGCAAGACCGTGTGAAAATTCAGAGATTCGGCCCTCGACCCGTAAAACGTGTTCCTTCACTTCGGGCACGGAATTGCTCGGTGCCGATATGTATCGGGCTACGTTCGGTTCCAGCATGGCCAGATCGTTGAGGTGATCACCGATGGCAAACACCACCTCCGGCTGGATCTCCAGCAATCTTTGAATCTCCAACAATGCCGTTCCCTTCGAATAATCAGCGTGACAAAGCCGCGCATAAACGTCGTTGCGCATCCAGGCCACTTCCGGAATCGCTTGCGTCATCTCCAACACCCGGGCTTGGATCTCGTCCATCTCCTGGTTGTCGGAAGCGATGACTGCCAAAGGCGAATAGAGATCGCTGAAGGCTGATGCTCGGGAGTTATTCCGGATCCACGAGGCGATGACCGGCAGGTCATCCATGATCTGTTTGGTCAACAGCTCGTGTTTGGCGGTGCACTCGGCATTCCACTTCACGTGTGGCTTGAAATGGGATCTGTACCGGATATGGATCTCCCGTTCCACGGCCACAATGTAGTCTGGTTGCACTGAGACCCTGCACCGAGCCAATTCTTCAAGCAGGCTGGCCAGATCCCGGCCGGTGTTGATCGCCCATTTGCCTCCGGCCCGTTGAAATTCCGCCAGCAGTTCCTGCAGTTGCACCGGAAAAGGCTCATCGTCAAACTCACAATACAGCGTTCCGTCGAAGTCGGTGGAAGCGAGTCGGATGGGCCAATCCATGCGCCCACTTTGCCCGCTTCGTTTCGGTTGCGGAATCCAATAATCGCCTTCAGGCTTCTTTCATGTCCAACCTGCAGGATCGCTACGACGACGCCATGTTCGATTTCGGCATGAATGACTACGATTCATGCATTGAGAAACTGCGCACAATCCTGGCCGACGACCCGGAATATTTCGACGCCCAGCTTTCCATGGGCATGGCTTACTACCGCAAGGAAGATTACGAAACGGCAATCAAGGAAGGTCACAAGGCAGAGAAACTCAAACCGACCGAGCAACTGGTGCACACCAACCTCTCGCTTTTCTACATGAAGTCCGGTGACAAGACGACTGCCGAGCACCACGGCCTGCAGGCTCGAATCGCGAGTTGGAAAGGAAACATGGCTCCACCCAGCAGCAATCCTGATGAGCCGCAGGATCCCGAATTGAAAATGGCCGAACCCAAACCGGAAGGATTCAAGACTCCCGAAAAGTTCCCGGACATGCCGTGGAAGAAAAACAAGAAGGTCGGTTGACTCGACACATTCGAAAACCGTAGATCTGAATCCGAGATTCGCATGCCATTCCATCCAGTTCCAGAAGCCAAGACCATCGCCCCCGGCAAAGGGATGACCGTCTCCGTCGACGGTCGCCGTGTCGCCCTCTTCAACCTGGGCGGCATGTATCACGCCATTGACGACACCTGTCCGCATGTCGGTGCACCGCTGGGAGGTGGCTGGGTCGACGGCGGACGCATCGCCTGCCCCATGCACGGCTGGGAATTCGACATTAAGACCGGCAAGGGACTGACCGTTCCCGGCTGTTCAGTGGCCCGCTACGAGGTGCGTGAGGAGAATGGAGAGATCCAGATTTCTATCGACTGATTCGACCTTGCTGATTACCCATACAGACATGAAATCCGCCTACGAACTCGCCATGGAACGCCTCGACAAGCAGGCACCCGCCGAGAAGTTGTCCGACGAGCAGAAGGCTGAGATCGCCGATCTCAACAACCAGTGCAAGGCCAAGATTGCGGAAGTGGAAATCGCTTTCCAATCCAAGCTGGATGCTGCGCAAGAACAGGGCGACTTCAACGGGGTCGAGATTCTCCAGCAGGAGCTGGCCACCGAGAAGGCCAAGATCGAGTCCCGTTTTGAAGACAAGAAGGAAGCCGTTCGTAACGGCTGAATTCGTCGGTTTTCGTAACCAATTGGCTTCCAATCCCTTCTGAACAGCCCGATGGATCAGGAAATCTACCCCGGCGGAAATCCCCAGGAAGAAGACCGCATGCCGGGCGGTTCACCCCCACCCGCTCCCGACAAGGCCGTTGAGGAAGATCGCATGCCTGGGGCGAAGGTATCCTCGAATCTATCGGGAAAACTTAAGTCTCAAAAGTGGCTGCTGTTTGCCTTATTTGGACTCATTGGCGGTGCATGTGGTCCGATCCTGGGATTCATTACTCCCAGCGTGGGCGAAGAGCATTTGTGGCAATTCGTGGTGGAACAGGGAATCTGGACGGCCCTAACTTCTGCCATTTTGACGGGCGCACTTTTCCTTGCCAACGAAGCATACGCCCGACGCAGCCTCAGTCCGGGGGTGTTTTGAAAAGGCATTCTGGTGGGACTCTTCGGTGGGGCGATTTCAGGCAGTATTGCACAGTGGCTGTACGGAACGAGTTTTGGTCCGCAATGGTTTCAAGGGAATCCGATCCAAATCTTCTGTTGGGGAATCATGGGTGGTCTCTTGGGACTCTTTCTTTCACAGGCCATGCCGAATTTTGGTTTTCTCAAGGGAATATGCGGTGGGTTTGCCGGTGGTCTGGTTGGCGGGGCTTGTTTCCTGTTTGCGGGAAGAATCGTGAATTCCATTCTCCCCGATTTCAGCGGGAGATTGGCGGATCTACTTGGTCAAATGGTCGGCATGGGAATCCTGGGTGCAGCCTTGGGGATGATCATGGTAATCGTCGAATCAATTTTTCGAGAGGCCAGCCTGGAGGTGGTCTGGGCTCCAAATGAAAGCTCGTTCTTCAATCTTGGTTCAGAGCCGATCTACATCGGAGGCGGAAAAGAAGACCAAATATACGTCCGGGGATTGGGTGAACGACATTCGCACGTTGTCTTCGCCGGCGGCACGATCGAATACGTTGACGCGGAATCACAAAACCGAACCCCGCTGCGGAATGGCAGCTCTCTTCAAATAGGCATGTTGAAGCTGGTGATTCACGCCGCGAAATAGTCAGTCATGGATACTCCACTCACTCGCCGGATCCATCCCTGGTTCGTCGGGTGCATGCTGTTCATCATCGTCACGTCGGTACCGTTCTGGTACTTCACGCGTGACACCCTTCCCTCCTCTGCCCGCATCGCCACCGGCAAATCCGGCGGGGTGTTCTTCGACATCGGCGGCAAGCTCGCCAAGCACTACGAGCGCGGAACCGAACATGTGCTTGAGGTGTTGGAGACAGAAGGTTCAGAGGACAATCGGCAGTTCGTGCTCGACGGCAAAGCCGACGTCGCCGTCCTCCAAGGTGATTTCATCAACACCCGGCATCTGTCGGTCATCGCCCCGCTCTATCTGGAAATGATCCACGTCATCGTCCGCAGCGACACCTTGATCACCAACATGGCTGGCCTCACCGGCAAACGAATGATACTTGGCCCCAAGGGCTCTGGAATGCGCAACAGCGGCTTGGCCGTGCTCCGGCATTACCAACTCGAAGATGAGATCAAAGAAGTCCCTGATCGTTACTTCACCGATCTGCTCAAAGACAAGACGATCGATGGTGCCATCGTGACTACCGGAATCCTGAATCGCGATCTCGTGAAACTTGCCCGCTCTGAAAGCATCCGGATTCTGCCCCTGCACGTCGATGCCATCGCGCGAAAACATCCGTTCTATTACTCTGCCTTCGTCCCGCCGGGACTCTATAGTGAACGCCCATCAGTTCCGGCCGAAGCGATCGAAACCGTTGGCGCCACCGCCTACCTGGCCACTCGCCGCGATGCCAGCGAGAGTTTCGTAAGGGCCCTGCTGACTGCTCTGCACGAAGAGGGGCTGTCCATGGAATTTCCAAATCTGATCCCCTATCATCGCGCGTTGGACATGACTCCGGTACCGATGCATCCGGCTGCCCGCCAGTATTTCAACCCGCCGGATCAACTCGGAGTGTTCACCAATGTCCTGGAATCGCTCGCGGCAATGAAGGAATTGATCCTCGCCCTGACCGCGTTGGGATGGCTTATCTGGGATCGTTGGAAACGACTGCAAGCTGAGGAGCGCGAACGAATTCTGGCGGCGCAGAAGGACTTTCTCGACAGCTTCCTGGAAAAGACCCTCGACATCGAATCCGCGCAGATGCGCACCACCGATCCGATTGAACTCCAGCAACACCTCGACAAGGTCACGCAGATCAAACTCGACGCTCTCCGTGAACTCACCCATGAGGATCTGCGCAGTGATCGGGCGTTCATCATTTTCCTCACCCAATGCGCCAACCTCATCAACAAGATCCAATACAAGATCCTGGATGCCCATCAACAGGCTTGGCGTGAACGGGAGTCCACGAAGAAGACCGCCAAGAAAAAGGTGAAGCGGAAGACCGCCCGCAAGCGCGGGGTCTGACGTAGCTTCGATTGCCAATCCAAGCAGTCGAGTCCAATGATTCGGTTGGGAACCGAATCTACGAAATGGCGAACGCTGTTATATCGCTGTAGAATAGCGCTTTTCCAGATCCGTCAAACCCGACTCGACCTCGCTACGGGGCAGATTTCCGTCCTCCAGTTCCTCGTCGGTCTTCACCAGCAGTCGATGGTAGAACGCGAACCCCAACTGTAGCGCCTGCTGCTTGTTGGGTGCGACTTCCACGAGTTCGTAGAGGGAGTCCTCGGCGCGTGAAAAGGCACCGATGAATTCATGGTGCTGCATCAGGCTGGCGAGGCTACGCGGCGGGATCCCTTCATCTTTCAACTCCGCAATCAATCCGTCGACCTTGGGGACGAAGTCAGGGACGACGTCCTCATCGGCGAAATTCTTTACGGCCAACAAGATGTTGAGCGCCTTGAGTTTGAATTCCCGGAATTCGTCATGTTCCCCGGTTCTGGCGGCCACGTTTCCGGCTTCATCCAGCAGGGCCACCAAGACAAAACACCTCGCCCTGCCCTCCATCGGTTGTTTCCCCGCAAGCATCTTGCTCACGAGTTTCAGTTCCGATTGCTGACACACCTCCGCGGGAGACATGTCGACGAGCTCCTCCGTAGAGTTTGCGATGGTTTGCCTCGCAGTTTCGAAGTCGCCGGACTTGGAGAGGTTGACAATCTTCGCAACCAGTTGGCCGAACTTCTCGATCATCCGGAGAATGTAGTCGCGTTGAACCATCGTCTAGAAAACCCAGGGTGCCGGTCAGAGATTCACGATGTCGGCGACCTGGGAGACATCTTTGTCGCCACGACCGGACACATTCACAATCAAGAGATCGTCCTTGCTCATTTTCGGGGCGCGCTCAATGACGCCGGCCACGGCGTGCGCGGATTCAAGTGCGGGTATGATTCCTTCCAGACGAGCAAGGGTCTTGAACGCATCCAATGCCTGTTTGTCGGTGGCATACGTGTAGTCCACCCTGCCCTTGTCGCGCAGCCATGCGTGTTCCGGGCCGACCGAGGCGTAGTCCAGTCCGGCCGAGACGCTGTGGGTCAATTGTATCTGGCCATGGTCGTCTTGCAGAAGATAGGAACGGGCTGCGTGCTTGCCGTATTAAATCCCTTCACCGCCGGCTTCGACTCCGAGCATCTTGACTGATTCATCCTTGAGGAACGGGTAAAAGAGTCCCATCGCATTCGAACCGCCGCCAACGCAGGCGATAAGCAGATCGGGCAGACGCTCTTCCTGCTCCAACATCTGCCGCCGCGCTTCGTCACCTATCACACGATGAAAGTTCCGCACCATCATCGGATACGGATGCGAACCATACACGGTTCCCAAAATGTAGTGTGTACTGCGGACATTGGTCACCCAGTCGCGCATTGCCTCGCTGATGGCTTCCTTGAGCGTCTGTTGCCCGGCTTTCACGGGAACGACCTTGGCACCGAGCATCTTCATGCGGAACACGTTGAGCTTCTGTCGTTCGCAATCCACGGCGCCCATGTAAACCACGCATTCCAGACCAAACATCGCAGCTACCGTGGCCGTGGCGACACCATGCTGACCGGCACCAGTTTCCGCGATGACGCGCGTCTTGCCCATGCGCTTGGCGAGCAGCACCTGTCCGATGCAGTTGTTGATCTTGTGAGCGCCGGTGTGGAGGAGATCCTCGCGCTTGAGATAAATCTTGGCCCCTCCCAATTCGCGGGTCAGCCGCTCAGCGTGATAGAGTGGGGTCGGACGCCCGACGAACTCGCGCAGATAATACTCGAACTCGCGCTGAAATTCGGGGTCTTCCTGCGCCTTGGCATACTCCTGCTCCAATTCCTGCAAGGGATGAAACAGGGTCTCAGGCACAAACATGCCGCCGTAGGGACCAAAATGTCCCTGTTCGTCCGGCACTGACAACATTTCCGCTTCCGTCATGGCTCCGAACATAGATGGATTTCAGAGTTCCGTCGAGCGGCTTGGCCGATTCTTCCCCCGGGTTTGAAAAGAGCGGTCGGCCATGATAACACCACGACCCAAATGGCATTCAGCGAACCGGTTTTTCTCTTCCTGTTCCTGCCGTTGTTGCTGCTGTTCTACCCACTTCTTCCGATTCGCGTCCGCAATGCGGCCTTGGCGTTCGCGAGCATCCTTTTTTATGCGTGGGACGAGCCGGCCAATACGCTCCTCCTCCTCGCATCCATCGGCATCAACTACGGATTCGGCCTCAGTCTGAACCGGTACGGCGGACGATGGATGCACCCCCCCCTGCTTTGGCTCGGTGTGGGCGCGAATCTCTGCCTGCTGGGATGGTTCAAATACGCCGGTTGGTTGTTGTCGGAACTCAACCCCTGGCTTGCACACTTTGGGTTGCGCACGATCGTCTCCCCAAATCCGGAACTGCCGATCGGCATCTCGTTCTTCACCTTCCAGGCCATTTCCTACCTGTTTGACGTATCCCGTGGCACCTGCGAGGTGCAACGCAGACTCACCGATCTGGCCCTCTACATCTCGTTGTTCCCGCAACTGGTGGCCGGCCCCATCGTCCGCTACTCGCAGATTGCCCGGCAACTGACAGAGCGCACCCTCTCCCGACGAAAGACGGTGTTGGGAATTCGTCGTTTCGTCATCGGTCTCGGCAAGAAGGTGATCGTCGCGGACACGCTGGCCATTCCGGCCGACGCCATCTTCGCCCTGCCAGTGGAAGACCTCACCATACCCGTCGCGTGGCTGGGGGTGACCTGCTACGCGTTTCAGATCTATTTCGATTTTTCCGGATACTCGGACATGGCGATCGGGTTGGGGCGGATGTTCGGGTTCAAGATTCCGGAGAATTTCCGGTATCCCTACCTGGCCCGCTCCATCACGGATTTCTGGCGACGCTGGCATCTGACCCTGTCGCGTTGGTTTCGTGACTACCTCTACATCCCGCTCGGTGGAAATCGCTCGTCGGGGAACCGGACCTACTTCAATCTGACAGTGGTGTTCCTGCTCTGTGGACTATGGCATGGCGCGAACTGGACCTTCATACTCTGGGGTATTTTTCACGGTGCCTTGTTGGTGCTGGAACGAATCTTCAAAGGGATCTGCGTGCCAGTGGTATTCGGTCGGATCCTCACGATCGCATTGGTGTTGATCGGTTGGGTGCTGTTTCGCAGTCAGAACGTGAGCGACGCGATTGCCTATGTACTCGCGATGTTTGGCGTGGGCTTCGGTTCTCACAACTATGTTGAGACGGCGGACTATCTGACGCCGGAAGTGGCCGTCGTCTGGCTCTTGGCGGCAATCGGTTCCGGAGCCTTGCTGCCGTGGATTCGTTCACGCGCGTGTGCGATCGTGATTTCGAGACCAGAACGATCAACTCGGATCAACCGTTTGAAACATTGGCATGCCAGCGCGGATCTGACCTGTATCTGTCTGTTTGTCGTCTCGTGCTTTCGCATCGCCGCCAGCACCTACGTGCCGTTCCTGTATTTCCGTTTCTAGCAACATGCCGCCCGCACCAACAAAGCAATCGAATGACCGGCCCGGTCCATGGCTTGCGAGGCTGTTCCTGACACTTTTGCTGGTTCCGGCACTGACCGTGCTGTGGCATCGGGACGAGGAGTTTCCGCTTCCGCAAAACCTCAATGACATCCTCACGCTTCAGCCCGATCTGAAACACTACTTCGCAGCCAATTTCGCACTGCGCAACCGGCTGGCGGGATTGAACCACCGCGCGATGCGTTCGCTCAACGGCAATGCCGGCAATCAATCGCTGACTCGCCAAGGTCTTGACGGATGGTTGTTCAATTTCAACTACCGCAGAAAAGAGGCTGACTTTGGCGCTCCTCCCGCCACCCTGCGTCACTCGCTTGAAGAGGCGGAACGCAAGCACGAGATCTGCCGACAAATGGGAATCATCTATCTCCCGCTGATCGTCCCCAGCAAGGCCAGTGTGTATCATGAGTATCTCCCGGATCGCGTGCGCCGTCAGATGGGCACTCCCGGTGAGGTTTCGGAGTGGCATCGTTACTGGGTGACCAAGGCGGACGGCATCCGTCCCATCGACCTGATCCGACCGATGCGTGATAGGAGAAACGATGGTCCTGTCTATTTCAAAACCGATTCCCACTGGTCCGAGTTCGGTGCCTATATCGCGGCTGAAGAAGTTCTGCGCGAACTCCGAACAAGCATGCCGGGGCTTCCGTTGCCTTACCGAGAAAAGGTGACGTTCGACTCCTTTCCCTGCGATCCGGGCAACGAGGCCCGCATATTGGGCATCGAGAAACAAATATCGGAAACCTACGTAAGGCCCGTGCTCCCAGAGAGCCGCAACGTGGTGACAATTGACAACCAGCCGCCGGTTGTTCATGCGATCAACCTGACCGGGGCGCAGGACAAGGTCCTGTTGTTACGCTGTCCACAAGGCGAATTGGAATCCGCCATCGTGTTCAACAACTCCTTCGGGATCGCCCTGATCCCGTACCTTAGCCGCTATTTCCAGGAGACGCGCTTCGCTTGGCTGAACTTCGACCCGGATCTGATCCGCACACATCGTCCCACCGTGGTGGTGGAGCTGTTCACCAGTTATTGAGTCGGACGGAAAGATGTAGTTGCGAGCGTGAGCGAGCCGATGAGAGATCACCGCGCAAGTCTACTTGCTCACGTTCGTGGCTACCGACATCGACGGAGCCGGTTCGACCAAGCTCACCACCAAGCGAAGCCCCTCCACAGTCAGGGCGAAACCGCGAGTCGTTCCTCGTTCTTCTCGCCGTGCATCAACACCCCCTGTTGCTTGTAGGTCTTGAGCATGAAATGAGTGGCGGTCGAAAGAACGCCTTCGATGGTCGCGAGTTTCTCAGAGACGAAGCTGGCGACCTTCTTGAGATCATTTCCTTCAACGACCACCAACAGATCATACGCACCGGACATCAGGTAGCACGTGCTCACCTCATTGTATTTGGCGACTCGTTCCGCGATGCGATCAAAGCCGCCGCCGCGTTCCGGAGTGATCTTCACCTCGATCACGGCGCGGACATCGTCGACCTCCAGCTTTTCTTCATTCAGCACGGCATGATAGGCCAAGATCGTTTTGTCATCCTCCAACTTCTTGATCTTCGCGGCGACCTCCACCTCGGACATCTGCAGCATGGGCGCCAGTTGTGCGGGCTGAAGGGAAGCATCGTCACGAAGCAGTTTGAGCAATTGATCCATGCAGTGAGCCTAGAGAATCAGCTGAACTATTGCCAGCGGATCGTGAATTCGTCCGGGCAATTCTCCAAAAGGAAGCTCGCCACGCCGGTATCCTGATCCCAGTTTGCATCAAACGGCTGTTGGTTTGCGGTAAACTCGAATTCATCGCCCACGCCATGGATCACGATCCGCCAGATTTCCACGTCGCTTTTCCGTGGTCCGGTCGCTTTTCCGAAACGCAGGAAGCCTGTCTCATCGGCTAGCTCAACCAAACGGTACCAAGC